>JBIKKR010000069.1:0-15598 GCA_044360225.1 Bdellovibrionota bacterium | reverse complement strand
GTTTGCCTCAAGAACCAAGGAGTCTTTTAGCTTCCTGCGCAATACTACTACACTACGTTCCTTTGACCATCCTAGTAACTTGAGAGAGTCCGAACAGCCTTCCCATCCTGCGCCAGCGTCTGGAACGAGCGCCTGGGAAACAGAGCTCTCCAGGCGCCAGAGGTGCTACTTGAATGGTTCGGGTTTCTATTCGTCCATGACCAAGCTCCGTACTACCCGTTGGTAGTGACCAACTCTCCTTAGGCGTCTCTTCGAGGATGGCTTTTTCGAGATTCCCCTGGTTCCCTTTGACGGCGAAGACGTAGTGAGCGTTTTTTTTAGAATGAGCTCAGCCGTTTTGGTTTGTGTATGCATAGCGTCGGCAGTGACAAGTGTTTCAGCATCAAGGTCAGCAGCCTCGAGCATCGGAACAGCGTGCGGAATTTCGTTGGTCTTCTCACCCACGAGCACCTGATCAAGGAGCACCCCTGAGATACTCTCGATGAGGGTGAGTAGATTGGTCTCGCAGCCAGCCATTTTCTCAGTACCTCGAAGGTGTTTGCCATCAAGGCTCAAAATCTTGAGGGTCCTGTCGACGTGGATTTTGGTCGCTTGCGCTTTAAACCACTCACAGAACACCTCCTTCAACGCACAGTGGTCAACTTTGGTGAGTACCCGCCAGATGGTTGGATTAGACGGCGCCCTGCGGCACCCCAAGCTTCGGAGAAGTTCACGCGAGAGTTCAGCAATCCAGCGTGATATTTGCGCTGAATTGGTCGCGCCACTCAACACAGCGCCGATAATGAGCGCGAGCACCGATGTCAGTGGATACTGACCTTGGATCTTTCGGTAGTCAGGAATGGTGTCAAGCTGCTTGCGCAGTCCAGCCAGATCCAGCTGCTCAAGAAAAAGAACCGATTGGCGCGGATTCTCAATATCGCTCGCCGACAACTCTGGAGCCTTCAATTTTGAGAGCGCCTCTCGCTTGAGCTCCTTGATTGTTACGTCCCACATAACTGACCCCAGTTTTGAATAGATCGATCCCACATAACTGAGCTCATCCCTGGTACCCTCATCCCTGGTACATACTAGATTTAAACCCCATAAATTCAGTAGTTTACCCCGGCGCCAATGCTTCACTTATCAAGCAAGCGTGTGACAGTCAAAACAGCAGCTCAAGAGTTAGGTCAAATGGCGCGGTAGTAGTACGCCGCAGTTCTTTTTCGAGAGGAGGCGGAAAAGTAACCCCGCACCAGAGCCTCACCAGAGCCTCGCACCAGAGCCTCAAGACTTAGGCGGAGTAATCAACCTTCATGGGGCTAACGATCACACTGGGTCCCGGTCCGGTCCAGCGATTTGTTATCTGACTAGCGGAAGCGCTTGGAGCTCCTTAGAAAGGCGAGCGCGCCTCCCATCTACCTTATTAATCGAAAAGCTGGCGCCCTCGACCAGTCGTGAAACTGCCTATTCCAACCGGCTCTCAGACAACATCACATCCTTGCCATCCCGATACTGAAATACCCTAATCGGCACACCTTGCACGGCCCCATCTTCATCAAACCAATAATTTTGAAGCGCGCCCCCGGAAATTTTCTTCCCCTTCTCAAGATACTGGTCCAGCGGCTTACTCGCATCATACGCCGCCACAATTAGACGAAATGCCTCGAAGGTTAACAACTTTAACGGCTGAGATGTCTCTCGCGGACCAAACTTTTTCTCATAAAGAGCAAAAAATTCCTTGGTCGCATCCGTTGCCAATTCTTGATTGCGCGGAAGATTGGAGTAGATAATGCCGTTAAGTTTTTCTTTGAGCTCGTCGCGAGCGAAGGTCGAGTCCGGAAAATAAAGTGCGTACATCTGAATCGGCGATCCGCTTTCCAGATATTGCTTAACCGCAGTAACTAACGGCCCCTCGCCGGTGGTGTTTAATAGCAAGCCGTCGCACTTCTGTCCTGACATTTTGAGGAACGCCGGGCGATAATCCGAAACCGGATAGTCAAGATCGAGGGAATAAAGTTCCAAGTGTGAATACTTTGCCTTAAGAGTCTTCTTGACGGCTCGCGAAACGAGTTCTGTGAAAGGCTCCAGCTCGGATACCATGCAAAGCTTTTTAGTTCGCTGTGAAACAACCGCCATTAGAGGCTGGACACCCAGATCATCTGAGGGAAATATGCGGAAGATCTTCGGGCCGATGCCCCGCCTGTCTCCGGTCGTAGCGAGCGTAATCACCGGAATGCCCGCTTTGTTATATAAGGGCGCGGAAGAGAACAGACAGGAATTACAATAGCCGCCGGTGATAACATTAACGCGATCCAAATCGAGCAGCTTACGGACAACGGTTATGGCTTCACGCGGAGCACATCGATCATCTTCAAAGATCAGCTCGAACCTTCCCTTGCCGAGAATCTCGTTTGCAACGATGAATGCGTGTTGAATCTCCTGCGCAAATTCGATCACGCCTTCCCCGGTTAGCGGTAATGGAATCCCAACCTTAAATTTAGCCTCGGCCCGCGCCGTGTCAGGCGACAGGGTAAAGATGACAGCCGCAAGCATGAAAAACAGCGTGTAAACGATTTTCGGTTGCATTGTACTGCTATAGACCAGTTCAAGCGGTCGAGTCTAGAGGTATAGAGGCTCTGTGAAGGCTCTGGAAGGCTCTGTTGCGGGGTTACTTTGCCGCCTCCCCTCGCAAAGGAACTGCGGCGTACTACCACCGCGCCATTTGACCTAAGTCTTGAGCTGATGCTTTGACTGTCACGCACTTGTTTAATAAATAAAGTATTGACGCCAGGGTAAACTACTGAATTTATGAAGGTTTAAATCTAGTATGTACCAGGGATGGAAAACCAGGGATGGAAACTCTATACCCTGCCTATGTTAGTGCTTAATCTATCGAGATTACTCATTAAAATCACAAACACCACTTCAAAAGCGTATCGCTAAGAATGCTACAAAGTGGAAGTTATTTAAAGTGAGTTGTAGAAAAATTAGAGTGGAAAGTAGTATCACTTTTTGATATCATAGGAATAAGCATGTCAGGGAGGCATCTCAAAGTTTTACAAGATATTTTTGCTACCCCTGTAAGATCCAATATTCAGTGGAAAGATATCGAGAAGATGCTGATTGCCTTGGGTGCTGAGATTACGGAAGGAAGCGGTTCACGGGTGAGAATATCGCTTAATGATGTGAAAGCAGTGTTCCACCGACCTCACCCAAGAAAAGAAACCGATAAAGGCGCAGTGGTTTCAATGCGAAGATTTTTGACAACAGCGAATATTACGCCAGAGGAGAACAACCTATGAAATATAAAGGGTATGACGGAAGCATCGCTTATGATGACGAAGCTGAGATTTTCCACGGGGAAGTTATCAACACTAAAGATGTGATTACATTTCAAGGAAAGTCAGTTAAGGAACTCAAAAAAGCATTTAAGGAATCTATTGATGATTACCTCGCTTTTTGTGAAGAAAAGGGTGAAGAACCAGAAAAACCGTTTTCAGGTAATCTCGTTATTAGAATAGATCCTGAACTGCACAAAAGACTCGCTATTCAAGCGAGGAAAAAGAAGAAAAGTCTTAACGCATTTATTGAAGAGAGACTCGCAGGGTAGCGATCACCTTTTTTGTTGGATATTATCTCCGGTTTCTGTCCTGGCGGACAGGAAATTATCTCCGGCTCCTCTCGCCGACGCTCACCCTCACCCACTACTTCCCTTTTACGGAGCTAGCCCGGCGCTGTGTAACGGTTGCGCGCACCGCTCGCGATATCGCACTGCACACCTGAGAAAATGCTGCTTGTCCCTCACGAACATCTTTGGAGGGTTTTGCACCTGCTATCGCTACCTGTTTTTGGATCGTGTTATTTCTCACCACCGCAAACATCTGCAGCACATTCAACTTTGAAACGGATGCCGGCAGCTGCGCATTGAGAGTAGCTGCTCCCGCCATCAGTGGAAGGGTCATAGTTGGACATGCATACGTCCACCGATTATCTCGACCAAATACTCTCAAAGTAGCTCTAGTCTCACTCCATGCTTCAGAGACCGATATGAGAACTGGAGCTTCCCCGCGGATAACATTCGGTGACACCGCAAACTGGGGTCTCCTTAGGCGACCAGGAGCGGCATTAGGCGTTGGCGTCCAACTTGCCGTTGGCGGAATCACCACCGGCGTCCACGTGGCAGTGGGGGGTGGAGAGGTGACGATGGGGAGTGGAGTTGCTGTAGGAGGCACCGGAGTCGCAGTCGACGGGATGGGAGTCGCAGTTGCGGGGACTGGCGTTGCTGTCTGAGAGGGCGAAGGAGAGACAGTCGGAGGTGTAGAGGTATTTGTGGGTATAGTGGTATTTGTGGCGCTCGGCGTTACACTTGCCGTTACAGTCGGCGTTACGGTCGCCGTAGGAGTCGAAGAACTCGGACAGTACGCCTGCGCTGCTACGACCGCCCCATATGCGTTGGCGATAGCCGATGTCAGAACCTTCCCACTGAGGCTTGGATACTGCTGGCCCGAGGAGAGGATCGCCGTCTTTACCTGCTGTTGAGTGAGCCTGCCGCTACAAATCGACTGCACTAGTAATGCCACACCTGACACCTGCGGAGCCGCCATTGAGGTACCACTCAGGTATGCATAGCCATCGGTCAGGTATGTGCTGATAATGCTAGAGCCAGGCGCGGCGATATCAACGCTCGTAGCTCCATAATTCGAAAAGCTCGACAGGGTTCCTGACGAAGTAGTCGAAGCTACAGCAACTATACTATCACTTGAGTAACTGCTCGGATACGAAGGAGTCGTGTCGTTATTTGATGCTGAATTGCCAGCAGCAGCTACGAAAAGAATCCCTGCATCGCCAGCAGATTGAATAGCGGCCGCCAGAGTGCTGCTATAGCTTCCTCCTCCCCATGAGTTATTACTCACAACGATCGCATTGCCTGCACGTCTCAACGCTACACCGTAGTTTATCGCCTTTACCGCATTTGAGAGGCTCCCACTCCCAGAGCTTGAGAGGAATTTAGCCGCTACGATCTTTGTATTCCACGCGACCCCCGTCACCCCCTGCCCGTTGTTTCCTTGACCACCGAGTATCCCTGCGCAGTGAGTGCCGTGCCCGTTATCATCGAGAGGATTACCCGTATTGAGAATCGCGTTAATACCGTGAACATCATCGATGTACCCGTTACTATCGTTGTCGATTCCATCACCAGCTATCTCGCGCGGATTTTTCCACATATTTCCCGCTAGGTCTGGATGCGTATAGAGCACCCCGGAATCGATGACGAGCGCTATAACATCAGACGAACCGGTCGTACTATCCCATGCAGCCGGCAATGACATAAAGCTGCTCGCATACTGACTACTGTAGTAGGTATCATTTGGCAGCGCTGCGCTGAAATACGCGTTGTTCGATTCGCATCGATACCTCCCAAGGATCTTCTTCATCCACCGGCGCTCTTTTGCACGCTTGCAGGGATCGAGCTTCCGTGAGTAGGGCCTGGGAGTATCGTCGCCCGCGCTCCGTGAAGTAATGCGTTCCTTCGAGGTAACCAGTATCGCTCCCGTGCCGAGATACTCTCCAACTTTGTCTTGGGGCATAATGCCGACCAACCCAGAATCAATAGCAGCGAGGGCTTGTGTCCTTCCGCGTGCCGAAATCACTGCGCCCTCGAATACAAGCCGCTGTTCCTGCGAGTACACTCGCGGTATATCGAAAAAGATGATCGTATTGAGGAGGAACAACTGAACTACAAACCACTTCAACTGCATAGAAGGGAGGGTCGGTCTCTTGAGTAGAGAACTTGAACGTTTTGTGCGCCCCGACAATAGAACTAAAAAACCTGGCAAACTCATGCAGTTACGATCACGACAGCCTGAGTAAATGTCGCAGAGTCAGCGTGAGAAAAACCCCCAAACTCGTGGATTTTCGACTGTCTGCATGCGAAACTTCTGGCGCCGCCCTGTCCCACCGGAGACCATCCCGTAACTATGGCTACACACCAAGGAATCCAATGCTTACTCGCTTTATATCCTGCTTTGGCGCTATCTGCCTAAGTATCGTTTCTCTCGTTGTTCACTCAACGCCAACGAGCGCGCAGCCAGCCGCAGATAGTAGTCGATCGGCGGCGCTACTCCGAGTGGCACCGAGCAACCAGGATGCGGAGACCGGATCCGAGATAGTCTTCCAATTCGATAGACCGGTTGTGCCCCTGGGACGGATGGAACGAACTACAAAGGAGGTCTCTATCTCTATTTCCCCACCTCTAGCCTGCGAGTGGCGCTGGCAAAACACATCAGCCCTCACCTGCACGCTGAGCGCTGTAAATGCCCCCCTTCCCGCCACAACCTACTCGGTGTCAGTCCCCACAATCTTCGATAGCACTACGTCGTTTACTCTGGTTGCCCCGTACAAGACGTCCTTTACAACCGCGCGGCCAGCGATCACTCTCTCCTGGTTTACTGCGTGGCTAACCCCAACACGTCCCTCTCTTAGGCTCAAAACGAATCAGGCAGTCGCTCAAGCTTCACTATCAGCAGCGCTGCACTTTGAAGACTCACAGAAAAGGCGCTTCGGGGTTGTCGCTACGGAGTTCATGCCAGAGCCAGAGAACGATGCCAATGCACAGGAAGTAGGTCAGCATTGGAGCATCGCCCCGGCTCAAGATCTTCCGGCGGATTCAGCTGTCTCGCTCATAGTCTCGCCCGGCCTTGTGTCGACCCGCGGCTCTCAGCAGGGGATCGAGAAACGTACGATCGCCTCATTCCACACCTTCTCAGATTTTGCATTTGTCGGGATTACCTGTCGCGACCTCAAGGGAAAAACAGTACTGGTGCGAGCTGGCCAAGGACGAGAAGTCATCACGAGCCGATGCGATCCCCTCAATGCAATACAACTGACCTTCAATGCTCCCATCAGTAAAGAGAAAGTAGCAGCTGCCTTCACCTCGCAACCCGATCTGCGTGGCGGGCGCACTGATTTTGATCCCTGGGAATCCACTCCATCGGGCGGAGAGCTCGACCGGGCAAACCGGAAAAACCAGCACTACTACCTCAACCTACCTTACGGCCTAAAGGCGAACACCACATACACATTTTCTGCTCCAGCCGGCGCTCTGAAGGATGAGTTCGAGCGCCCGCTCACAAAGGATGCCACAGTAGCATTTACCACCGACCATCGTGCAGCCCGTTTTGTGCTCGACAATCACCATGCAGTACTCGAACAAACGATCGATTCAAAGCTCCCGGTTGTTGTTAACAACATTGAGACCCTATCTCTGGCATACTCGTTGCACACCTCACAAGGCGTGCAAAGCAAGCTGAGCACCCTCCTGCATCCGTATACAGCGCCAAATGTAGCCTATCCGTTTCCAATCGACATTCGCGCGATGCTACGTGGTCGCTCCGGTATCATCCACGGGACGGTTACGGGTGCACCACCTCAAAAGTACGACAACACGCAGCGCTTCTTTGCTCAGGTAACTCCGTATGCAGTGCACGCTAAAGTCGGCCACTTTAATTCACTCGTCTGGGTTACATCGATGACCACCGGCGAACCGATTCGTGATGCCAACGTCTCAGTATTTGTTGATACCCTTACCAAATTGTCCGCAACTCCTACCAACCTCGCAGCAGCTGTGACGGATCACAATGGAACTGCTGCCCTTCCGGGGCTCTTCTCCCTCGATCCCAAGGTTCAGTATGTCAGCCAGTGGGACGATGCTAAACCACGACTCTTTATCCACGTGACAAAGGGTGGGGAGATGGCGTTGGTCCCTCTCTCGTGGGACTATCAAGTGTATGACGGCGAAGTGTATCCGTCGTCCCAACCTCAGCACGGTCACATCCATTCCTGGGGCACAACTGCGCAAGGTCTATATCGACTCGGTGATACCATCCAATTTGCCCTCTGGGTTCGCGACCAGAACAACGACCGATTCATCGCTGCCCCACGCGAGGGATACTCGCTCGAGGTTCAGGATCCCACCGACAAGGTCGTACTGAGGGTCCCATCACTGACACTCTCGGAGTTCGGCTCGTTTGCCGGTGAATTTACTACGCGCGGTGACGGGGCGGTTGGTTGGTATACATTCGTTCTTTCATCACCAAGCACTGGACAGAGTTGGCGACCTCTGCGAGTTCTCATCAGCGATTTCACTCCTGCCCCCTTTAAGGTGTCTACAGAGCTCGAAAAGAGCGAGGTTCGGCCAGATGATACAGTTCATGTACGCACTGAGGCGCGACTCCATGCGGGCGGTCCGTATGCCGAAGCTAGTGTCCGCGTTTCTGCTCGTGTGGTTGGTGCCGAACTCATACCACGCGATTCGCGAGCAAAAGGATTTACGTTCTCAACCTCTACGGAAGAGCATACAGCAACTCAAACTGACGATCACCTTGATACCAAGGGCGATCTATCTACCACTTTTAAACTGCGGGACGTCCCACTCCCATACGGCAGCCTACTCGTCGAGAGCTCCGTTCGCGACGATCGCGGAAAGCTTGTCTCATCCCTCTCTCAAGCTAGATTTATCGGCCGTGATAAGTTTGTCGGCATTACCCAAGATGATTGGATACTGCAATCAGGGAAGGCCGCATCTGTACGAGCACTTGTAGTTAACGATCGCGGCGATCTTATTCAAGGTGACTCGATACGTTTTCAAATTGAATATGAGGATGTCAAGGTCGCTCGGGTTAAGAGCGCGGGTAACGCCTACACCAATCGCTACGACAAGACATGGGTAACGATCGACACGTGCGAGGCTACGGCACGGACGGAAGCCGCAGTATGCTCATTCACTCCCAACAAACCGGGTCGCTACCGTTTCAGCGCGCGCGTCAGCGATACACACGGCAGAGAGCATGCAAGCACGGTTGAACGTTGGGCATCGGGGCGTGGCGATGTTGTCTGGACAACTGAAACCAATAATCAGCTACAGATTATCCCAGAGAAGACCTCCTATAAGGTCGGCGACGTCGCTCGCTTTATGATTCAGAACCCATTCCCCACCTCCCAAGCCCTCCTTACCGTTGAGCGGTACGGCGTCCAAAAATCGTGGCACCAGACGATCGCCGATCCGTCAGCAATCATCGAAGTTCCGGTGACCCGTGACCATATCCCTGGATTTTTTTTCTCCGCTACGGTTATGTCTCCCAGAGTCGACAAACCAATTGAGGGGCAGGTAGACCTTGGCAAACCTGCCTTCCGAATGGGATATGCTCAGATTACTGTAGACGATCCAGCCAAACAGATATCAGTTTCAGCTATACCTGACAAAACAATCTACAAGCCCGGCGAAGCCGTTACCGTTAACCTATCGCTCCCATCAGGCCCCGATTCTGCACCACTTCAATACGCAGTTACCGTGCTCGATGAAGCGGTCTTTGACCTGCTATCCGCCGGACGCGCGTACTTCGATCCGTATCGCGGATTTTATTCACTCGATGAACTCGATGTACGCAACTACAATCTTATGAAGATGCTCCTCGGACGTCAGAATTTCGAGAAGAAGGGCGCAAACCCTGGAGGAGATGGGGGCAGCAAGCTCGAGATGCGCTCAATCACCAAGTACGTCAGCTACTGGAATCCCTCAATCCGTCCAGGGCCCGATGGAAAAGCCTCGTTCTCATTTGAAGCACCAGACAATCTCACCGGCTGGCGAGTCTTCGTTATGGCGTTTTCTCCCGAGGACCGAATGGGACTAGGAGAGACGCGATTCACAGTCAATAAAAACACCGAGGTGCGCTCGGCAACCCCGAATCAGGTTCGAAGTGAAGACACCTTCACCGCTGTATTTACGGTGATGAATCGCACCGATAGACCACGAACATTGACGATTGAAGCCGTCGGAGAGGGCGATAGGATATCCGTCACTCCGCAAAAACTCTCGCTGTATGCTGAGCCCTTCAAACGCTATCCGATCTCAATTCCTGCGAAAGCGCTTAAGGAAGGACACGCGCACATAACGTTAAAAGCATCCGATGGATTAGATAGCGATGCCCTGCGCGTCACACTACCGGTCTTACCAAAGACTATGACCCAGAGCGTGGCGACCTTCGGGACAACTGAGGGCGCCAACGTCGAGCAACCAGTTCTGATCCCCACGACGATAGATCCACATCAGGGAGAGATCGGGGCCGTGATATCATCGTCTTTGCTGGGCTCACTCGATGGCGCATTTAGTTACATGCGCGACTATCCGTACCAGTGCTGGGAGCAGAAGCTATCAAAGGCAGTCATGGCTGCATACGCAATTGAACTCAAGCGGTTTCTTCCTGCGGACTTTTCCTGGCCCGAGGCCAAAGAGCTCATACCTCAGACCTTGGCCTCTGCATCACAGCACCAGGCGCCCAACGGAGGCATGTCGTTTTACACAGCAGACGACGAGCATGTGAACCCCTACCTGAGCGCTTTTACCGCGTTGGCGTTCACCTGGCTTCGAGAGTTGCGATACGCGATCCCTGAGGATACTGAGGCCAATCTCCGCAAGTATCTCCTCACCACACTCCGTAACAATACATTTGAATCTTCGTGGTCCGACGACATGAAGAGCACCGTCCGAGCTGTGGCACTAGCTGCGTTGACTCGCGCAGCGGAGCAAAGCCGCCCCGTTACATCGACCGACATTCAGCGCATCTCCCCGACCTTGCCCACCCTTGGTCTATTCGGACGAGCACACTACTTACAGGCCGCAACAGCCCTCGGAGGTGCCGCGAGACGTTTGCAACAGGAGGGACTGCGCAGCATTG
This sequence comes from Bdellovibrionota bacterium, assembly GCA_044360225.1. GTDB lineage: Bacteria > Bdellovibrionota_C > UBA2361 > UBA2361 > OMII01 > OMII01. Next base: position 4,886 of record JBIKKR010000069.1, on the reverse strand, counting down.
TATCATCAGGAATTGAGAGCACCGCCACATTCACCTTCGAAGAATCTCATCAGCCCCGCTCTTCCTGGCTGCTTGATTCGCCGATGCGCTCGCAGTGCGCTGCTCTCGATGCATTGATCTCGGCCAACGAGAGCAGTGCTAACGCAGGTAAGACCGTGACGCCCGCTCGACTTGCCAAGATCGCCCGGACAATCCTTCTGAACCGCAGACGAAAAGACCGCTGGGAAAACACGCAAGAGAACCTCTTCTGCGTGCGCGCCCTCTCTCGATACGCTGCAACGTATGAAACAACGAATCCAAGCGGGACCGTAGCTGTAGTAGTTGGCTCTCAAAGGATTGAAACGATCGTGCTCAAACCGGGCTCTAGCGAGTCCATCGCAGCACATCGCCCGCTTGGCGCATCGGATCTCGGCACCTTAACACATGTGTCACTCAGGCCCTCGGGCACAGGCCGCATATACTATTCAACTCGCTTGACCTATGCACCACGCGAGCTCAACAAGGAATCTGTAAATGCTGGTATCGAGGTGACTCGTGAGTTTGCCGCCTATCGTAACCATTCGTGGGTCGAATTGAAGGCACCAGTTAGGGTTGCGCGTGGAGAGCTTGTAGCTGTGAATCTCTTTCTGCGCATTCCGAGCCGCCGTTATTTTGTCGTCGTCAACGATCCGGTCCCGGGAGGCCTTGAACCGGTACATCGAGAGCTCGCGACTACTTCGATTTTCGAGCAAAGTCAGAAGAGGTTTAGTGGTCCCACAACATCGCTCTGGTTTACCCGTCCAAACTGGGTCAATTTTGGAGATTACGAGTTTAGTTTCTACCATCGGGAACTACGTCACAGCGCCGCACGCTTTTACTCAGAGCTCCTCGAGCCAGGGAACTACCACCTTTCATACGTTGCTCAAGCGATTGCTCCGGGAGAGTTTGTGATTCCTCCAACACATGCTGAAACGATGTACGATCCAGATATATTTGGCGAATCAGGGGCTGAACTACTGGTGGTTGAATAATCCAGATGCTGCTGCGGTGGATAACACGGCTTATCTATTCTCTTGTCGGGATCGTGGCTATTGGTTTTGTGGCTGTGCAACGCTCAATGCTACCACCGCCCACTAGCCTGAGCCCAGATGCTGCTAGTCCATCTAAGGTACAGGTGCTTGACCGCCTGGGAGCTCCCCTCTCGTATACCTTCACAGGCGAGTGGAACACAACCAGCCATATTCCCCTGCACCGAATTCCTCTGCTCCTCCAACAGGCGTGTATTGACGCAGAGGACCGCCGATTCTTCGAACACTCAGGGGTGGACTGGGTCGCCCGTACTCACGCCGTCTGGCAGAATCTTAGTGCCTTACGGGTTGTCCGAGGTGCCAGCACTATCTCAGAGCAGGTAGTACGCATACTGCATCCACGACCGCGCTCGTTATGGTCCCGACTGATAGAGGGTTTTGAGGCACACCAGCTTGAACAACGTTTTTCCAAATCCGACATCCTCGAATTCTACCTCAACCAGATACCCTTTGCGGCGAATCGGCGCGGGGTGGCACAGGCAGCGCGCTATTTCTGGGACCGTGACATAGACACCCTAACCGAGGGAGAGCAGATCTCCCTGGCAGTTATGATCCGGGCTCCCGGAAAGCTCAGCCTCTACCGTGATACAACACGACTCCACTCAAGAGTTGCGGCCTTGGCCAAGCACCTTGCGGAGCGTGGGGAGATCGATGCTCAATCACTTCAGAATATTGAGTCAGAGACAACGCCGGTTCGAAGTGAAACGGTATCTGTACACGCCGAACACTTTGTACGCTACGTGCAGAGCGTCGCACAAAACACCAACTCGGCAGCCCCGATTCACTCAACACTCGACCCCGGCATCCAAAGCTCTGTTCAGACGATACTTGAAGCACGCCTGAGAGATCTTAGGTCTAAACACGCCACTGATGGTGCCGCGCTCGTCGTTGATAATCGCTCCGCAGAGGTATTAGCCTGGGTCAACGCGGGTGGCTTTAGTCAAACTGAGGCAAGCCAGATCGATGCAATTGCAACTGCCCGTCAACCTGGTTCGACCCTTAAACCCTTCCTCTACGCGTTAGCGATTGCTAACGGCTGGAGCCCTGCCACAATTCTGAGTGACGCACCCCTTGTCGAACCGGTAGGTACGGGTCTTCACGTGTACCGCAACTACAGTCACATGCACTACGGCGACATCTCTCTTAGGGAAGCTCTAGGCAATTCGCTCAACATTCCAGCTATTCGTACTATTCAGTTCACAGGAAAAAGTGAATTCCTTCAACTCCTACGCTCGCTTGGATTCCTATCTCTCGCGCAACCGGTAGAGTTTTATGGTGAAGGGCTCGCGCTTGGAAATGGCGAGGTAACCCTCCTTGAACTTGTTCAGGCATATCTAACATTTGCTCATCGTGGGTCGTACCGATCTCTCGTCTTTTCCAGGGATCGGAGCACAACTCCCCCCTCTCGTTCGATCAGGATCTTTGATACCGAAACAGCGAGCCTTATTGGCCACATTCTCTCAGACCCTCTCGCGCGGAGGCGCGAGTTCGGGAGCGATGGCCTCCTCAATTTCCCGATTCAAACCGCCGTAAAGACAGGCACATCGAATGACTATCGAGATGCCTGGGCTATCGGATTTTCCGATAACTTCACCATCGGAGTCTGGATGGGAAATCACGACCGCACACCGATGTCCACTATTAGTGGAGCAAAAGGGCCAGCTCTCGTTCTGAGGTCGGTATTCGCCTCCGTTGAGCATGCACGTGAAAACCGGGGGCTCTACCTAAGCCCACGGCTGAACCAAGTGACCGTGTGCTCCAAGAGCGGCAAAATCGCTTCTCAGCGATGCCCAGCCATTACAGAGCTCTTTAATCCGGGCTCTGAGCCAAACGAAGCCTGCTCAATCTCGCACACATTAGGTGACGATCTCACCAACGACAGATCCGCCGGGTCTCACTCTGTACAAGCGCATATCGTTGTACCAACCCCCGGCTTACACATAGCGATGGATCCGCGCGTTCCCGATTCACTCGAAGCACTCGGATTTGAGTTAACCTCTGAGCGACCACTTGACGAGGTGCAGTGGATGGTGAACGGGTCCACTGTGCACCAAGGTGGTCCCGAAGCCATTCACTACCTGTGGCCACTATCCGCCGGGAGGCACAGAGTAAAGGCACGAATTCGCCCTAAGGGTTCACGTCGGTATGTTGAAGTAGCGGAGGTTGGCTTTCTTGTTCGCTCTAACTAACAGGCTCAATCCGTCCATTGCGTACAACTCGGATTGAGAGCGGCAGATCGAAGTGCTTTCCTCCATCAGCGGTCTCGGCATAGCCGAATTCACCACTTACACCTCGGCGCTGAGAGACCGTTGCAAATCGCGCGATGATCGCCGCACTTGTCAACCCATGGCCCTTACCCGCACCGAAGAGTTCACCTATTACCAGAGCAGTATCGTATGCGTTTGCACCACAACCCATACGAGCATCATCTTTAAAGAGTGCAAGCCAACGATCTCGAAATGCAGGTTCAACGTCATATCCAACGAATAGTGCGCCCTCCACCCCTGGGCCCGCTCGATTGATCAGTTCCTGACTATCATGGATAGAGGCGCCAAAGGTCGGCACTGCAAATCGCAGCGCAGTTGCTTGACGATAATACGTTAATATCTGGTCACTCAGTAAAAAGACCCCAATAGCATCGTGACGTTTAGACTTTGACCTAGCAATGATAGTCCTAAAATCACTCGCGTCTGGTGAGAGTGTGTCTACTATCTCAAGCGAGGCGCCACCCTGCCTGAGATACCCGCCGAGAGCTTGAACGATATCCTGGTAGTACGGAATATCAACGAGGAGCATACCGATTGAACGATACCCACGCCGCAGAAGCTCCGCGCTGAGTACCCGAGCCGTCATATCTCCCGTCGGAGCCGCACGAATAGCGAGCGACCTACCGACCATAGAACTCTTGAGCGTAGTTTCAGATATTACCGGCAGACCTCTGGCAGCGAGCACCGGGAGCAAGGCCTCATTCGGGGTTACACCCCAGACGTAATACAGGTCGATATCGCCACGAGCAAAGAGTGCGTTAAATGCATTAAGCGCAGTCTTACCGTCATAGCTAGAATCCTGATAGATGATCTCTACCCCTTTAAAAGCCCCAGGATGCTCTCGTCTGGCGAGCTCAAACCCGTTTCTAACAGCAGCGCCATAATCAGCCAGGGGACCAGTCAAGGGAACAATCGCCCCCAGTCGAAAGGATGAATGCCCCCCGTGCAGAATAACCGCTTGAGCTCTCTGCACTCGATGAAAGCGAAATAAGACTGATGAGCCCACAACAGACTATCTGAACTATTGATCTCCAGAGTATCATAAGCCTCAAAATTGCAATTATTAAGCAAAAAAAAAGCCCCACCAAGCTTTCACTTAGTGGGGCATAAATCTGGCAACGACCTACTTTCCCGGGAGATCCCAGTATCATCGGCCTTTGAGAGCTTAACTACCGTGTTCGGGATGGGAACGGGTGTGACCTCTCAGGTAGAGTCACCAGAAAATCGAGGGCCCTAATGCTTCTGCATATCGGGCACTCTGTTCTCTGGTGTGAGAAACAAGTGCAATACTCACAATTTACTACGCGCTGCGGCATAGTCAACTATGTCAGTATTCTCGAGCACAACCAGCTATCGTATTTTTGAACGGCTGCTTGTTGTGTCTTTAAACTTCAAAGACAGCTTGTCACCTTAAGAAAAAAGGTTAAGCCTCACGACAAATTAGTACTGGTCAGCTGAACGTATTACTACGCTTACACCTCCAGCCTATCAACGTCATAGTCTTTGACATGTCTTTAGAGGTCTCTCGACCTAGGGATATATAATCTTGAGG
>JBIKKR010000195.1:0-4451 GCA_044360225.1 Bdellovibrionota bacterium | reverse complement strand
GGCCATGACGTCGCGATAACTGTTAACGGGACCAGGTTCTTAACTATCAGAGTTGAAAACTTGAGTCGCATGCCCGGGCACGGTCTAGTGTATCGGGTGCTGGTTGAGCCAGGAAGGGAGGGGAAGGTCAAATCGTGGACAGGTGACTCAGACGCTGGGGCACAGGTGGTTGACGTAAGACGACTACCATCCACTGGGAGCGAGCGGATCGTTGGAAGTGTTAGTAGGCATCAGATTGGCGATGATCTCGTAGTAGTACTGCCACATCTCGGTCGGATTGAACTAGCGAGAGCGCAGTTGAGAGCTGGAGCTGATAATCCCTTCGAGCAGGTACTACTGCGCGACTGCGCGCATGCCTCGCGTGGGTCGCTGCTCTCGGATAGTGGCGAATGTGCTTGCTCTTTGAGTTTAGGGACGAAACAGGGCCTGAATGAAGACGCTGTGCTGGTTTGTGGTCTCCCTGGCGATCCTACTAAAGGGCCATCTCTTCTGGGCGTAGTGGCAGATGGGATGGGGGGATATCTTGGAGCGCAGGCTGCGGCGGGGTGTGTCGTCGGTACCTTTGCGACGGCAGACTTTACGCAGGCAACACTGCTTGAGGTGGCACAGCGGCTTCCGACGGAGTTAAAACGGCTTTGGGATGAGCTTCGTGAGAGGCCTGAACCTGGTGTAGGGAGTCTCATTTCGGATCGAATGGGAGCGCCGTTTGCGGCTGTTCGCATCTTTGATTCCTCCTGTCAGGTATTGCGAGTCGGCGATTGTCGAGCAGCGCTCTACCGGTTTGCTAGTGAAGGTTATCGATGTCAATGGTCTTCAGATGATCAGGCGTATGGGCACACAGTCTGGAATTCGGTCCGGTTAGACGGAGGCGAGCCCAGTGAGGTTGTTCTCGAAGTAGAAGAGCACATGTTGCAGAACGGTGACTATCTTGTTGTGGCAACTGATGGTGTATGGGCTAGCCTCTCCACGGATGAAGTTCGAGCTATCATATCAAGGGAGTGCGGCCCGTCGGAGGTGGAACGAGGCATCATTGATGCGGTTACTCGGGCGGAGTGGCACCGAGGTTATGCCGACAATCGGGGATTAATTGTCTATCGACACTCGTGATAGCGCGATGGGAACAGGGCTTTTTGAGTTCACTTTTCTCTCGTCCCACGAATCATCGATATGTTGGGTCTGGGGCAGAGGGCGCGAGTCACTGAGTCGCGTAGGGCGCTTTGACCAGCTCGCCATGTCAGGCTCTGATTGATATCGCCGTTACATCCTTCGCATGTAAAGCTCTCCCAGTTAAGAGATACTGCTACATTGAGGCAGGTACAGTAGTTCTTGCAATCGAGGTTGCGAACAACGGTATGGGCAGATGCATCACCGTTGAGCGAGGCGGTACTCACTTCGAATGGACCCAGTGGCGGGACTCTCTCTGTCTGCTCGTTTTCTTTCTGCTTGTTGCTCATCCCGCCCTCACCCTCGCATAACTCTGTTCCTGGATCAAACTTTGGGACGCAATTCTGCGGTGAGCGATTGCGCAGGCGTATTGATTGGCATAGGGCAGGGAGGTTTGTGTGCTTCGTGGGGCTAAGTGGCTGAATCTGCGACTACAATATGCGACCGCTAGCCCATGGACTAAGGTGCGCTTCTTAGGTACCTTGAGGGGACGGTCAACATGCGGCAGGAGCGGCAGAGACTGATAGAGAAGGTAGTTGGAAGGTATTTCATGGTTCAACCAGAAGTGCGGATCCTGTCAGACGAAGGGGCGGGGAGGGCGTTCGTTGTCGTTTTCGACGATGATGCCTATGGTCCTTTGGTACGTTCGATCGGTTGTACGATTGCGCAGAGCTCGCGCGCAGTCATCGTTCGAATTTCATCGGTTACCGCCGAAACGTGGCGAATGCTTGCGGAACGGTTCGAGTCGATGTTGTCCGAGATTAAGGTACGACAAGCAAGTTTTGTTGGTATAGCGGCGGGAGCTACGATTGTGCAGGATCTAGCGCTTATGTCGCCTAAGCTCGTTCGCACGCTCGTTATTATTGACGCATCGCTCCGCCCTCATCCAAGCCGCTTCGAGCGGCTTCTGGATCGCGTAGAGGCATCGTTGCCCTTTGGGTTGCCCCTCCGGCTGGGCTCACAGGGATTTAACGTGCGGGCGTATGCGCATCGCTTGCGCTGTCCGATGTTGCTCGTGAGTACGTCACGGGCATCGCGTTTTGTCTCAAACGAGCTGCATGCGCTCGGCAGGGTGGCGCCTACGGCGTGGTATGTGGATATACAGAAGCATGGCGTGGTCGAGGAGGCGAGAGAGTTGGCGTCGTATGTACTAGCATTTCAGGACACGCCAGCGAAGTGTCCCCAGAAGAATCTTCAAGAGGCTGTGTAATGGAAGCAGAGAGCACAGAAAAAGTTGTTACATCTGAGATCTCGCGTGATTCCGTGACGGGGATTCTCGGCGTTTTGCGGAGCGATAACCCAGCGACTCCTGCCTGGAATATCGTAGAGGTGCTGGAGCTGTTGATCGATGCTGGGCACTTCTCGACAGCTCGCGACCTCGCGGGGAAGGTGGCGGCGCACGTTGCAGGTGATGGTCGCGACCGACTCTTTCGTGGATATGCCCTACTGTGCGAGCTGATGGAGCTTGGCGATCAGAGCAGGTCGCTTGAGCTGCTCGAGCGCCTGTATATCGAGATTCACAACGGAGGACACTCGCTCGCCGACAAGGCTCGTATCGGGTTGCTGCTTGCTCGTGCGTTGGCTCTCTGTGTGAGCGTTGGAAGCCTCTCCGAGCGCGCAATGCTCCGAGCAAGGAGTATTCTCAGTGTAGAGCTCGATCGACTTGCACTATCAGAGGATTGTGAACTAGAGGCTCAGGTGTTGACCGAGCTTGCCAAGTGCTATGTGTACGCGCCAACTGAAGATGCCAAAGCGGCTCAGGCGCTCCTCGAAATGTACACTCAAAAGCCCGCATTTCAGCGACTCTCCGCTGTGCGAGCCTTCGATCTCAAACGAGTGCTTTTTCAAGCGCAGAGGAGGGCGGCTCCAGAGGCACCCCACGCCGTGACGGCAGAGCTCTTACGGCTGGAAGCTCAGAGCATGGGAGGGGTCACTCGAGCGCTTACTGAGGTAGCGATCGCCCGCGTGAGTGCTGATACTGATGATCAGCAACTGGAGCGAGCTGCGGACATATTTGAAGCGAATGATTTCTTATGCGGCGCTTTCGAAGTGCGCTTTATGTTGGCCAGTCGCGCGCTCGATGTCGGTCACAACGTCGTTGCAGATCGCCAGTGGCACAGCGCATTGGCACTTGCTGAAACTGGTGGATTTTTACACGGGAAGATGCTGGCGATGCTTGGGCTCTTCCAGAGCGCTATGCTTGGTGAAGACCCGCAACAAGCCCGGTTGTGGCTTGAGAGGGCAGAGCAGGAGTTGGGTTCCGAACTTGCACTCGGCTCGGCAGGCTTAAACGTCGCAGCTGCGCGTCAGATCATGCAGGACTATGCAAAGGCCCTCGCCATAGCTGCGCGGTGTGAGACATTCTTTAAAGAACGTGGGTTGACCGGTTTTCAGGCACAAGCAGCACATATCGTTGGCACGTGTGAGGCGCACGGAAGACATTGGAGCAAAGCGCGCCTGGCATGGGTCCGCGCTGCAACCCTTGATGAGCAGCGCCACGCCTTCGTCTCGGCATGTGAACGTCATGGCCTGGTGGCGCAAGGATATCTGATGGGAGATGTGGTGTCACTGGGGCACGTACGGCCAACGACGGCCAAGAAGGTGAATAGTATTTTGGAGCGTGCTGAGGGGATTCTCCAATCGTTTGGTGACCTGGATGAGGCGGTCAGGATCCGGGCCAAGCTGCAAACAGTGCACGCGCACCTCTGTGTTCTCGGTAACGATCACGTGAGAGCGCTTCGGCATCTATCGACGGCGCGCGGTCTTTTTGTGCGGCTTGGGCTCGATTACGATGTGGCGATCGCCGATGCTTTTTCGGCTCTTTCGATGCTTGAAATCGGCAAGTCTACCAATTCAGAGTTGGCGGAAGAAGCGGTGATGCATCTCCAGAGGTCGCTACAGTTTTTCTCAAGCGTCCCAGGGTCACCGATGCGCTGGAAGTTGTTATACTACTTAGCAGTCGCCGCGGTGCTCGTTGGCCAATCCAAGTCCTCGGAGCACGACAAGATCAAGTGGCGCACGCTGGCGTCGGGGTGGGTACGTGAAGCCGAGAAGGCGGTCGCCCAGCTGCCGGTTGCTGCAGATGGATCTCATGGTGACGATGGTGGTACCACTGGGTTCTCTCCAGGACTTAAGCCAGCGGCGATCGAGGAGATGAAGAATGCTCTGGGCTTGCGAGACCGTTCACGTAAGCGTCGGGAAGGGGTGACTTCCGCGACCATCCCTTCAGCGGGTTATGTTCATTAGTTCCTTTTGTCTGAAATCTTGGCCGGTCATGTAGCGACGAA
>JBIKKR010000194.1:0-4472 GCA_044360225.1 Bdellovibrionota bacterium | reverse complement strand
CGGTCGTGAAGGCCGCAGAGCACGGCCTTGAAGTTTCAGCGACACCAGAGGACCAGGCTCGGCAGGAGGTTCTGAGCACTCCCACTGTGTTCCATGTTCCGTTTGCAGACGACCCATACTCATGGGAGCGCGCACGCTTCTTTCTGGAGAACTATGCAGGTGGTGCGGCAGGACATGCATCCGCATTGACTAGGGTTGTTGGGGATCGGTGGTCTTTGGCGAGTAATCCGGCTGTTCAAGAATACAGTTACGAGGTTGCTAAGGATGCGGGTGAAGGCGGGTTTACCTATCAGGTGTCGTGTGTCGCTGGAACTGGTGGAGATGCCGGGCAAGCCGGTCTAAATGCGGGCAACCTGGCGCGCTTCATTCGCGAGGGAAAGCTCGAGGTTTCTCTTCTGGTAACTTCAACGAAATAGGGGAATCCTCCAAGAGAATCTCGCATCTTGATTGTTGAAGATTGAAGAAAACCGCTTTGCCCCGTATCTGTAGGCAAAGGGTCAAGTTGTAGTTGTGCTTAGCCGATAAAGTCTTTGGACTGTGGTAGCACTCGACGTGGAAGTCGTCACCTCGGCAAGGAGCCGGTAGAAGGAGAGCTGAAGCGGAGCCGAGTAGTCGGTTATCTGTGAGTCTCTTCATGAGAAAATGTCGCGACCGCGACATTGAGTGACGCGGGGTATCTACATCAACAGTCGCATGTACACGTGAACGACTACGTGCTGGTGCGAACTACGGTGATAAACCTTCCGATCCCTTTACTTCTCTGTCGCAGATTCAAGACCTGCGGGACCGCGCTCGTCGCCTCCTTACTTGTGCTGGTAGGTACTACACTCCGGGCCTACGGCATGCCTGCATACAGCTGGCCTTCATATCAGGGGGAGTATGTCGTTACTCTTAAACCTCAATCAGTCTCAGGGGGGCAAGTTGGTGTCTTGTCATCGTCCAATCTTGAATCTCACGTAACAGTGCTGCAAACACTGAGATCTCAGACACTTGTGGTAAGTGACCGGCTCCAGGCCTCTCCATCTGAAGCTCGGCGGGTTTCAGCACTTGAGTCGCTCGTGAGCCCGGAGGATGAGTTTTGCAAACGATTGCTCGCGCATCGAGTCGTGGAATCGTGCACACCGAACTTTCAACTTCAGGTTTCACAGGTGGGAGCAGATCCTCTTATGAGTTCCCTATGGGGTGTTACTGACGAGTTGGGGGTAGGTGCTGTATCGGCTTGGGGTACGACGGATGGCTCTAGTGATGTAGTAGTTGCTGTGATTGACACCGGCATTGACTACACTCATGAGGATCTTGCGGCAAATATCTGGACTAATCCGGGCGAAGTTGATGGCAACGGTGTTGATGATGATGGGAATGGGTACATCGATGATGTTCGAGGAATAAATTTCGCTGTGGACGCGCCGAACGTAGTCGATCCGATGGACGACAATCAGCACGGGACCCATGTAGCGGGAACTATTGGCGCTGTTCCTGGTAATGGTATGGGGGTTCGGGGTATCAGCGGAGGAGTCAAGCTGCTGCCGATTAAGTTTATGGATGCTGGAGGTTCTGGTCGACTCTCCGATGCGATAGCTGCAATCGACTACATGGTTGATCTCAAGGTGAATCGCGGAGTGAATATTCGAGTTGCTAACAACTCGTGGGGCGGTGGAGGCTATTCAGCGGCGCTTGAGGATGCCATCCGCCGTGCGCGCGATGCTGGGATCATCTTTGTGGTGGCGGCGGGTAATAGCGCCACTAATCTGGACCTCTTCCCTGCATACCCCGCGAGTTATGATGTAGAGAATATCGTAAGCGTCGCAGCGATTGACCAAGCGCAGAACTTGGCAGCATTTTCAAACTACGGGGCGGAGGGGGTGGATATAGCCGCTCCTGGGGTAGATATCACCAGCACTCTGCCGGGGCAGGGGTATGGAGCTCTGTCGGGGACCTCAATGGCGACACCGCACGTGGTTGGAAGCCTCGCGCTACTGTTGAGCGTAGAGCCTGGGCTCTCTGTTAGCGAAGCGATTACAAGACTCTTGGATACCGGTCGAGATGTTGGAACGTTAGTCAGCCCAGACGGTACGCTCTCGTATGTTCGTTCACGACGCGTGGTGAGTGCTGCGCGACTTCTTTCAAATACTCGCACACCAGTCAGAGATCCGAATGGAGGGTTGCCCCCATGTGGCTACCAATTCCAGGCCTCTAACTTGGTTCCGGAGGGAGCCCTCGATGATGCCGCTGACAAACTAAATCCGATAAACCAGGTTGATGAGGGAGATTTTCGCGCCATCTCCTTGCCTTTTGACTTCCCGTTCTTTAGGACAACTACCAGAGTGCTCTACGTCTCTCCGAATGGAGTTGTTTATAGTAATCCACCCCGCAGCGCGGACTATCAGGTTGCCAAGCGGGCTCCCAATAACTCGATCGCTGCATTTCACGCTGACCTCATTCCCCGAAACTCCAAGCAGGGGATTCGGGCTTACGTCGGTGCCGATCGAGTGGTTATCTTCTGGTATTCGGAACACTACTCACTCACCGATCGCGGGCCGATCTCTATCCGGCTGACTCTCTATCGGAGTGGTTTTATCCGAAGCACTGTGAGTTTCGAATCAGCGAAGGACCCCACCGCGATTTCAAAGCTTGCGCTCGGTGATCCCTTCGGAGCTCAGCCAACTCCCGCACTTGGGCTGATTGGCGCGAGCGCTACATCGCTCGCGTATTCAAGTACGGTTGATATAGCGGCTGCTCAACGTGGATTGCTTCCCTCCTCGGGTGGTCGGCTCGACTTGGCTGTAAACATGGTGCCGACGTGCTTTAATTCAACTGTTGATGGCCCGCCTGAGCAGCAGCTTCAGATGGCGAGGGTTGATTCAATTAAGCTCAAGCTCACCAGTAACCAGCGCAAGATGGGAGTCGCCTTAAACGGCGTAGGCTCTGGCAAGATCCCGGTGCGAGCCGCGATCAACGGAAGATTGTGCGAGCCGATCGCGTGGGGCTCGTTAGCACAGGGAAAAGGCGCGTTTAACCTGACAGTTCCAAGAACGGCACGCAAGGTCACTGTGCATACGAGTGATGCAAAGGCGACGATTCAGGTGAGGGGAAGTCAAAGTTCGCGTCGCAGAGAAAAGCAGTCCGCTATGTGTGCAGAGCTGCTGCGCGCGGTTCGATAGTGGAGAGAAACGAGATCCAAGTGCAGCTCCTACAAGTGAAAATGCCACAGATCGAAATTGTGTTTGGAAAAAAGTTGATGGCGATCCTATGTGCGTCAGGAGAGCTGCAGAAGTCTCTCGCACAAGCGTTGTGGATGACGCAGATCGGATCTCGATGTGAGATCTTTTAACGCGAGCGAGCGTCGGTCATCGATCTCATCGCGTGTGTAAACTGATGCGCGATCCGAGAGACTGCCTATCGTACTTGCTGTGTTCAGGTGTCCATGTGCACCATGACAAGTTTTTGGCATCCACTCGATTTCTTTATGCAAGGATGCTCTTCGAAGGAGAGATCGCGCATCTGCATTCACGATGTTCAAAGAATGCAATCGTGTGAAAATTTTAGTGATATCAATAAGAAGAGGATGTTGTAGAGAGCTTTACTATGAACACAAATGTATGCTCGGTAGTGATCGTGATCAGTTCATTGATGATGAGAGGATCTCGGTTTGACTTCGCGCGATCGTCGATACGCGAGTGCGATGCTGAGAGCATGAACAACTCACAACGAGCGAGAACCAAGTGGTAGCTGTACGCATCAAGCTCGCTTTGTGGGCGCTCCAGTTCTCTGAGCGTATCAGTTGTGAGTGATCACGCGCGTAATGTTTTTTGATGAGAGACTTTGTACAGTCTGCGCTTCGAGCTCCATCAAGAAGCGTAACGTGAAGTTCATGAAACCTTCTTGAGAGAGACAATCATCAAATATGTACTTGCCAAGTGATGGAAGCGGTGTCACCCTGCACTTAACGATATCGACCTCCGAGTGATGTAGTTTCTGCGAGGGAGCCGATTTTTTTTCGGGGGACACCCCGATGTGGTTTTTGGATCAAGCAGGCGGTTGTTAGTAACGACAGTCATGGTTTGAGCCAATTGAGGTAGTAAAAGTAAAGTCCCGCCTTAGAAAAACCGATAGGCGGAAGAAGACGGCCTAAAGCAAGATGGTAGAGGGTTCGCTACATGGACCTGCCGTTAAAGCGAAAAGGCAAAAAGATTTCGGTCGAGATTAGTCGTGAGCCGCGGTTATCCGAGGCTCGGCTGAAGGCGATCGTTAAAAATGGACTGTGGCCAAGAGGGCAGTAGTTTCGTAGCTCGGGTCACTATCAATAGTGGAGAATAAGATGGCAACTAAGAAGAAGACAGCAAAGAAGACAACTGCTAAGAAGAAGACCACCAAGAAGGCTTCCAAGAAGAAGTAAATTGGGCTTCTGATTCTTTTAAGCGCCCCGCAGCGTTAACACGCAGCGGGGCGCTTTTTTTTGGTGTTTGTCTTCA
>JBIKKR010000067.1:0-15797 GCA_044360225.1 Bdellovibrionota bacterium | reverse complement strand
GTAGCAAGGGTCGGCGCATGTGGTCATCCGACCGCCCCCTAACGCCAGTAACTCCAGGGGCCAGCAACACTACAAGGATACACTCTCAGCCATGGCGATTAATAGTCTTGAACGAATCATTAACCCCACGCTGCTGACGAAGATCTCGAAAACTTCATCCTTCGGGAGTTCCTCAAAATCATCGAGCGCTTCATCATCGAGTGAATCCCTTGCCGGCCAAGCGCTCTATGATTCTCTTCGTTCCGGTGCGCGGAACTTTGGCGCGGGTATTCAGCTGCTTAACTCAAGCGCTACGTTTGTGAATGTCTCCCTCGACACAACCGAAAAACTGCTTGCGATGGTCAAGCAACTAGAGACGATCGCGACCAAAGCAAACAAGGGGAATATCTCCAGCTCCAGCGCCAAGAACATGAGGGTCGATTTTGATAGGATAGCAGAGAGTTTTGATAAGCTTATCGAGGGCGCTACGACGGATAAGGCCAATCTGTTTGATGTCGATCAGCTCCGAACGGTATTGACTAATGCCGGCCTTGACCCTGAAAAAGTCAGTGAGCTCGCCATGGCATTAAAACGGTTCACACATCCAGCAGAGCTCACAATAGGCGCTGATGGTCAGGTGGCGTCAAATGGAAGTCCGGTGCCACTGGCCGATTTTCAGCGTGCACTTCGCGCGGCGATAGTTGATCCAGATGAGCCAACAGATGATCGTTCTGGATTCTTTGGCAAGGTGAAGGCCAAAATCAAAAATATCCGCATACAGCTTGAGACGAACATAAAAGCGCTCAAGGATACCACCACGTTAATAGGTGATAACATCACCCTTGCACGATCTGCTGGGCTCGCATTCCTCGATGTTTCCAATGAGATGACTGGAGCGGAGGGTGCCGAGGCGATTACGGAGCTGCTTAGGCAAAAGATCCGATCAAGTGCTCGCTCGGTGTTGGATCAGGCGCACAACCTGGAGCCGATACTGGTAGCTGGAATGGCGTCCCTGAAGGCGAAGGATCAGTAATGCGGATGATTGTCGAGTTGTATTGCGAGGTTAGCAGCCGCCAGCGCAACGTTTTTAAAAGAGGCGTGCTGGAGCTCTCACGAGGGCCGGGTGAAGCTACCAGTAACTCTGGATAAAATTTCGAAAAACTCGTATTATCAATTGGTTGCCCTGAAAAAGCTGTAGGGTGTCCGCCCGACGATGCGCAACGATTTGGTCGTTTAAAAAAGTGCTGGTTCTATGAGTGACGATTCATTGTACTCCTCCTTTGGTCCAAATGCTGGGTACCTTGCCGAGCTGTATGAGCTTTTCCGTACGGATCCAACTCTAGTTCAACCCGAGTGGGCTGACTTCTTTCGGAGCAGTGAGGCGAGCGGTGGGCTCAATGGCGGACGCAACGGTGCTACGATTTCAAACGGCGCGATGAAAGGAGCGACGAACGGCGCAAACGGATCTCATGGCGTGTATACGGCAGCGACCGCGGAGCGTAAGCCAGTCGTAGTTGCGAGTGCTTCGGCAAACGCAATTGCAGACCGGGCAGTAGATGCATTTAGGCGCTGGGGCCATGTAGCGGCGCAGCTCAGTCCAATTCAGGCAGGTGGTATCGCTCCGCAGACCATGAAGGAGTTGGTGGCATCAACCTATCTCGCGGACGAGAATGGAGGTGCAGGAATTCTACAGGGACGTACCTTCGCTGGACGCTCGGTAGTATCGCTTGAGCAAATTCTAGAGTTGCTCCGCAGGATCTACTGCGGTTCAGTTGGCTATGAGTTTGAGCACATCGTATCCGCAGAGGAGCGTGAGTGGCTTCGATCACGAGTAGAGAATCGCGATCAGACCACAAGCGCCTTTTCTCCTGAGGTTCGTAAAGAGATTTTGCAGATTCTTGTCAGAACTGGACTGCTTGAGTCGGAGCTGCACAGGAAGTATGTCGGCTCAAAATGGTTTTCTGTCGATGGTAACGATTCGCTGATGCCAGTACTCCAGGTATTGCTTGAGCAGTGTCGCACTTCAGGAATTAAAGAAGCGGTGCTCGGAATGGCTCACCGTGGGCGAATCAATGTGCTCGTGAACACCCTCGGTATGCCGCTGGAGCGACTCTTCGCAGAGTTTGAAGATCGCTCAATAGCCACAGTCGTTGGGGCAGGTGATGTAAAGTACCACCTCGGTTGGCAGAGTGAGTATGTCAAAGATAACAGCGCCGTTAAGCTAGAGCTTCTCTCAAACCCCTCGCACCTCGAGTTCGTCAATCCGGTGGTTGAAGGGTTTGTCCGCGCTAAGCAGGATTCTTTGTACGATCGCGATAGACGTTCTGTGCTGCCAGTTGTGATGCATGGAGATGCGGCTTTTGCGGGGCAGGGGCTTGTCTTTGAGTGTCTTAACTATGCTGGTCTGGAAGGGTACTCAACTGGTGGAACATTTCACATCGTGATCAACAATCAGATCGGATTCACCACGACCCCTGACGAAGGGCGCTCAACGCGGTACTGTACGGACCTCGCAAAGGGGTTGGATATCCCTGTATTCCACGTGAATACCGAGAATCCTGAGGCAGCGTGCTGGATCACTCAGCTAGCGCTCGAATATCGGAACACGTTCGGCAAAGATGTGATCGTAGATATCATTGGCCACAGAAAGTACGGCCACAATGAGGGCGATGATCCCTCGTTTACGCAACCGCTCACCTACCAGGAGACCAAGTCGAAAAAGCAGATGTGGCAACAGTACGCGGAGAAGCTGATCGCTGAGGGCGTTGTTGACCAGGCGTTTGTGGATGCGGCAGTCGAAGATTTCAAGAGAGAGTTCGCCGCAGCTCAAGAGCGTGTGTTTTCGGGTGCTTCCGGTGATGCGAGCGCCCTGCATGGAAAGTTACAGTCCAGGGCGGTTAAGACAGGAGTTGCTAAGGACCGTCTCATCGGTATTGCGCGCGAGTTGGTAGCGTTCCCGGAAGGGTTCGTTCCACACCCGAAGCTGCTCAAGATTATTCAAAAGCGCGTTGAAACCGTGGAAGCCGGGAAGGATATTGAGTGGGGGGTCGCGGAGGCGCTGGCCTACGGAACTCTGGTAGAAGATGGAGTTCCGGTTCGTTTGAGTGGACAGGACTGCAGGCGCGGTACATTTAGCCATAGGCACCTTGTGCTTGATGACTACGAGAAGCCACAGTGTTGGAGTCCGCTCGGTGAGCTGGCCAAGCGCCTGGGCAATGGTGGTCGGTTTGAGGTTTATAACAGCTCGCTCTCAGAGGCGGGAGTTGTAGGCTTTGAGTTCGGGTACGCAGCGAGCGAGATAAACGGTCTCACTCTGTGGGAAGCTCAGTTCGGAGACTTCTCAAACGGTGCTCAGGGGATTATCGATCAGTTTATTTCAAGCTCAGAGGCGAAGTGGGGGCAGCTATCAGGGGTAACCTTGCTGTTGCCACACGCGTTTGAGGGGCAGGGGCCGGAGCACTCAAGCGCTCGACTTGAACGTTATCTCCAGCTCTGCGCAGAGGGCAACATGAGCGTATGTTACCCGACTACAGCCGCTCAGTACTTTCACCTGTTACGACGTCAGGCGTTGCGTGAGCTGAAGCGTCCACTTGTCGTTATGACACCGAAGAGCTTGTTAAGACTGCCGGTCGCGACCAGTTCGATTGAAGAGTTAATCGATGGATCATTCAATCCTGTGTTAGTTGATAAACCGATAGCAAAGGATGCACGAACGGCGGTGCTGATGAGTGGAAAGGTCTACTACGATGTAGCTGCTGGGTTAAAGGAACAGGGCGTGCAGGGACAGGTAGTTCTGGCGCGGGTTGAGGAGTTGTACCCCTTCCCCGAACAGCAGATCGCGGAGTTGTTAGGACGCAAGGGAATCGAGCGGGTGGTATGGGTTCAGGAAGAGCCACGCAATCAGGGTGCGTGGAGTTACATCGAACCGCGACTCAGAAAATTAAGTGGTAAAGAGATCTCGTACATCGGCAGGCCTGAGGCGGCGCAAACAGCGACCGGCTCAGCGAAGCATCATGCGCAGGAGCAGAAGGCGATCGTAGCGGGGCTGTTGGTGGAGCTTTAGAGCCATAGTGGTTAGCGTGGTCACATATACTTATGAACACACCTCGCCTTGATCTATCTTCATTTAAAAAGGCGGTTGCTTCGCTTGATGCGGCGCTTTCTCGTGATAAGGATGAGTTCATCCGGGATTCGGTTATTCAGCGCTTTGAGTATACGTACGAGTTAAGCTGGAAGTTCCTTGCAAGGCAGTTAGAGATAGATGTTGGAAGTGAGGCGGTGGATCGCTTGTCTCGTCGGGATCTGTACCGTTTGGGCGTCGAGAAGGGGTTTTTGCGAGACGCAAGTGCATGGTTTGAATATCACACGGCTAGAAATACCACGTCGCATTCCTACAATATCGCGGTGGCCGAGAGTGTGTATGATGTCGCGAAGCGGTTTATAGTAGATGCGCGGGACCTGCTGTCGAAGCTAGCTGCAATCTATGGATAGATTAGCCCTTACCACATCACAGCTTGCTCTCGTGAGAGGCATTCTTAAAGAGCAGCTGGCACCGGGTACCAAGGTATTAGCTTTTGGGTCGCGCGTACGGGGAACATGGCGCGCAAGCTCTGATTTAGATCTTGCTATAGTGACGAAGTGCCCTTTGGATATCTCCACGCGATCCAAGCTTGAATTCGGGTTCTCAGAGTCCGACCTCCCTTTTCGGGTCGATGTGGTTGATATGTCGACCATTGAACCCGCATTCGCGGCGGTTATTGAGCGCGAAGGCGTAGTTGTGACCATAGACTAAGAGCGCGAAACGCGTTGATTTATCGGCTGATGCGTGTAGATTAGCCACGTATGCACGCAGTTTTCTACGACCTTGAGACCTCAGATAAGAACGCGGTCGGACAGATTATTAACTACTGCTTTATCTGTGTCGATGAAGCCCTGCAACCACTTGATGAGATCTCTGGACTTATAAAGTTATCGCGTCTGCAGATTCCGGATCCCGGTGCAATACTCGCGAATCGGACCGATGTGCAGCGGCACCAGCAAGAAGCGAAAGATTACGAACCCGAGGCGATGCGATCAATCGCCGCGTTTGTCGAGCGGTGTATCGTAAGGGCGCAAGGTGCGATCACGCTCATTGGATACAACTCAGCTCGTTTTGATCTGGGGTATCTGCGCACGAGTCTCATCAGGAATGGAATAAACCCTTACTTTAACCAGCAGCTCGTTCCTCGCGATCTTCTGCATGCGATTCATAAAGCCTACCTCGCTTCGCCACGCTTTCGAGAGCTTGTGCTCAAGCGGCGTGGATCTGAGAAGAAGTTGTCGCTCTCGCTACAGACGGTTGGCCACGCGCTGGGACTCCTTGAGGGAGTTCAGGCGCACGAGTCTCGCGAAGATGTGGTGCTCACGCTAAAAGTAGCCGAGTGGCTCAGGCGTGAGTGCGATCTCGATCCGATCACGTTCGATGGGTACGAGGGACTTACGTTACACTCAACTGCGCGAACTGGGACGGTCTATTTTCAAGAGCAGCCCGAGTATGATCTTGAAAGTGGTCAGGCCGTCTCAAAAACACCAGTGACCTTACTCGATGCCAATAACAAGGCTGGTCTGTGGATAGACCTTGAGCGTTACGCCCAGAAGCAGAGCCCTGAGTGCATCATGTGGCGTTCAGCGGGGAAACATCCGTTTTTCGTCGCGCCACAGGCGACTGATGAGCCCGAGTTGCGACGGCTCGCCAGGGCAGCGATGACGCAGTTTAAGGCTATTAATCTCAGAAACTTCTTTAAGCCGTCAAGCTGCGATGTGGAGATGGATATCTATCGGCTCGACTTCGATAATTTGGATATCTTCGGGAGAGCGGTACAGGCTAACGACAAAAAGCCCCTTGAGAAGTGCACATTACCGGAGGCTAAGATTCTGTGGGCGCGGCGCATGTTGGCTAATCCGCGTGCCAGCATCGGGGACCCCAAGACGGCCGAAACCCTGCGCCAGTATGCGCTCTACCGTTACGGCGGAAAGATGCAACTCGCTCGCACTATAACAGAACGAGGCGAGGAAACTGAGGCAAATTTTCATGCAACGCTCTCAGATATGGTTCAGCGGTTGATGCAGAGTCGAGAGGCGGCGGTAGTCACCCGAAACGCTGAAGATCAGCAGCTCCTGGACTCACTTGAACGTTACATTCGTAGCTCAGATATCGTTCGGGTGGCGGGGCATGATTTGTTGCCTCATTGGGTTGGATCCTAAGAGGTAAAACTCTTGGCCGGGCGCGCGGAAAGGGGTAGACTCCTACGGTGCCCTGTAAGGTGCATCACTCGTCCAGATTTGGCTGTCGCATAGGGTATCGTGTCCCGCTTTTGTCATCTTCACCTCCACACTCAGTACAGCCTTCTCGATGGGGCTAATAAGATTCCCGATGTGCTCGTTCGTGCGGCCCAGTTGGGGCAGCCAGCGATTGCCATGACCGACCACGGTAATATGCACGGCGCTGTTGAGTTCTGTCTCGAGGCAAAAGCCGCAGGCATCAAACCGATCGTTGGGTGTGAGCTGTACGTCACGCCAGGGTCGCGTTTTGAGCGCAAGATGGCTTCAAAGGGCGGCGCGGGGACGTGCCATCTAACAGTTCTTGCTGCGAATAAGGCTGGCTACCACAACCTGTGCAAGCTATCGAGCTTGGCCTACAAAGAGGGATTCTATCAGAAGCCGCGGGTGGATCACGAGATACTGGAGCGGTACTCTGAAGGATTGATCGTCCTAAGCGGTTGCCTCGCTGGAGAATTATCGCAGGCAACTGAGCTGGATGACCTAAAGGGGGCGAAAGAGATAGTTGAGTTTTATGCGCGGGTCTTTAAGGACCGCTACTACCTCGAACTACAACCGCATCCGATCAAAGAGCAGCAGAAACACAACGCTGCTGTGATTGATCTGGCGAACTCAATGGGTTTGCCGCTCGTTGCAACCACTGACTGTCACTATCTTGAGTATGAAGACCACTTTGCTCAAGAGGTGCTCATGTGCGTCTCTACAGGCAAGACGGTGATGGATCCTGATCGGCTCAGACACGAGGGGTTTACACTGCACCTCAAGACCGAAGAAGAGATGCTTAAAGAGTTCTCCTCCTACAAGGAGGGAGCTGAAGCGGTCCGGAATGCGGGGATAATCGCCGATCAGTGCGATCTCTCGCTTGAGTCAAAGACCTACTTCATGCCCAAGTTTACAACTGATGACGAGCGACCGCTCATCGATATCATGGGGGCTCTCGCGAGAGAGGGGCTTGAAAGGCGCCTGGAGGTTTTGTCGACTGCCAGTGAATGGGAAGCAGCCCAGACTCAAAGGTACTGGGAGCGCTTAGAGCTTGAGATATCACTCATCGGAAAGATGGGCTTTGCAGGCTACTTCCTCGTGGTTGCTGACTTCATCGTGTGGGCGAAGGATAACGGGATTCCGGTGGGGCCAGGTCGAGGTTCGGTGGCAGGATCGCTTGTCGCTTATGCGATGCGTATTACCGAAGTCGATCCGATAGCGAACAAGCTCTTCTTCGAGCGCTTTCTCAATCCTGAGCGTATCAGCATGCCTGATATAGACGTCGATTTCTGTATCAACGGTCGCGCGCGCGTAATCAAGTACGTTGTCGAGAAGTATGGCAAAGAGAATGTAGCTCAAATCGCTACGTTCGGAACGCTCAAGGCTAAAGCGGCAATCAAGGATGTCGGCCGTGCGCTCGGCATGAGTTACGCAGAGACGGACAGGATTGCACAGCTCGTTCCAGCACCACGTCAGGGATTTGACTATCCGATTAAGGAAGCTCTGACCATGGAGCCGAAACTCGCTGAGTATGCAGCGAGTGAGGGGAAGGAGCTGATCGAGCTGGCGATGAAGCTTGAAGGTCTCACCAGGCATGCGTCTACTCACGCAGCCGGAGTTGTTATCGGTGATAGACCGCTCGACGAGATCCTACCGATGATGGTGGATAAAGACGGCAACGACGTTACCCAGTATTCGATGACCTACGTTGAGAAGGTTGGGCTCGTGAAGTTCGACTTCCTTGGTCTGAAAACTCTTACCGTGCTGCATACAGCGCTCGATATTATTCGAGAGAGTAGGGGTGTGGAGCTTGATCTGAACAAGCTTCCACTCGGTGATCCGAAAACCTACACGTTGCTCTGTGGTGGTAATACAACAGGAGTATTCCAGCTTGAGTCGAGTGGTATCACCGAAATGGTTGTGCGGCTTAAGCCAAGCTGTTTCGACGACATCGTTGCTATCTTGGCGCTCTATCGACCTGGACCGCTTGATGCTGGCATGGTTGATCACTATATCGAGCGTAAGCACGGGCGAGAGCCGATTGTGTATCTTCATCCGCTGATGAAGGATATTCTCGCTGATACCTACGGAGTTATTCTTTACCAAGAACAGATCATGCAGCTCGCGCAGGCGCTCTCGGGATACTCCCTCGGAGAAGCCGACCTCCTCCGAAAGGCGATGGGAAAGAAGAATCCCGAGGAGATGGCCAAGCAAGCTACCCGGTTTGTTTCTGGGTGTGTCGAGCGCGCGATAGATAAGAAACTGGCGGAAGAGATATTCCAACAGATGGAGACCTTTGCACGGTACGGCTTTAACCGAAGTCACACGGCCGCATATGCGCTCGTATCGTTTCAGACTGCCTATCTCAAGGCACACTACGGTGTAGAATTCATGGCGGCGTTGATGACGCACGACATGGAGGATAGCGACAAGACCTTCAAGAATTTTAACGAGTGTCGTCGTGGAGGGATTAAGGTTCTCCCGCCTAATTTAAACGAGAGCCTCTCAAGTTTTGCGGTCCGTGACGGAAATATCCTCTTTGGTCTCGCTGCGGTCAAAGGGACTGGTGAGAAGGCTGTCGAGGCGATCGTGCGTGCTCGTAAAGACGGAGCATTTGCCAACCTTGAGGATCTCCTCGGCCGTATAGATCTTTCGCAGGTGAACAAGCGTGTAATCGAGAACCTTATACGTAGTGGTGCGCTCGATTACACTGGCGTATCACGCCGTGATATGTGTGAGCGCCTTGAAGATTTGCTTAAAGTTTTTGCATCCCAGAAGAATGTGGACCCGAACCAGATGTCTCTGTTCGGGGCGATCGACACTAAACCGACCTTACCGCGACGGGGCGCTCCCCGGCCTGAATGGCCTGTGAACCAAAAGTTAGCGTACGAACGTGAGGCGCTCGGATTCTATATATCAGGCCATCCCCTTGAGAAGTTCCGGTGGGATCTAAAGCGGCTCGGTGCAGTGACAACCGCTGATGTAAAGAGTAGGGCGATCAAAGAGGTGCGGATCGGTGGGGTTATAACCGCGCTCAAGCTCAAGAATACCAAGAAGGGTGACCGTTACGCGAGTTTTGCCCTTGAGGACTGGCTGGGAACGATCGATTCACTCGTTTGGCCAGATACGTACCGACAGGTACAGAATCTGATTGCAGCAGATGAGCCGGTGTTGATTACCGGGCGGGCAGAAGTGACCCCTGAACGGTGCTCGCTGGTCGTTGATACGATGGAGTCGCTCATTAAGCTCCGTGATCGCAACGCGACGCAAGGGTTCCTCTTGCTGAATGCCAAGGATAATTTTGAGGCCAAGCTGCCAACGGTGCAGATGATATTTGAAAGACACAGCGGAACCTGCCCGGTTAAGGTGCGTCTTAAGCTTGAAAGTGGGGAGGTTTCAATCGTGCTGCGAGATGGTAGTAATACACCAGTGTGTGTTCTTCCCTCAGAGGCGTTGTGTGAAGAGGTAGAACAGATATTTGGCAGGCCAGTTTTGACCTTTATGTAGGACGCCTATGAAGCGAGAGCGCGAGTCCTTTATGCCACCTCGGTGGTTTCTCACGGTTGCAGCGGTCGCTCTGGCGTTGTGGCTGATAGTAGCCCTTAAAGAGCTCGTCGTGCTGCTCGTCATTGGTTACTTTATCGCCTACGCTATCGATCCGATTGTTACGAGGATTTCAGCTCGTGGCCTATCGCGACCGGTAGCATTTTCGGTTCTCTGTGTGGCGCTGATCGCCGTTTTTGTGCTGATCGGAGTTACGGCGGTTCCGACACTCGTTGATGAATGTACCAAGTTAAGTTCTAACTTGAACTCGTATATGCAGACGAGTCGAGACCAGCTTGGACCGTTTCTTGAGCGTATGAAAGGGTATCTCCCAGAGGGGATTCGAACGAGTATCGATCTTGACGATATTAAGGGCTCGATCCTTGCCATCGCATCATCGATTAGTGGGGATACCCTCAAGAATATCGGGCGTGGCGTGCTCAGTACTCTGCTGAGCGGATACTCGGGAGCTCTTGCTATCTTTAATCTTCTCCTGTTGCCGTTTATCATCTTCTACATCTCTGTAGATCTCCCTCAGATTCATGGATTCTTTCACGCGTTATTTCCGATCACCAAGCGGTCAAAGGTGGCGCGAGTATGTACTGAGATCGATGGGTATGTGTCGTCCTTTGTACGAGGCCAGGCGATCGTGTGCACCGTCTTGTTTATTCTCTATGCGCTTGGTCTTGGGTTCGTTGGAGTTGATCTCTGGTTGTTGCTCGCAGCGATCACGGGATTTGGTAATATGGTACCGTATCTAGGCACGGCGATTGGACTCTTTTTTAGCTGTATTATGGCGGTTGTCACCTTTGGCGATCTGTCGCACGCGGTTTGGGTGCTCGCTGTGTTTGCGGTTGTACAGTTTCTTGAGGGAATGGTTATCACGCCACGTATCATGGGTGAGTCGATCGGATTGTCTCCACTGGTTATTATCCTATCGCTGTTCGCAGGGGGACAGCTCTTTGGTCTGCTTGGAATATTTTTAGCGATACCTGCAGCGGCTACGCTGAGGGTACTTGCGCGTCATTCATACCGTTGGGCGTTAGAGAGTCATTGAGGGAGAGATGAAGGGAGCAAACTTAATTCGCAAGTTAGTAGATCTGGCTCTGGAGGAGGACCTGGCGTTTGGAGATATCACCGCATCGCTCACGGTGCCAGAGAGTCATCGCTCTACGGCCCGTATAGTAGCTCGCCAGCAGATGGTGATGTGTGGTGCCGAGGTGCTTCCAGTAATCATGCAGGAGGGTCGCTGGGCTATCGATGTAGCGCTCGCTGTAGAGGATGGCGCGCTGCTTCACGCAGATACAGTAATTGCAGAACTGAAAGGTCTGACGCGAGATCTTCTCGCAGCAGAGCGCACTATTTTAAATTTCTTGCAGCGGTTGTGTGGTGTTGCCACCTACACTCGTGATTTCTGTTCTGTCGAGCCTGGTCTTGTGGTACTCGATACCCGCAAGACGATGCCCGGATGGCGAGTGCTTGATAAGTACGCCGTGCGGGTTGGTGGTGGGAGGAATCACCGATTCTGTCTCGGTGATATGGTGCTGATCAAGAATAACCACATCGATGCGCACCCCAAGGGGTTACGAGGAGCATTGGCGGCTGTTGTAGCAAACAAGCCGCTCTATATGCCATGGGAGGTAGAAGTGCGCACCCTCGACGAGCTGCGAGTGGCGCTTGAATATAAGCCAACGATTATTATGCTCGATAACTTCGCAGACGCCACGATTGTCGAGGCGGTAAAGATGATACGAACCCTTCCAGAGCCGCCGATGATCGAGGTATCGGGTGGGATAACGAGGGACAGGCTCGCAAAGATCCGGCTCGCGGGCGCTGACGCTGTTTCCGTGGGAGCGCTGACAACTCAGGCGCCAAATGTAGATATATCGATGCGGATCAGCTCTTAGGTCATGTACGAACAGCTTGATTTGCCGGGCTTCTCTCACGCGCGATGGTACGCTTCGGTTACATCAACCATGGATGTTGCACGAGCGCTTTTGAGTGAATGCCCCCCGACCGATGCGGCATGGTGCGCTGTTATCGTAACAGATGCACAAACTGCCGGAAGGGGACGCCAGGGACGGGTGTGGCTTGCAAGCCATGGCTCGCTGATGGCAACGTATATCTTTGCCGCCGAGGTGCCTGTTGCAGCGCTTGCGGGATACTCGCTTGCAGTGGGAGTTGCGGTTGCTGAAGTATTAGAGAGTCGAGGAGTACAAATTGCTCTTAAGTGGCCAAACGATATCGTTGTGTTGCAGAGTGCCGAGTCGCTACGTAAGGTCGGTGGTATCCTCGTTGAAGTTCAGGAAATAGCTGGCTTTCAATGCATTCTTATCGGTTTGGGCATCAATATCGCGCCAGCTCCGAGCGAAGTTCGCGATATATCAGCGAGCTTGCACGAGTTGGTCGGTGTAGGTGTATCGGCGCAAGAGCTTGTGGTATCGCTTGCTTCCTCACTCCGTGCATGGCACCAAAGATTCACCAGCGGCGGTGGTTTTAAGGCGATCAAGAGTGCGTGGTGTGAACGCTCGTGTTTTCTGATCGGACGAAGCGAGGTAACGATCGACCTCGGAGAGGGGCGCCTACTCACAGGGGTCTTTGTGGGTGTAGACGAGAGTGGTGCGATGATCATTGAAGCCTCTGGCACGTGCCACCCGATCCTCTCCGGCCACATAACCTCCTGGACTCTTTTGCCGGAGGGACGACGATGATGCAAACACATCAGCGATTCCCATGGGGTGCTATCTGTTGTGGTATCGTACTGTATCTGGCGGTGCAGGCGATGTTTGTCGGGCTCTCCGCAATCAGTAGTAGCTCTGAGGCGCGAGAGCTTCAGGTCGTCGATGTTATTGTCCGTGATGGCACGTGGGTCCTGCCGCTACGAAACGGAATCATTCCCTCGAAGCCCCCTCTGTATCACTGGATTGCGGCGGGACTTTCGATTGGAGTTGGGGAGGTAAGTGAGTTTACAGCGCGTGTTGCCTCGCAGTTGAGTGCTGCTGTGTGCCTCTGTGTTGTGGCGCTGATCACGTTTCGCTTCGCGCAGATCACTTGCTCGTATCAAGGATCTCGTCATCCACGGCGTGCGGCGTTGCTGAGTGCTGGTATACTGTCAACGACCTACGGATTCTACCAGATGGGGTGCCAGGCAATGGTTGATATGACCTTCGCTGCATGTGTTTGGCTTGCCCTCGCCGCAGTTGCTCTGACGGCCCGTTCAACGAGCAGTGGTGAACACCCTATATCGGAATGGGGGCGGACTCTTTTTTGGTTTGCCTGTAGCATCGGTATTCTGGCACGCGGGCCGCTTGCTGTTGTGTTGCCGGTGGCACTCGTTGGAATGGCTGGGTGGTGTACGATTGGGTTTTTGCGCACTGTGCGGCTCTTTCTAACTCCCAGTTTTGGATGGTTAGCCTTCGCGATACCGGCTGCGTGGTATTACTGCGCGTACCGGGTGGGTGGTGAGGCATTCCTCGATCGACAGCTCTACTTTGAAAACGTCAAACGTTTTTCAGGCGGTGCATTCGTAAACTCGGAATCGTGGTGGTTCTATGGGCCGTCACTGCTCCGCACGACATTTCCATGGGCGTTGGTTCTTGTGTGGGTATTGATAAGTAGTATCACAGCGCCACAAACCGTCTCGTATCCATCGCAAGCCCGGAGAGTCCGCTGGTTGCCGTCGATTTTGCTGTGTACGGGGCTCGTTCTCTTCTCACTATCATCCGGTAAGCGCCATTCGTATCTCTTGCCTCTGCTACCGTTTGTGGCACTGCAGCTCGGAGTGGAGCTATCATCTCTATTTGAGGGGGGAGGCGATCGGGCGCGTGCTCGTGCCGCCCGGATGAGTCGAGTGACCGAGGTGGCTCTTGCGGTCATCTTGGTACTGGCGCTGTCTCTAGTGGGCGTTGTGGGAGAGTTTGCGCTGACGTCACCGAGTTACGTACAGGATGCCTATCAAGCCGTGCCGCTCTTGGTTTCTCGCCTTGGAGTGCTCGTAGTCGTGTGCACACTCGGAACTTTCTTGGGAGTTCGGCGGAAGCTACCAGCGCTCCTCGGATCAGTGTGGTGCTTGATACTACTCCTGATGACTGGTGCTGTGAACGGAGGGCTCGCAGTTAAGGCGCACTTGAAGGGCTTTAATCAAATGGCGCAGGCGTGGTTAGCAACCGCTTCGGAAAACGAGCGGCTCGCGGTTTTCAAGCACCCCTTTGATGAATACTTTGATCCCCTCCTGTACTACGTGCATCGGCCGGTCACTATCTTGCCCCTTGAGGCGGTCGGTACCGAGTGTGAGCCGCATACGGTGTATGTTGCTAAGAGTGCGTGGTTGAATGCTCATCAGGGCGTGTTTAAGGGGAACGTCGTGCGGGTATTTACAGCACGGGAGAGGCTATTAGCTGAGAAAGACGACTCAAGCCGTGATCTAGTTTTTTTTAGGTGTGATACCTACGGAATTCCGACAGGCCAGTTCGAGTCCTCGTTAATGCAGGATGCAGCGTATCAGGGTGGGGGCATAACCAGCCGGATAGATTCAGTACAATAGGCCCCAGGTTTCAAATAGCCGCTGAAACTGCTATAGATTCTCTTACTTCCGCCATATTGCGGCAGGCTCGTTTACAGGAGTGCGGCGAGACATGGGACAGATCAATTCTATTACGATTTTAGGCTCTTCATCGGGGCGTAACGCGGGCGATGCAGCACTCCTGTCGGGGATTATGGATTGCATCGATACTGCCTGCGGGAGTCGCATGTTGTATGAGATCCCAACCTATCGACCACCGTATATCTGGCACAACTACCAGAACAAGGTGCGCCCAATCAGCATGCTCCCGTGGCACGGGACAGTTGGTATGCTGGGAGCCCCGACCTTCACTTCTATCCGCCGCAGTAAAGTGACGATCATTTACGATGCGATGTTGTTCGATAGGAAGTTGTTTAATCCGCTAACCAACTACATGTCTTCAGCGTGGTTGTACCTCAAGCACCTCCGTGCAAAGGGCTCGATAGTTGGCTTTTATAATGTAGGTGCTGGTCCCGTAACGACTCCGTGGGGCAAGAAGATGCTCAAGGAGCTGGCAGAGCTAGCAGACTTCATCACTGTGCGCGAAGTAGATTCCTACAACCTTCTCAAGGATATGGGAATCGATGAGGAGAAGATGTTGATCACCGCTGACAACGCTATCCCCGTGCGCCCATCGAGTCCTGAGAAGACTCGCGAGATATTGAGCGCACTCGGCATGCCATTTGGTGAGGAGATCCTAGCCATTAATATCAATAGCTACCTCAACTCCTGGGCTGGTTTAGGGCAGCAAACACTTACCACCGAGAGTTTTATTGCAACGTATGCAGCTGCGCTCAATCGCTTTTTGCAAGAGGTTTCAGTGCCTGTGTTGTTTGTAGCTACACAACACTCTGATGTGGCGGTGACTGAGAAACTGCTCCGGGCAGTTCAGGCACCTAAGGGCAAAGCGCTCTTTTCGAACGTGAACTACAATCACCACGATGTTAAAGGGGTGCTCGAGCACGTATCGATGTTGTTCGGCATGCGTTTGCACGCCAATATCTTGGCAACATCAGCGCTGACCCCCGCGGTTGCGCTCGTGTTTCAGCAAAAGGTCAAGAGTTACTTCGACCTCTTGGGGTTACCAAACAACGTGATGTCGTTTGGGGATTTCTCTGAAAGCGCACTCCTTGAGCAGCTTCGTTACGGATGGAGCAATCGCAGCGCTATACGCGAGCGTTTGACGCAGGTTATCCCTGTTTTAAGCCGCGAGACTGCTAAGTCGGCAGAGATTATCGCTGCAATTGACCGTGGCGAGGATATCCGCGCCACGGTCAAAAGGCTTAAGGAGCAGGGACAGTACGCCGTGACCTCGCAGCAGGTGGGGAATGGGTAGGGGCTGGTTAGATTGCCTGGTGCCTCCCAAACTTGCAGCTTGCGGACCGCGGACTGTCTAGTCCGCCCAAAAGTGGGC
>JBIKKR010000065.1:0-16039 GCA_044360225.1 Bdellovibrionota bacterium | reverse complement strand
ATGTTAATGGTGCCGAGCGCCTCGGTGTCAGTACCTGAGTAGCCAAGCACCGGCAGCCCCTCTGATGTAGTCAACAGACCCTCATTATTAATCTGAAAGCTACCCAATCGAGTCAGACTGGGCGCCTTTGGATCTCCTACCAAAAAAAATCCGTTACCCGTGAGAGCAACATCGAGCCCTCGGCCAGTTGGGTTCGCAGCCCCCACCTCGAAGTCTACCCGCACACGTCCAACCGCCACCCCGTCTCCAGCACCCCCAGGAAGGCTAGCGCCCCGATCATCAGCTCGCTCACCGAGCAATGCCGCAAACTCAGTCCGCTGAACCTTAAATGCTGACGTGTTGGAGTTCGAGATATTGTCGCCTAGAACGGAGATGCCTTTTCCGTATGTTTCAAGACCCTGACTGCTAGTGTTAATAGCCGACTCTAATCTCATAGAGGTAGCCCCCTTCCTTTGGCGATACCAGGCAATACTTGCCCACAAACACGGCGCTTAAGGCTTGGGTGCAAAAGGCTAGCCACATCCGGTGGCGGAGAGGGAGCGCGACATGACCGGAGAATGCATTTGATGCAAAAAGAGCGAGAGGGCGAGTCTAATCAACGGCTTAAGGCCATCTCGCTGTATAAAAAGCGACTCGCCGGCCTTTTGTAGCCATATCCTTAGGTGTACAATACAGAGGTAGTTACCTTTTTTGTGGCGCAATTATGAGAATTTTTTCCCTCCTCGCCCTTTCAGTTATAACCGTTGGAGTTCACATCTCTTCGGCTCAAGCAGAGTGTTATGGAGATGCCGCTGACGCCTATGGCTGTGGCGTACCGGCGCAGCGTCCTACTGGCAAGTCACCAAGAAATGCTCCGAGTCTTGAACGCTTTGGGTCGGATAATGATCCAGTGCTACCGGACACCGGCTACTATCAGAATCAGAATGCCACTGATGTGATTACACCGGAGGAGCGCCACAGAATGATGCGCGGGATCGTACTCGGTCGAGGCGGCTCAACACGTTCTCGAAGCGTTTTGACGCAAGCGATCAATAGCGCAGGCCGTCCCGTTCGGCGGAGCGGGGCGATGCCCGCGCGTACGCGCTAGACCTCCGAGCACCTCACACCTTAGGTCAACCAGGGGGCGCTCCTGTCGTGGTGCGGCACAGAATAAGCACCGACTAACTCACAATACTGGTTTAAACAGCGCAAGCTTGCATTGTGCAATCAAATTGTGTACTCACTGCTGAGCGTTGATGCCTATCGGTTGCGTTCATGGTGCCATCTCAGCTCTTCACGGCCTTCCCACGTTGGTCCCTCTCAATACTACTCGGTGTAGTCATATCGCTTGTGGTATCGATCGATGTCACCTTCGGCAAACCCACTGCACCGAGGCGCAAAGCCTCATCGCTTAAAACGCTCAGCGCCGCGCAGGTGGTAGCCACGATAGAACTGCAGGATTTTGGCTCACACGTTGTTCGGTACGGGCAACTGCAGGGCCAAGGGTCGGTGGCTGCCGTATTTGTGCAGGTTAATAGAGAGCGCGAAGTAACGTGCATCACAGCCGTGTCGTTGCCTGAGGGCAAGGTTCTCTGGCAGCGCGGACTACCAAATCGCAAACACTTCCGCGCGACCGGCGATATTCCGGTGCAGGTATATGATTGGAACGGCGATGGATTCGATGATGTAATCTTCTACGACTCCAAAAATATAGTAGTACTGAGTGGAAATAGTGGGTACCAAATGTACAGCGTACCGTCCGAAAAGCCCTATAGCCTGTACATATTTCAGACCAACCAGTTCGGAGGACCTGCAGGGCTGATTCTGCACGGACGATCGTTTAACTCCCTTTTATCTCCCGATCTGCAGGTAGTATGGCGAGTTGGGAATGAGTTTTCCCATTTTCCGATGTCCATCGACGTTGATTATGATGGCGAGCCAGAGCTTCTCGCTGGGTATGTCCTACTCAACTCACGAGGCGAGCTGATCTGGAGTAAGCGAGAGCTAGGAATACACAACGATGCAGCAGCGTATAGCGATGTAAACTGCGACGGCACAGTGGAGCTTGCGATCGCAACCAGTAATCGAGTAGCGCTCCTTTCAACTGCTGGAGAGATTCTGTGGCGTGGTGAGGAAAACCACGCACAGCACTCCATCGTTGGTGCATTTGACCCCAGGACATGTGAGAAACAAATAGTCACGATGGATCGGGACAAGGAACTCAGCGGCATCCTAAGGATGTACGACGCGCGTGGGCGTTTACTCTGGAAGAGCCTTGGACACGGAAGCCGTGCTATGCTTTCAAAGATTGACAACTGGATCGCTGACACTCCCAACAGCCTAATCCTTGTAAGTCGCAGCTTCTCCGCTCCACCAACCCTCTATGATGGCGCTGGCAAGGTGGTAGCGCGCCTCCCCTTTCCTCCGGCTGCGAAGAACCAGGGTGGAAAGGTCACGTACTCATTCTACTTTACCCAGCACTTTGACATCGATAATGATGGCAAAGAAGAGGTCTTCGTATCAAACGAGAAAGCATTGTGGATATATGCCAACACAACGCCAACGCTAGGAATACAAGGCGGCAAAGCAGCTCAGGCACTACCTAACCCACGCATATACAACGACACGTTCTACACAGGCATGCAGTAAAGTGTCTCTGCAGGGCGCTATCAGTGCACTGGGGAAGGTCGGCAAAACCCCTCCCTGCTACGAAAGCGGATTTTGAGTAGGCTCG
The DNA here is from genome assembly GCA_044360225.1 of Bdellovibrionota bacterium. Lineage (GTDB taxonomy): Bacteria > Bdellovibrionota_C > UBA2361 > UBA2361 > OMII01 > OMII01. The sequence goes on along the minus strand of JBIKKR010000065.1, from coordinate 13,326 downwards.
AACTTAACCACAAAAGAAAGCGCCGGGTGCGTGCATTCAGGGATACGTATTCGCTCGAATGCCTGACGCACAAAATCGCGCGAGACAAACACATTGCTAGTCGCTCCTGCGAAGGGTGCGCGCTCGAAACCCCAAAGTGTCTGTAGCCCCATTCCAAACATAAGCGACCTCAATCGCGCCTGTTCAGGGTAGATCGACATTAATGGCGAGAAAGGGGTTGTGTTAAACTGCGCCGCTACCAATCGCGGGGCGTGACTATTGCGCATCAGCGATGCGAGTCGCCGCGATGTAATCCGATTGCGTTCAAATATGTCCTGTGACGTGGAGGGTTTCATCGTCATCACCCCAACTTCAACTGGGAGCATTCCTTCTGGCTGAAGGACAAAAACTCCGCCCGGAAATGCTTCAATGCCCAGATCTTCAGCGACCTGTGAACCGAATGGGATCTGTGAAAGAAGCACTATGTTGCCCTGCTCCATCGATGACGTGTGCATTCGGTGCGGATAGCGCTTTACAGTGTCGACCGAGAGCTGGTCAGCTGTCGAGCCATCTCCGAGGATTACAATAGTGGGATCAATACGGCCAATCAGCCGCTCAATATCACCTGGGCTACCCGCATCGGGAGGACACTCTATCCATAGGCCACTCAGCTCCTTCGTCGGTAGGCCCGAAAACTGCGGCCATCGATCATACGTGAGATACGGCGCCAGGATAAGTACGGTATGAGTCACTATGTAGCCATAGCAACCTATCGCGCCTAGTGTTAGCAGAGATCTCGACGGCCGAGACATCAATACAAGACGCACAAGATAAAGCAGTGCAAGAAGCGCAAGCGGTAACCAGAGCAACGCCGCACTGCAAAAGAGCTCCTGCCACCAGAATCGCGGGCGGTTTGCCACGCACAGCGCCGCTAGAATTCCACCGAAACAAACCAAAAGGCGCAGCATCTGCCGAAACCAGGCTCAATCGTTCCAGTTCAGAACCCCTTTACGCCACACGTACGCGAACCCAACAACAAGAACCGCCATAAACGAGAGCATCTGAACTAACGCAAAGGTTCCGAGCTCCTCAAGAACCACCGCCCACGGATACATGAAGATCACTTCGATATCGAAGAGAATAAACAACATGGCAACTAGATAGAACCGAACATTAAAGCGTTGGTCTCTAACCGATCCAACCGGAATCGCACCACACTCCCAAGGCATCTGCTTGGTCTTTGTGGCGTTCTTTGGGCCCAGCCACGATGCGAGCAACACCATCGTCAACAGAAATCCCCCAGAGGCACCGGTAAGGAGGAGAATACCGAGATAGGGATTAAGTTCATTCATGAGCGACCTACAAGTCAAAAAACGCACCCGGGAGGATTCGAACCTCCGACCACCCGCTTAGAAGGCGGGTGCTCTATCCAACTGAGCTACGGGTGCACAGAAAGAGGATGCTTTCCTCCGCACCGCGCACGAGATTACCACCGATACGGACGAAACGGTATACCGCTTGAGCGGCTTCGAGTACCCATGAGTGTTAAACCTAGATTCCGCAGTTGCAACTAACCACTTTAAATCTAACAAAAAAACCATACTTGTAGATACTTACCAAAACCAACTAAAAGAGACCCAAAAATGTGAAGCAATGCTATTAAAACGTCGGATTAAAGTATAGAACTATACCGTCTAGGGTTAGCTTATCTGCCCCAGACGTAGCCTTAGATTTCTGGGCAGGGTACCCTAGGTGCAGGGTGTTTGTGCCCTCGATCTGACCAAGTAGGGTTTGAGTAACTGGCTTTTAGATGACGCTTCCTAACAACTCAAAACGGAGGATTTTTGACGGGAGGTATGAGATCCTCTCGATTGTTGGTCGAGGTGCCGACAGCGTTGTGTACCATGGGCGCCACATCACCGGTACTGGCCAAGAAGTTGCTATCAAAGTTCTCATCAATCGGGATGGGACGACAACCTTAACCGATAAGCTACGACGCGAGGCGCTGACATTGGTATCGTGTCGGCACCGGTATGTCGTACGCCTCGATGATTTCCATTCGATCCAGGATCTTTGTTACCTATCAATGGAGTACGCTCCCCAAGGCGACCTCCTCAAATACATTGCAGCGCTTCCAGACAAGAGACTGCCACCAGCCCAGTTAGCGTTGTACCTCAGGCAGTGCCTCGAGGCTCTCGATTTTGTGCACGCTACCGGCGTCATACATCGAGATCTCAAACCTGAAAACATCCTCGTTATCAACGAAAAAGAGATTCGCTTAGCGGACTTCGGCCTGGCTCTGCTTCCTGGTGATGAGGTGCAACTCGAGGAATTACGGAAGGCGGTAGGAAGCTTTGAATATCTGGCTCCAGAGGTGCTTGATGGCATTAAGTACGATACGGCCTCAGATCTCTACTCACTTGGAGTGTGCTTTTACGAAGCCGCCACCGGTCAGCACCCTTTTGCACATGCGCCGATCGCTGAAAAGCGGGATGCACGGCAGGATGCGCGAATCACTCCCATAGCTCAGCTCGCGCCTGAGATACCAGCTCACGTTGCTGCCGTTATTACCAATTTGATGAGGTTCTCCGCGCGTGACCGATTTCAATCAACCTCAGAGGCCTTACGTGCCCTCGAAGACCAACAGTTTCGAATCACACCGCAACCATCACCTGAAGCAGTATCCCTATCACCTGCTCAACCCGCTAACGATGATGTAACTCCTACGTTTGCGCAGGACGTTACTCCGGGACCGGCAGTTGCTCCACCAGTCGGTCAAATAGGCACCGGAATCACTGCACCGGACACTGAGCCAATCGCCCTACAACCGACCCCGCAACCGGCCGTGCAGCCTGCGGCTGGTAATACCGCCGTCGCTGCCGAGCGTGAACCAACTCCCACTGAGAAGATCGACCTTGAGCGAATCAAAGCGATCATCGCTCGTGACACCCAACGACGGACCGGCGGCGCCTTAAGCACCATCGATAACCCCGTTGATCCATCCTCGCAAGCCGGTGCCGCTCAAGCCCAGGACAAACCCTCAACTGAGATGCCAACGATTGAGCAATCTTCGCGGCGCCGATCCACCGCGCCGGAACGGTCACTACATCGCCAGAGCTCAAGCACTGGGTTCACAGGAGCGCGGTCGTCTCTCTTTGCAAATGCACTCGCTCGGTTCATTGGAGTTGCTCTCGCTTTTGCTCTCCTTACTGTGGTGGGTATTTATGGCTACCACGCCTTCACACGAACGCGTGGTAGCAAGGATTCGGCACAGAAAGGTGCACCCGAAGCGATCACCGTCACGAACCCGGATGCGGTGGAGGCAGAGAGTGTGGCCGAACCCGATGAGGGAGCACCTCACGTTACGGCGCTCCGAGCTCTGGCTGAAGGGGTGTATCCCGGCACTATTCGCGGGCTGTTCCCAGGTGAGAGTGTGCCGATGGCACTGATTGCTAATCCCAAGCAGCAACAGCTCACCCTGCTCTTAGGGCTCGAGGGCTGGATGCCCGCAACCGTGACGTTCTCGGCAGAGGAGACTGCTGAGGCTGAGGGCCCGACATTCCGATCGAATGGGCTCATTCTCAAATTTAATCAGGAGTCGTCATCAGCTGCGATAACTGGTACTGTAATAGATGTTGTAACCGGCGAAGCTGGAACCTGGAAGATAGTCAGGTAGAGTATAGAGCCGTTCTTTTGCAAATCACTATATTTGGAGTACCTGAACGTGGCGCAACTCGTTGAATCAGTAGTGAGTGGTAATCTGCTGCGGTGGTGGCAACGGGACCAACTACTCGTGAAGACACAAACACCCTACCGAATCGTAGCTCTCGTGGCGCTGGTTGTGGCGTTTGCGGCTTGCATCGTAGCGCAGCGGAGCTATGCGCAGCCAGCGGACGGTGAGAGTAAACCAATTAAGATCTTGCACCGCCCGCTTGATTCTCAGTCGATCCCTTCGATAGGTAACCCAATGCGCCTCGAAGTCGAGCTGGTGAATACTTTTGACATAACGAGCACATTGAGACTCATCGGTGCCAAGGATGGGCGATTCATCGATATCGCCTTTCCGCGTGGAGCACTCAATGCAGTCGATCGACCGACATTTCAGATAGACATTCCGAGTCCCGTAGCAGCTATGACCTATCAGTTTGTGGTGCACCAGCGTGATGGCTCGCTATCGTCATCTGAAAAGTTCACCATCAAGCGGGACTGTATCCAAAATTTTAAGGTTGCTGTTCCGGAAGACGCGCCGAATACGGAGTTTAGACGCGAAGTTTCTTCGCTCGTATCGCAAGCCAAGATACTTGAGCGCGATACCGCTAGCCTTGAGGCATCTTTGAAACTCATAGAGGATATCAAGGCATCGCTATCGAACTAGAGTAGAACCGGGGCGAACAAGGATGGTTATGAAGGCACTCACTTCTATTGTAGGTTTATATCGCGACTCACGACGAACAACGCTGTCGCGTGTATCCCGCACAACGACCGAAGCTCGGCGTATTGCTCTCTCTCTGGTACTACTCACTGGCTGTCTGGTTACACGTATACATACTGCGAGTGCCCTAGACCTGCCCCTAAGCGAGATCTCTGTTTCGGTTCGAGTAGAATCAAAGCCACCACTGATAAGCGCCAAAGGGATTGTTTTCTCCTCGCGCTCCTCATGTGAGATACCGGAAGCAACCGTTGCAAAGATCGGAGATAAATTGTACGAGATCACTTTCTCGGTGCCTCGTTCAAAGGTGCAGCCGGATTCTGTAGCTTCGGCGATCGCAACTGACGATCAGGGTGCAACCGTATTTGCAAGCGTTACGCCGGCTATCACCTCCGAAGCACGAGATCTCCTCGCAAGCGTACCGGAATGCCCGGGACAGGATTCATCACGCGCGATCTCGACCACCTCACCTGGCACTCTCAAGCAGCTGGTCGATGTACGCGCTGAACGTATGGATATAGTACGAATCAAGCTCAAACGAGCCATGGATGGCAACGTCCTGGCTAAGCTATCCAAGTTTGAAGAAGCCTTCGGGCTTACTCGCTCCGATGCGCTGAGCCCTGACCTGCCACCAGCAGAGCTCTTCGATCGGTTATCAAGCATTCAACATGCGCTGCGCAAATACCAAGCGCATCAGCCAAAACACTCACAGTAGCGAGTGTTGAGTAGCGTTCGCTGCCACGAGTATGGCAAGAACATGAGCGGCTCCCTTCAAACCATCACAGCAGTCACGGAGGCGTTGCGGACGCAGTATTGGTCGTGGGTTGTCTACGAAACACTCCCGTCTACCGGAAGTCTCACGCCGTTCCTGGTCCATCACCTGCCTCATATCGACCCCAGCTCGTGGGATGAGCGCTTTGCATTCGGGGGAGTGTACGTGAATGGCATTGAGGCCCTGGGAGATCGCGAGCTACCACTACCGTGCAAGGTGGAATACTACGAACCAAAATTTGAGATCTCGGACGCCGCATCAATATTTCCCGCATTCCACGATGATTACATTCTATACCAAGATGAACATGTAGTCGCGGTCTATAAGCCGCCGGGGCTTTCAAGCATGCCAGCGAAAGAGCAACGTCACTTTAGCGTTAAGGCATCAGTCGAGCGATGTACCGGAGCTACTGTGCATATGCCATCTCGACTCGACGTTTCAACGCAGGGGCTCATCATCATGAGCATCTCTGAACACGCCCACGCCCGACTACAACAGGCATTTGAACACCGAAAGGTTTTCAAGGAGTATCGATGCGCCTCGCTCTCGCAGAGTCCATGGATGGCTCATACTGTTGAGCTGCCGATCGGCAGAGATGTTCGCCACTCGGTACTACGACGAGTCGACAACGAATCAGGGAAGCCTGCTCGCACAGAGTTTATCTCAATCGGTCGCGCACGATCGGAGGATCTCGAGGTCAACGTGTTTCGTGCACTGCCGACAACTGGGCGTACTCACCAAATTCGTGTTCATGCCTCGGCTTCCGGTATTCCACTACTCGGCGATCGCTTCTACGAAGGAGCGTCAGCGTCTTATCTACATCTCGTGAGCTACGCAGTTGCGCTGAAACATCCAGTCACTGGTATTGATCTACAGATCTCCCTGCCACAACGACTGCTACCACTTTGGATCACAGATCAAGTGCGTTGAAGTGCTCGCCGTTCAGTGAGATAACGACGGTCATACTGCGCAAGAGCGCGCAGGTCTTTCCAGTGTGTTACGATTTAAACCCGCGAAACTATCCAGTATAGTGCAATGCAAGCTTGGCCAGCGACTCAAGAAAGAGACCGCCGGGACACCCACATATGTGGGCCTACCGACAGTCTAACCTTATCATTTTGCAACACTCATTAGGAGAACTATGCCAACCAATGTACTAATCGCAGAGGACGAGACGCTCGTGGCACTTGATATTTCGCACGAATTGGCGTCAGCCGGATACACCGTTGTGGGACAGGTCACCAACGGCAGAGATGCGATCACAAAAGCGCTCGAGCTTAAACCCGATGTCATCCTGATGGATATCACGATGCCCGGTGAGATCGATGGTATCAAAGCAGCTGAAGAGATCGGACAGCAACTGGGAACTCCTATTATCTTCGTAACCGCGCACTCTGACGAGGTAACGCTACAACGAGCGAAGCTCACACGCCCTTCTGGGTACGTGATGAAACCTTTTGAGCCAAACGAGCTACGCGCAAACATAGAGATAGCACTCCATCGCGCAAAAGCAGCGGCTCAGGTTAGTGAGGAGGTTGAAGAGCCTGAGTTTTTGCCCCAGATCGAGGCGGGTGAAGCCCCAGAAGCGGGCTACGTGGTCGATCGCCATAAGCTTGAAGCGGTAGAATCTGTCGGCCTCTTCTCAGATATCCCCCCACGCGAGCTCAATGATCTAACGCGATCAGCCACCATCCACGATGTAAGTGCTGGAGAGTACCTCTCAATGGATGGAGAACGCCCAAGCTTCGGATTTATGGTGCTTTCTGGCCGACTCGCTGTAATTAAATCAACGCAGCACGGCAAGGAGCTCACACTTGACCTTCTTATCCCCGGAGACTGTTCGGGCATCGTCAGAGCACTTGAACCGACTGAAGTTGACACATCAATTCGTGGTCAAACCGATGCCAAACTACTTGCGATTCCGACTGCGCAACTCCGCTCACTCGCGGATAAGCACCCAAGCATATATCGCCACATTACCTCCGAATTGATGCGCCGCAATCGGAGAACTAATGATCTCGCTCTCGGGCTCGCTCATTCTCGGGTCGAAAGTCGAATAGTAGCGACTCTCCTTGCACTAGCCCCTCGATTCGGGCGTCCCTCAACGAGTGAGGATACAACGCGTATATTTCTCACCAGAAAGGAGCTCGCAGACCTTACTGGCACTACTCCTGAGACAGCGATCAGAGTCACAAAAAACCTCGAGCGAGAGGGATTGCTCGACCTAACCAAGCCTGGGGTGATTAAGATACTCTCGTTGAAACAACTTCGAGGAGTTATCGATTAGTTGTATCCTGTCCGCCCTGCTCCGCGGCCTTTTTCAGCTCAAAGAGATTAAGGTCGTGGACTGCAAGCAGCCAAAATCCAATTATGATCATCATGACATAGGTGAGACCATGAGCCACAAGGGAATAGACCTTGGCGTCCGACTCTGGATACGCAAAGAGGCTAGCTGCTGCAACGCACCCGATCTGAAAAACTCCAACAAATCCTGGAGCAGACGGAAGCGCTATGGCCAGCGCAACAAAGACTCCTAAGGCTACACTAAGCAAGAATGATTGATTGAACGGAAACATCCACAGGACTACTTGGAACTGGAGGTACGCCGTTAGCCACACAAGCACAGTGAGCCCGATGATAATTATGAGACGCGAAGGGGTCTTAATCACCGCGGCACCATCGAGTAGATCAGACGAAAAGCGCGTCAGCACTCTCGCTAACCCACGCGGCAATGGCTGGACACAAACCTCAACGACTTTTGTAATCAACTTTGGAAAGAGGCATCCCCCTACCAAAAAGAGCAAGAGAGCCAGCGCCATCATACCAAGCGAAAAAGCAGCCATATGAAGCCACTCAGGAAGATCAGGTAAGAGTTGGACAATCACGAAAAACGAGATCAGCACCGTACTGAGATCAAAGAAACGCTCAATGATTACCGAAATAAATGCTGCACCAAAGCTGTACTCTGTCCATCTGGTAAGCACAAGCGGGCGGATGAATTCACCTAAACGAAATGGCAGAAGACATGTAGCCAGATTCCCCAGAATAATTGAATCAAACAGATGTCGCAGCGTCGGCTTGTCGCGCTTTGCCTCAGGGAGAAGAAAACGCCATCGGAGCGATCTCAATACATAGTGCAGCGCAAACAAAACAGTGAACGGTACGACGGGCCACCACACGATCCGATCGAAGCTGGCTTGAAGATCGCTGAGCTTGGCATCTCCGAACACAAGATAGACCATCAGCGCACTGATAGCGCACCCGATCACCAATTGAATTACCTTTTTCATCTCGTACCTCGTCGGCTTCCGTACCGGATTACGCAACCTCTTTCAACGACTCGATACGAAGTGGGCCTGCCTTCAACGGACACTGAATCGAGCACTCGTGCACCCGCCTTGCCTCTCCTTCAATCCAGCTTCCCAGCTCCTCAATGATGATTGCGGTCATCGCATCAAGCCACACCGCATGGTCGTTTAGGCACGGGATTACTGAATACTGCTCACCCCCTGCCTCTTCAAACTGTTCGTGTCCCTCATTTCCAAGCTCATCAAGGGTCTCGAGACAATCAGCCGTAAAACCCGGAGCGACGACAGCAATACTCTTTACCCCTGCATGCCCTAGAGCTTCAAAGGTCTCATCCGTATACGGGGTGAGCCACGGATCACGGCCAAAGCGCGACTGAAATGTGTGGATTACACGCTCTGATGGAAGCGACAGCTGAGGCTTGAGCGCTGCTGTCGTCTCGACGCACTGACAACAGTACGGATCGCCTTTCGTGACATACTTTTCAGGAACGCCGTGGTACGAAAGGACTAGGTACTCCGGCTTCCACGGCAGCTTAGCCAAATAATCGTTAATAATCTCGGCCTGTGCTGATACGTATCTCGGATGCTGATAGTACGGCTCTGCTACCCGCAACGTTGGCACCCAACGACGCTTCAGGATATGAGAAAACACGGCATCATAGGTTGAAGCTGTCGTCGCAGCTGCGTACTGGGGATACATGGGGAACAGCAAGATCTTTGAACAACCCTTTTCAACTAACGCATCCACTGCACTCTCTAAGCTAGGCGAGCCGTAACGCATCCCGAATTCAACCTCTATATTCGGATACGCTCCCGTAAGGCGTTTCCGCACTCCATCAGCTTGCGTACGAGTAATCGTCAGGAGCGGCGATCCATCCTGCCCCCAGATACGCTTGTACAGGCGAGCCGATCTGAAGGGTCGGGTTACCAGAATGATACAGTTGAGAAGTACCCACCAGAGAACCCGATTTACCTCGATAACCCGGCGATCGGAGAGAAACTGGCGCAGGTACCGACGAAGCGCTCCAGGTGTTGGCGCATCCGGAGTACCCAATTGCGCGAGCAGCACCCCGACTTTATCCTTAGACCCACGACATCCGAATTCACACGCCCCAACATCCATTCTGTGTTCCTCTATTACGCACGTCGCAGCATTGCAACCTAGTGCACTCTACACTACTGTCTCAACCCGCACACGACGAAAGCGCTTCACAGCCTCCCTCGCTAGACGAATCCGATCTGATACGCCTACTCCACCCCGGTCAACGCCAGCAAAGACGATCCCAGGATGGTCATACTCACACTGATCGAGAAGTTTGACCAGTTTGTAGTGCCCAACCTGAAGTTGTGGAATCGCCGCTGGCCACTGCGTCATTGAGAGCCAACGCGCATTGCTAATGCCTAGCAACGTGCGCAGCATCTCCGGTAGCCTGTCTCTGAGAATCGCCTCATCAGACCTACGCTCGCCTGCCTGAGCACCACCCAAAACTACCGTGATCAGGTGCTCATTCGCCGGAGCCATATGCGGAAAGATCTGAGAATTAAACATCACCCCAAGCAGGTCCTCAGGCATTCCACCTGGGAAAAGCACACCAAAGGCCGCTGGGATAAGCCGTTCTCCCCGCGGGAGGCGAAGGTGCACTACTGATAGCGTTGCATACTGTACCTTAGTCAGTGCATCAGCAAGCTCCTCATTCAGATGACCCACCAGCGGTGCTAACCGAATCCCTGCGGCGGTTACCAAGCAACCATCGGCTTCAATCTGTCGCCCTCCTGAAAGCGATAGTCGAAATCGCTTCCCATCGAGCGGCGTGATCCGCTGCACCTCCGCTGGCACATGCTCTACCCTCGGTCCAACTTCGCGCCACAATGCGTCGGTAAGTTTCTGGATACCTCCTCGCAACACAACGATCGGAGGTTTACCCGACGAACTCCTTGAGCGCATATATCCAAGAATCGATCTCCCTTCCCTGGCAGCACTCCACAAGTTTGGGAAGAGCGAGCGAGCACTCAAGACCCCGACATCCCCACCGTAGATACCTTTAAGAACAGGATCCATGAGGTGCCGCGCGGTGTGTCTACCTACGAGTGGGGCAAAGAACTGCTCTACCGAACAGTCCTCTATCTTTCTAGGAAGGACACCCGGGACGAGCGCTTTCACTGGCAGAAGGAGCTTCGTGAGCGCCGTGAAAAGCGGGCTAGCCAGAAGCTGCAAAAAATTAGCAGGAACCTTAACGGGGCGCCCACGATACCAGACGTACTGACCGTACGGGTTAACACTGGGATGCACTGCATCACCGGCTAATTGCAGCTCCTGGAATAACTCCTTGAGGTCTGGTCGCTCGACTAATACGTTGGGACCACACTCGAGAGTAAAGCCATCGCGAGCGATGGAACGCACCATTCCACCGATCGGACCGGGCTCGATCACATAGGGTCTCTCGCCGGCCTTCACCAACTCATAGGCCGCCGCAAGGCCAGCGATACCTCCACCGATAATCGCTGCGGTCATGTAGCACCCACCCCTCTATCAGCACCTACCTAGAACAACATCCTCGTCTTGATACTCGTATCTAGCTGATCGATGGAATTCTTCACAGCTGACGAAATCTCGCTATCCACATCAATTATCAAGTATCCAACATCGCCTCGAGTCTCTAAGTACTGTGCCCGAATATTTGCTCCCATCTCAGCGATGATGTGGTTAATAGAGCTGAGCACTCCCGGCACATTTTTATGAATGTTCAAAATTCGGTGCGAGTCTTTGACGATCGGGATCTCAACCTGCGGAAAATTAACCGCACCAGTTGTACTCCCAGTCTCAATGTACTTTACAAAGGTGGTCGCAACCTCAAGTCCGATATTGCGCTGTGCCTCAATGGTACTTCCTCCGATATGCGGCGTGAGGATGACGTTATTGAGACCACACAAGGGCGACGAGAACACCTCATCATTCGACTTCGGTTCATCCGGAAACACATCGATCGCAGCTCCGGCCAACTTCTTGCTTGCTATGCCCTCTTGCACCGCCTCCAAATCAACTACCCGGCCGCGACTGAGGTTGAGGAGGAACGCGCCAACCTTCATGGATGCTATCTCGCGCGCGCCGATCATGCCACGTGTCTCTGCAGTGTCCGGCACATGAAGCGTAACGAAGTCGGAAACCTTCAACAGCTCATCGAGGCTCCCCACTGGAGTGGCATTACCGAGTGGCAGCTTCGAAACGATATCGAAGAAGTACACCTTCATGCCAAACGCTTCTGCGAGCAATCCCACTTGTGGACCAATGTGTCCGTATCCGACGATGCCGACCGCTTTGTTGCGAACCTCACAACACCCCTCAGCCGACTTCTCCCACACCCCGGCGTGCAGCAACTGACTCTTGTGAGCCGCTTGGCGCGCCAACATGATCATCTCAGCGATCGCTAACTCAGCAACACTACGCGTATTACTAAACGGAGCATTGAAAACTGGAATGCCTCGGCGTCGAGCCTCCTCGAGGTCAACCTGGTCTGTGCCGATACAAAAGCATCCGATCGCCAAAAGTTGCTTGGCGTTATCGAGCACCTTTTTGGTGACGCATGTCTTCGACCTAATGCCAAGCACGTGTACCGAGGCGATCGCTCTACAAAGCTCATCCTCGCTGTACGCCTGCTTGACCATCTCGGTTCTGTATCCTGCGTGCTGCATCCGTTCAGCTGCTGCGGGATGAACTCCCTCAAGGAACAGAACCTTCATCTTATCTGGGGGAAAGGAAAACTGCCTACTCATGAGGCCCATCGTATAGCTCTTGGACCTCAAACGGAAGGGACTGGCTTAATTTAGTAGATCTCAGCTGCCGCACCTGGGTCGTTACGAGCCTGGAAATGGCCCCCTACCCGGGCGAGCCGGCACTAAAAGAATACGTCCCCCCTGCCTTATGTTCCAGGCTTGTGGTAGGATATTGGGATGATCGGCGCCCAAAACTCTGCCAAATCAAAAATCGTCACGCACCTTAAAAAGCTCGCCCCGTTTTCCGTCGTTGAGCGTGGTGTGAACCTGTCGGTCCAAGGACACGTTGTCGAATGCAGCTGCGCCGGCCATATCATAACAGGGGTTGTCAGAGAGGATGACCCAGCAACCCATTCTGTGACGATATCGGTTATTTCGGCCCATGAAGTCGATGCCGCATGCTCATGTTGCTTGCCAACCGAGATGCAGGAACAGTGGTGTCCACATGCCGTGGCTATCCTTTATAGAGCATCTGAGCTTGATTTTTTTGATCCTCGCGGCGGATTTGGAGAGCGTGAATCAACCTTCCGCATCAACCCAAACTCGCCAACAGACGTTGCAACCGCGATCCGCGAGGTCAGCCAGCTCAAATCTGGCGCAATAGGCGCCGAAATTGGTCTGCCGCCCAGCGCTACCGTGAGCGCCCCATCTGTCTCAATCCTCCTCGACCTCTCAAGTGACCGCCTCGGAGTGCGCGTTGCATTCGACGAGCAGGAGCAGGAACCAACGATCTTTGATGGGTTCCGCACCGTATCAAGTCGCGCGCTCGACAACATATTGCTTCAAGTCCTCGAGGACGAGGGCTCGTGGGATGAGTCGACTCGTTATTGGTACATCAATTCAAGCCGCGGAATAGAGCTCGTGCTCGGACTCATTGAAGAGTACGACACGGTACTTTCGGTGGCGAACGTGCAGCCGATCAGAGTCTGTCATGAGTCCATCCACGCAAAGCTCATCCTGCTGTGGAAGGCCGAATCGCTCGAACTTTCGATGCGTTGGGTGGTCCCAAGCGGAGATCAACGGATCGAGATAGATCGAAACCAGGAGGTTTTTGGAACAGGTCCTTT
>JBIKKR010000193.1:0-4595 GCA_044360225.1 Bdellovibrionota bacterium | reverse complement strand
TCACTGGAGATGTCGCTTGGTTTGGAACCGCTCTTAGACGGGGAATAGAGATGGCCCAAGCGGAAGGAATTGCAGATACGATAGCCTTTTCATTCGACGATGACCGTTCAGGCGATAGGGCCGCAACCACGCATTTAGCGCATGTGGTGGAAAGATTACTTCGCACGACACCGTCAATCTTGACGATACAGATCTACGGAGTCTGACGGCGAAGATCTCTCGGTCTGGCCCAGATGTGGTGTATTTTCCGCTCTATCGCGCTTCACTTATCGCTTTTGTGAAGCAGATTAGACAATCTGGATTTACGGGCGCCCTCCTATCAGCCGACGGATTCTCCGAGGTCGAAGCTCGCATACTAGGGCCGATTGCCGAAGGGATCGTGATCACCTCAGCGTATCTCGAAAACGAGCCCTTTGAGCGACGTTACCTTTCGCAATTCAAGCTCACTCACGTAGATTACAATCTGGCCCATGTGGCGCTTGGACACGAAATTGCCAAATTTCTGAATGCGACTGCAGAGTGGCTAGAAGCACGAAACCTACAGCCAACAACCAATAACCTCCGCGAGGCCGTATCATCAATCACGATAGAGGACATGCTCGGCACCGTTTCATTTGGTGGTAAGCATATCATCGAGCGGCAACAGGTTCTGACTGAAGTGCGAAACGGAGCACTCAAACCGATTGGTCGCTGACGTACGAGATCTTTATTGGAGACGCTGATTTCAATGCCGATACGCGTCTATTGTTCTTATAAGGCAGAGAGATCTTTATGTGTCGAGTAGCTACGGGAAGTTGCCTTCCCCCGGCTCTCACGGAACCGCACTTGTGGTTCTCACATACGGCTCTTCGGGCTTGGGACGTTTGCCGCCATCGGAGGCATAGTTCCCGAGCGGTATTGCTACCTCAGTCATACAAACGCAAACTGCATCTGTGCAGTTGTTTTGGATGTTTGGATGTTTGGGTTGAAGTTGCTTCCAGCGGTCCGTAGTGTTCGGTCTACCACTGGGGTGTGCGATAGGTTCCAGAGGGATGTACGCCCTCCGTATACCGTACGCCACGCTGTTGTTTTCCTCGCTCCAAGTTGGATAAGGCGTTGCGCTATCGTTCTACGTCGCCGCCACTGTTTGAGCTGGATGGCTCGTAGTCGTCGGCGTAAATGTGCGTCTAATCTTTGTAGTTGTCGTTGCTCGGTTGGACTGATTATTTTGAAATATGCAATCCACCCGCGCAGGTATTGGTTACAGCTTCGAATACACTTATCAAGCGAGGCACCCCAGTTGCGGGGTGAGTTCTCCACTATCTTATGCGATATCTTCTTGAGGCTCTTTTCCGAAATTTTCACGGTGACTGAGTCGGTTTCGATACTGTAGTCCAGGCTAAATCCCAGAAAATTTCTCGTGCCAGTTTCGCCAACCGCACTCTTTACTTTTTTTGCCTTGAGGCGCATGCGCCGCTCGATAAACTGCGAAATACTCTCTAAGACTCTCTCCGCAGCCGCTTTACTTCTTACGTAGATGTTGCAGTCGTCGGCATAGCGAACAAATCTATGTCCTCGTTTCCGAAGCTCTTGGTCAAGCTCACTCAGCACTATATTACTCAGCAGTGGTGATAAGGCCCCCCAGTGGGGTGCCCTGCTCATTTTGAATCACTACTCCATCCGGCATTACAACTTTCGCCTTCAGCATGAGTTTTATCAGTCTTATGATTCGCTTATCCTCTATCGTCTGTTCAAGCTTGCTCTAATCACTCGCGCAGTGTTTAATTATAATACGAATCACGCAGCCGCTTGAGTAGCATAAGCATACATCCTGACGAGCACAGATGCGGGAAGAAGCTTTTATTTAATTTCTCCGAGTACGTTGCCATTGCTACCAGCTTATCCACGGTCGCACTATCCGCTGTAAGGATCTTTTCAGGCGTCTGAAGA
This sequence comes from Bdellovibrionota bacterium, assembly GCA_044360225.1. Classification (GTDB taxonomy): domain Bacteria; phylum Bdellovibrionota_C; class UBA2361; order UBA2361; family OMII01; genus OMII01. The sequence goes on along the minus strand of JBIKKR010000193.1, from coordinate 2,666 downwards.
AACGGCCGCGCCTCGTCAGCCCACGCCATCCAATCGAGCTCCTCAGGGCACAATCCACTCTCCTTTAAACACCTTTGGAGATCACGAACCTGAGGATCGTAGTCACCCGATCTAATATACGTTGAGTGCGCGTCTTTAAGAGATCCGCTTTCTAGAAGCGGGATAAAGGTGAATAGTTTTTCGAGATTGTGATTTGTCATGTGGACTTTGCCTCAACCTATTATCTTAACAAGAGCAGTTGTGTATCTGTAAATGACACATGCCCACTCAGGGCGTCGCAGCTCTTCCGCTAGATACTCTAAACTACCGTAGGCTCATCCGATAAGGTTACACATGCGCGGGAGCGCTGCAAACTCCATAAAAACAGCTATTCCCGGGAATTTATGGCTCTTTACAAGGGACGAGAATTGCGACGCTCTGACCCCTCTACCTCCTTGGCAGCCTCCCTGTATGAACAGAATGAACACTGTGCGCCAGCCTGTGGGATGGACTGAGAGCACAAGCATCGATACAGATCCATCACGACCCCCTCAACCCAATCATCCGAACCCTCATACGGCAGAACCTTGATCGAGAATCGCAGCGTGGCATCAAATCGACCCGTATCGGTTACCCCGTTACAATAGACGAAATACCCGGTTCCGTTAACAGAGAAACCGTTTTTACGAAACAACCATTGGTAAATCTCCATCTGTCGCTTGTAAGCGATCTGCCAATCGGCATCAAGCGAAACCTCCGATTTCTTCGAGGTCGCTTTGTAATCAGCGATAATCAACTCTCCTCGTGAGTTCACCCACACATCATCAACGCCTCCGCACACCTTGAGGTTTGTTCCTGGAACACAGTAGTCGATCCCACGTCTCAGCGAGTCTCGCCATCGATCAAGATCTGCGTGCTTGTACGGGATTGCATCAATCCCATTCTCTATACATAGAGGGTGCGGCTTCTGAGCCTCCCGATACTCGTCGAACTCTTTCTTGAGCAGTTCATCAACTGCGTTGTTTAACGAGAAAGGTGGAGAACTCGGCTGAGATACGCCCATACGCCGGTCAAGATAAAAACACCGGGGACAATTCAGAAACAGATCGATCTTCGAGCGGCTTACTCGAAAGGGCTCATCAGATTCAGGTGAGTACAACGCTTTCTTACGTGCCATACGTTACAAGTCTCCTTAAGAATCCTGACTGGATTTAACTGAGGCAGATTCGACCAACTGCCTCAACTGTTCAACATCCGCTTGCAGCTGGAGCGCAAGCTGGGCAGGTTTAACTGTAACAACAAAGCGACCAAGACTTAGGATCCGTCGATTAAGCTCAGGCGATGGAATCCCAGGAAAGCGTCGCACAAGATTCTCCCCATCCCACATATCGTCTTGATCGGGGTGCCATGATTGTGCCGCAAAATAGCGCGATGCTGGCGGCGCTATGGTGATTTCAATAGTCTCAGGCTTGGCTCCAGACCATATACCAAACCCCTCAAGCCAGTAGGGCTTTGAAAGCTCTGGAGTGCACTCCCCATCCGGACGCTCAGGTAGCGTCGGCAGCTCGCGGATCTCTTTAATGAATGAAACATTAAACACAAGCTGGCGACCACGATGCTCATCAAACATGGCATACAGAATCCCATCCTGATAATGCACCCGCTGAAACAACCCGATATACTCTTTATCTGTATCGTGCCGCCACGGCGATCGATAGTGCAGCGAAACCGGCTGTCCTACATGGCACAGATACAACATATGGAGCAGATCCGTATCAGCTAGCTTCGCAATCGACGTCGAATCCGACGAGAACCGAGCTCTCAGCTGCTCTAAATCAACAGCGAGATCAGAACGCCCATTTGTGATCCGCGCCCACAGACTTGAGAGTGCCCCCTGAAGCGAGGAATCATCGATCATCGAAAGGAGCTCACTCAAGAGAATCATCACCACCAATTCATCACGCCCCGGCGGGAGTGACGCGAACGAAAAGGACGGGTTCGAGAGATAGTATCCTCGCTCAGACTCGTCGTACTCGATCGGTACTCCGAACTCATACCTCAGCCGATCTATCGTCCGCATCGCCGTACTACGTGAACAACCACACAACTCAGCAAACGATGATGCATTCGGATAGGTCTTGCGCTGCAATTCAGCCTGTAGAAGCAGCGCGCGTTTTAAGAACGTTGAGCTCTCCATAGTTTCCTTCAAAACGAGCCATGCCCATTTAAGAAGACGCTCTAGCCTCCCGTAATTACCGTGGGAGGGGTCCAAAGTCTCCTCGTTAAACACCTAGTATGCTTGAGGACTGCCTCTCCCCGCTACGGTATAATAGAGGGGCGCCCTTTAACTCATAGAATCGTCTACCGAGCCACTGTCGCGCAAGCAACACCGCGTTCGGATATCGATTTCTCCGCAGCTCCCCCTGAAAGAGCATCGCTCGTTGAAAAAACGTCGCCGTATCTCCTCCCCGCAACAGCTCAGACGATTTTAAGCCCGATTTCGATTTAGCTACAGACACAACGACACAAAACTCTGCAACTCATGTTTACCGAGCACCTATCTGATGCCCCCAGAATCAACCCGTTTCATCGTTCCGCTCGAGCAGTATCCTCTCACACGCCAAGCGAGCAAGTACGTGTGTCACCAAGTAACACACTGTTAAGCAGGTAAAAACCCGATACCTCGC
>JBIKKR010000064.1:0-16151 GCA_044360225.1 Bdellovibrionota bacterium | reverse complement strand
TCGCTCGGGACCTAGATGTCCCTGTGGGAAGAGTCAATGACATCATTAAAGGCAAACGGGTAATTACTACTGATACTGCGCTCCGTCTCGCAATTTATTTTAAAACCACTCCGGAATTTTGGCTGAACCTTCAAAGTCGTTTTGATCTGAAAATTGCTCAAAAAACTATTCTGCCGAAAATTGAAAAGGGTGTGCGCCCCTGCTCAAGGAAAGTTGCTTAAGAAGACAACGTCTCAGTGAGGAGGCGCTTGTCCCGGAGCATTTCCTCTGGGAGCATTTTCCGAGGAGGAGCGAGAGCGAGGAGCCTTTTCTCAACCACCGCGCGGAAGACCCGCGCCCAAGCTCGCACCAAAAACTCTGAATCCAATTCACAGAGCTTAGCCAGTAATTTCGTGAGATTAGCCCCGTGGCTCACATAACTTTTCGGCTTGTTTCCTCGATTTATCTGAATACAAATCAGAAAATTTACGGAGGCTAACGTGTTTCGAATCGACCAAATTATTACCGCGTCCCAGTTTATTCGCTACTTTCGTGAAATCGCCGGCCACCTCTCAGAGAGCAGTGAGCCACTCCTCATCACGAAAAAAAATGGAGAGTTCTTGGTAGTTATGAACGGTGATTTTTTTGAAGGGCTCCTGTTGGCACATTCCAAGGCGGAGACTTTGCAAGATTCTAGTAACGCCACCCCAGCACCGAAAATCAGTGATTTCAAATCGTAATCAACGATGACCTAATGCGCGCGGTGGCTGAGAGGAGGCCCTGTGGCTGAGAGGAGGCTCTGTGAGGAAGCTCTGTAGTCTTGACCATACCCTGAAAATCGAATAGGTAATCTGGGTATAATCCATAGGCTCTGTAACCCATTAAGATCTAATAGCTTCTTTCTCTTTGGAGCGCGCGGGACTGGGAAGACCTCTCTTGTTAGAGAGATCTTCAAAGACAGCTCAACCCTCTGGGTCGACCTCCTAAAACAGAGCGATGAAGAGCTATACCAGCTCAATCCAGACGCCCTAGCAAACAACGTCGAGGCGGTGCTGGGTTCCATCGAATGGGTCGTTATAGATCAGGTGCAACGGGCACCGAAACTCCTCGATACCGTTTACTCGCTTATTGAGGCGCCCTGGAATTCCAACAAAAGGGTCAAGTTTGCCCTGACAGGTTCAAGTGCTCGCAAGCTTAAAAGAGGCGCTGCCAACTTGCTCGCCGGTCGCGCCTATACCTACAACCTTCATCCACTCACGTATCAGGAGCTCGCAGGACGATTTAATCTTATCGATGCCCTCGCGTGGGGAACTCTACCAACGGTCTGGAATATCAAATCAGATGAAGAGCGCAAAGCCTATCTTAAGAGCTACACCGCAACCTATATACATGAGGAGATAGCTCAAGAGCAGCTCGTGCGTAATCTGATACCGTTTAGAAAATTCCTACCGATCGCGGCGCAGAGTAGTGGCACGATCATAAACTACAATTCCATTGCGAGAGATCTCGGGGTCGATTGGACCACAATACGCAACTACTTTGAGATCCTCGAAGACACCCTAATCGGCTTTAAACTCCCGGCCTTCTCGCAATCCGTAAGAAAACAGCAGATTCTCTCTCCGAAATTCTATCTCTTCGATCTGGGCGTGAAGAGAAGCCTAGATAAGACCCTCAACCTAGTGCCCTCCACTGGTCAGATAATCGGCCCACTCTTTGAGCACTTTATAATCTGCGAGGCGATCCGACTAAACGACTATCTCGACAAGGACTTCTCCTTTTCATATCTGCGGACTCAAGGTGGAGCTGAGATTGATCTCGTTATTGAGCGGCCCGGTGAGAAAACTGTTTTTGTAGAGATTAAATCAACCACAAATGTAACGAAGGAACATCTGTGCCACTTACGGGACCTAGCCAGCGAGAGAGACGATGTTGAGCTCCTCTGCCTCTCCCAGGAGCCACGGCCACGTAAAGATGAGAACATTATGATCATGCCTTGGCAGGAAGGATTCAAGTGGCTTGGGCTTTAGGGAAGCGTGGAAACCCGCACCAGAGCGGCTTGACGGCTGCCTATTGCGGGGTTTCGCGGGGTGCGGTTCGGTGGAACCGAGCGGGGCAGCAGCGTACTGCGGGGTTCAACTTGCGACACCACCGAAACGCTCGTATCATCTCTGACGAGAGTTTCGTTTCATAAACGTATCGATTAACCCCGGACGCCATGACTTACATACGAGCATTTCTTTTAACTGTCTTTTTCTTGACCCAGCCGCAGCTCTCAGCAGAGGAGCCGCAAAAACTAGTGAATAAAAAAATCCACTTAGGAGTAATCGTCCCGATCTCTGGCTCGATGGGCTTTTTTGGTAAGGATATCGTCAGAGCTATTGATCTTGCCAAAGAGAGACACCCCGAGATTGACGAGTTGATTGAGATTCATCTGGAGGATTCGGCCTACGATGCAAAGCTGGCCGTTTCGGCATTTAAGAACCTCGCTTCAGTTAAGCAGATCGATGTAGCGATGGCTTTCGGTGGTCCTATGTTAAACGCTCTTGCGCCCCTTGCTGAAGAGCAAAAGATACCTTTCTTCGCCACTGAGTCTGAAAAGAGCGATTGTCAAGGCCGCGCCTTTTGTTCTCTTTTTAGAAATGAAGAGGATGAATGGGGACAGGCTGTTTGGCATCTCTTACGTAAAAACGGTAAGAAAAATATCGGCATCGTTAAGAATCAGAATCAGTTCATGAATACATTTGTCGACTCAATCATCAGGAACAAGCGCGAAGGTGAATCGGTTAATGTGCTTTTAGATCTTCCTCCTGAGGCACTCGATCTACGCTCCCATATTCTTGCACTGCGTTCAAAACAGGTTGATGCTCTGGGGGTGTATCTCCTTCCCGGCCCACACCACACCTTCCTAGCCGCGTTAAAGAGTATGAACAAAGCGTATCCGCTGATCTTCGGAGTTGAGGAGTTTTTAGAGGAGGCTAACAATCGGGGTTTCGAGAGTATTCTTGAAACCGTGCGGGTTATAGCGCCCACTGCCACGACGGAGTATCGCCAGATGTTTGAGGCTAGATTCGGTGAATCTCCGGGTTTTTACTATACACCGGCTTTTTACGATTTTATGGTTTTATTAAAGGATGTAATGAGCGGCAATCCCGACCTACGAGGAGCCGATCTGGTGAAGGCGATGCGCTTTGATGGTAAGCGCGAAGGAGCTTCGGGAACCTTCTCGGTTAAGGTCTCTAAAGACGGGGTTTGTTCATACAGCTTTCCGATTGCTATCTATCGTGTGGTCAACAAGAAGATTACTATTGAGGAGTTGGTATTATAATCCCGGAGCTTTTTCCCCGGAGCTTTTTCTCAGAGACCGCGCGCAAGTTCGGGCCGAAAACTCTGAATTAAATTCATGTAGATTTACCAGTAGTTTCGTGAGACTAGCGCCGTGGCTCGCCGTTACGTCCTATACATCTGGCCCCAGTTTAGTGCTGACTTCCAGCAGTCTCGAGAAGATAGCGAGAGAGCTGCGACGCTCTGTTTGTATCGCACTGGAGGAAGTTTTTCCCCTATCTGCTGCGCAGGGCATCGCAATTCTCCCGCTATCTACTGGAAATTGCTGGAAGTTTCGATCGGGATACAAATGCGCGGGCCAGCGCTGTAAAACTCAATAAAAACAGCTATTCCCGCGCATTTGTGGCCCTTTAAAATGGACGAGAATTGCGACGCCCTGGTATAACGGGAGGATGATTGCGCTATGGCTATTCGAGAGGTCAGAATTTATTTCGAAGGATTGAAGCGTCAAGAAGAGCTAGCTCTCAATCATCAGCTCCTTCTTCCAGTCACGTTTTATATGGATTCGGTAATGCGTGGTCGTTTCAAGGAGTACTCAGGTCCGGAGATGAAGGGCATCAATCTTGTAAATCTGCTACTCTGCAATTCTAAGAGCCCGCACCCCAACAGTTTATATGGCTGGAATGAACTACTTAATGTCTATCGAAAGTCTGTTTCTTTCGACCTTAGTAGCTTACAAGGAACCAGAGCGGAGAACGTATCTCATCTTGTAGACGTATTTGTTAGAGAGGCGCAGGACTCTCCCAAGCCGCAAATGCAGAAGCTTATCGTGCATATTGATGAATTGAAAGGAAGCATAGACGTAGATAAAGTCATTAAGCGCGCTGACGCGTACATGTGTAAACTTCGGGAGTCTGTTAATTCGAGGCATAATTAAGTCAAGAGAGTTTTGTTGCGATGTACACCGTTGCAGGCGAACCCAAGGTCAGGGTGTCGCAATTTTCTCTTGGTACATGTAGCCACAAATGCGCGGAGTGTATAGGTTTTAATCCGTTTAACGGCGCTTGGCCGAGCATGTGTATCTCTTCGGAAATGTCAGCTCTTTTGAGGAATAAGCGGGAGAATCCAGACGACCTGTCCAACTGGCATTTGCTCTCACTACTCAACATCCACGTCTGACAAGCTCTGCACGATCTCGCCGACGGGGCCGCTTCGTAGTATTTTTCCTTGGCCGATCTCGACGATCATGTCATACGTGCGTAACGTCTCAAGCCGATGCGCGATGGCTATGACCGTTCGATCCGCAAACGCACCGTGCAGTACGGCCTGAATCTTGGTATCGGTTATATTGTCTACAGAGCTGGTGGGCTCATCGAGCACGATAATTGGCTTATCATGTGCCAAGACACGTACAAGGCAGAGAAGCTGTCGCTCGCCAACCGAGATATTTCGTCCCCCCTCAGAAATTGTGTCATCCAGGCACATATCAAGACCTACGATCTTGAGCGCATGTACCAAACGCTCGTCAGCGAACTTACCATCGGGATCTAGATTGCTCCTCAAAGTGCCTGCAAAGAGGTACGGATCTTGCGGTACTACCCCGAATAGACCACGAACGCTTCGAACATCACGCCGCAGAAGCGAAGTTCCTCCGAGCAAGATATCACCTTGCCGCACATAGACCATGCGGAAGAGGCTCTGAATTAAGGAGGTCTTCCCAGAGCCTGTTCGGCCCACTACGCCGACTTTGCACCCGGCGGGTATCGACAACGACACATCCTGCAGAATAGGAGGCGAGTCGGGGCGGTACGACATCGAGTAATCGACGAACCTCAACTCTCCTCGTGACGGTAAGGGATCATGGCTCGTGAGAGGAGCAGGAGCGGAAGCAAACTCCTCGCTCTCCTGTCTCGGGAGATCGATTATTTCGAACGCCCGTTTGACGACGCCAACTGATTCGATCAGCAGGCCGACCGACCATGCAAGCCACCCACACGCAGGGGCAAGCCGTAAGATGACCGTTATAATGGCTCCTCCCATGATCATAGAGAGCGACCCATTTCGAACCGCCAGTGCAACCATCAGGAGCGCAAAGAAGCTGTACGCTGCGGTAACCAGACTAGAGAGCAGCCGCCCCCATGCTTCAACCTTCACTCGCAGGAGATGTATCTGTACGTAACGAACTACCGCGCGGCGGAGCCGCCCCAAGAGCGCGCTTTCTGAATTATACAGTATGAATGAGCGCGATCCCTCGATGATATCGGTTTCACGGTGGATGACCTCTCCCAGCCTTATAGAACGCACGGTGGAGAGACGTTGAAGCATCGGAGCGGTGCCCCACTGAATGTAGAGGAAAAACGAAACCGCTGGAACGATCAAGATAGCACCGAGCGGGTGCGCAAAGAGAACCATTGCGGCAACGCTCAAGACTTCCAAGAGAGCTTGAATCGAATCACCCATGCGCACGATACACGAAGAACGGAGATTCTCGTAGTCGTTCACCATTCGATTGATCAGTCGCCCGGAGGGATTCTCGTCAAAATAGGTTGTTCGAACCCCTTGAAGACCGTTGACCATGCGTCGGTGGAAGCCCTGAAGAGACCACAACCCACCGATTTCAAACACTACCCAGGACATCAAGCGAACAACGAACGAAACGAGCGCTATCAGCGTCAACATCCAAATCGAAACATCGACGACCGCGCCGGAAATCGGCAACGTAACCACACACTCTGGCTTCGATCCACATTGGACGAAATATCCCGAGAACCACAAGAAAAGCTGAGGAAGTGCGACTGCCACTACGCTCAGCACGATGGTCGGCACGAACAGGGATTTTAAGAGCGGAACTCCGACGACGAAGCGACGCAAGGTTGCTAACGATCGCCCGATGGAGAACACAGTCTCCTGCGAGGTGAACGAATTAGTGGACATCGTGCCCCTCCTGCTTACAGGCTTCGAGAAACGCACGGTAGCGTGAGTTCGGACGAGTAAGGAGATTCCTGGGAACACCATCCTCGATAATCTCTCCTTTTTCGAGAACTATCACGCGATCGCATCCATCTAGTTCGGCGATTCGGTGTGAGACGAGAATGAAGCCCCGGGTACCTCCCACGAAACGCGAAAAGAGTGTCTGTTCTGTAGTGGTATCAACTGCGCTTAAGGGATCATCGAGAAAGAAAACGGGGCGACGCGAAACGAATGCCCGCGCTAAGCTGACACGCTGCTTTTGGCCCCCACTGAGGTTGATGCCCGTTTCCCCGACCTCTTCCTCAAGTCCTCGGGTAAAGAGCGCGATATCTGGGGTCAGGCAGGCCTGATCTGCCGCGCGCTCTACCTGCGCAATATCCCGTGTCGTCGAGAGATCGATATTCTCACGTAACGTGGCATTAGAGAGAAACGGCTCTTGCGGCGCGTACGCGATTGAACTCCGATATGCGGAGTGCACTTCGGGAGTCCAAAGCGGTGCACGCACGCCGCTTGAGAACTCCACCTCGATTTCACCTGATGTTGGTGCCAACTCTCCCAGAAGCAGTTCAAGTAGAGTTGTTTTGCCCGAGCCGACCTCGCCTACGATGGCGAGGCGGGCTGTTAGATCAACACTTAATGAGAGGTTGCGAATAGCATCCCCCGAAGGGTAGCTCACAGTTACCCCGCGCGCATGAACTCGAACCGGAATACCGAGGTCCCCCCCGAGAGGCGCTTCGTGAGAGGAAAAATGCTGGCGAATCTCTGGAAGATCAAAGAATCGCTCTAGGCGTGATACTGCGGCTGAAGCTTCGCCATACTGCGTTAATGAATGTGGCAGAAACTGGATCTGATTAGACAAGAGCGATAGAAGCCACACAACGGGGAAAAATTCTGCCGGAGACAACGGAGCCGCTGTGTAGGATCCGTAAACCAGCATTCCAAGGATAGGCATCGCCCACCACGAATACGAAACACCAAATGCAAGACACACTAAAAAATGAGACTTGCTTGCAGCGATAGAAAATCGGCGTAATGCCCGTTCTACCTGTCGGGCAACAGCCGGCTCCCAGTTGAGATAGCGCACAAGACGTACGTTTTTCACCCATTCCCCGATTGTCGTCGTGAACCTGTCCTGCTCTGTCTGACGAAGCTCCTTGTAGCGCTCCAAGAGAAAAACGATCGAGAGCGCTATCGGCACCTGAAGGAGCGCAATCACGATCCCGACTAGCCCCATCACGCCAGCCAATCCGATGATTGGACCGGATGTAACTACAAGTACGAGAAGCGCTGGGATCCAACTTCCCAACGCAGTTGTGATAAAATCCTCGACGGCCTCGACATCTCCTGAGAGGAGCGTTTTTACATTGCCCGTTGAGAACTCGGCATTGGAATGTCGATCGAGCGCTAGCAGCTTTTTGTTGATCCGGTCGAACAGAAAAAGCTGCACACCACGCGCTATCTGAGCCCGTCGCTGCATATCAAAGAAAAACACACAGTGCCGACCACACTCAGCGAGAAGATATGCACAGCACAGGCCCACTATCAGTAGTATCGGCGACTCGGGAGAGAGGATATATCGAGCAGCTAACAGAGAGGTGACCATGCCAACGGTCGATACACATTGCCAGAGCGCACTGCGCAGGAGTAACGGCTTGACGGAACAAATGCTATCCACCCAGATCTGATGTCGTGTACATCGCTGCACCACGTGGCCGCTCCTCTCACCAAGAGAATCCAGGATTTTGGCCAACAAGGGGTTGAGTGGGACGTCAGCATACTCTGAGGCAGCAAGGAGTTTGCTACGTTGAGAGTACACAGAGCGAAAAAAACGGAATGAATACATACAATCCCACATTAAGAATAATTCCATCATCTCCGATACGAGATTGTGCGCAGGGTATTTTCGGTGAGGGGATAGAGATCTCCCAATGACAGGCTCTTTTGCTTGTCAAAGAGTATGGTGAAGGTGTTGCTCCGCCCGAATTGATAGCGCTGTGGTTCACGTTGCACTAACTCTAAAGCTCGCAACCCATCGACGCGGGTATTTTGAGTCGGTTTATGTCCATCACGCAGAAGGGCGATCGGGCTGAAGCTAAACGAGCCCTTGGTAGCAGTAATGTCTGCCTTAACAATCCCGTGGCGACGTAAAAGGCTTCTGTAGCGCATGATAACTAAGAGGTTCTCAACCTCTTGGGCATAGGGACCAAAACGATCCTCAAGTTCACGCTGGATATCAAAGGCTTCTTCATCGGAGCGGATATTCGAGAGTCGTTGGTAGAGCACGAGCCGCTCGCCAATGTCAGGAACGTAGGTCTCAGGAATGAAGGCATCAACCCCCACAATCCGAATCTCTGGGTCGATGGTATCTTCAAGCAGTGGCTCATTGCCTCTTAGGTCAGCAACTGCCTCCTGTAGTATTCGGCAGTACATATCAAAGCCTACCGAGAGAACACTACCTGACTGCTCTTTGCCAAGTAAATTGCCAGCACCTCGAATTTCGAGGTCGCGGATGGCGAGGTTAAAACCTGCGCCAAGCGTATCGAGTGACTGGAGGACTTTAAGCCTCTCATGGGCTTCTCCTGTAAGGGAACGTAGATGCGGTACGATCAGGTATGCGTACGCCTGGCGCTTGCCACGCCCGACCCGTCCGCGGAGCTGATAGAGTTGGGCTAGTCCGAACTGATCAGCGCGATCGACTATCATCGTGTTGGCGTTAGGTACGTCTAATCCTGATTCAATAATCGTAGTCGAGATGAGTACATCAAATTCACGAGCGACAAAACGCCGCATAATACGCTCCAAAGTAGCCTCGGCCATCTGGCCGTGGGCGAACTCAAAGCGTGCTTCTGGCACAAGCTCAGCAAGGTGCGCCGCAACAGCGCCGATGTTTTGAACCCTATTGTGTATGTAGAACGCCTGGCCACCACGCCGGATCTCTCGCAGGATTGCGTCACGCACAAGGGCATCGTCACGTTCAGCAACGTACGTTTGTACGACGCGTCGGTCTACGGGAGCGGTCTGAATCAGACTAATATCACGTATGTTGAGCAGCGACATGTGAAGAGTTCGTGGAATAGGTGTTGCCGTAAGGGTAAGGACATCGACATTTGCACGATACGAGCGTAGGCGCTCCTTCTGTTTAACTCCGAATCGGTGCTCCTCATCGATAATGAGGAGTCCCAAATCCTTAAAAGTAACATCGTGCTGCAAGAGTCTGTGAGTGCCGATAATGATATCGATGTCTCCGGAGGCGACTGCTTGAAGGGTTTTCTGGTTCTCTTCTGTTGAGTAGAAGCGGCTAATAGCTCCGATCGTTACAGGGTAGCCAGCAAAGCGCTCTACGAAATTCTTCTTATGTTGCTCAACGAGGATAGTTGTGGGTACGAGAACAACAACCTGCCTGGCGTGTTGTGTGCACTTAAACGCCGCACGGATTGCGACCTCTGTTTTGCCGAATCCAACATCGCCGCAGACAAGGCGATCCATCGGCTTGTCTGCAGCCATATCGCTCAGAGTTTCGTTGATCGCTTTGCGTTGGTCAGGGGTTTCGTCGTACGGAAATGAATCAGAGAAGCGGTCGTCCTCTGCGCCGTAGGGTTCAAAACGCCACCCTTTGCTCACCGACCGCGACGCGTATAGCCGAATCAGGTCGCCTGCGAGCGTGACGATGGAGTCACGGACCTTCTGCTTCGTGCGAGCCCAGCGTGTAGAGCTCAGTTTGTCGACGATCGGCGATTGGCCCTCAGTGCCGACGAACTTTTGAATTTTACCTATCTGATGGGCTGGCAGATAGAGGGTGCTATCGGCATATTCAAGATGTAAAAAATCTCCAAGGATGCCATCGACTGTTAGGTGTTTAAGCCCTCTGTACACACCAACTCCATAGTCGATATGCACCAGGAAATCTCCCTCTTTGAGCAGCGATAACGCGCTCAGTATGCGTTTGGCGCTCACACGGCGTGCCTTGCCAGAGCGATACGATCGCTCGCCAAATACCTCGTTTTCAGCAAGAAAACAGAGCTTGTCACTCGGCACCCTAAATCCTGCAGTGATGTGACCAACGAGTATCGCCACTCCTGCTCGTCGGGGCGAGTCGATCCAGTCTAGCCCCGTAGAAGTGACGATCGGCGCATCGGTGCCGATATCCAACAGGATTGACTGTAATCGCTGAGCACGCGAGAGCGACCCAACGGTGAGGGCGATGGCGAACTCTTTGCGACGCCATTGATTGAGAAAGCTCTTCAGTGGTGCAAATGCTGCTCCCGAACCTATGTTGGTGCGCATCTGCGTGGCGAGTTCAATAGCGCTCTCTGCGCGCAGATTGAGCGTTGCCTTAGGAGAGTCAGGAGCAGCTACGGACGACACCTCCGAAGTCGTTTTGTAGCTAAGTTCGCGCACGACAAGGTCTACATCGAGGTACATCTCTCCAGCGAGCGGTAAGAGATGCTGATCTTCAAGAAGTCTCGTTGCACGGTCTCGCGCTGATGCTGAAAAATCATCCATGGCCCGCTGGCACTGGTAGGGGTCAATCGTACAAATAGGGAGATCGGCAGGAATGATGTCGAGGATTCCCGGCAGGTTAGGTTCAGCAATAAACTGCATCAGCTCGATGCCCGGGTAGTCTTCGCGTTGCTGAATTGCGAGAGCGATCTTTTCAACATCGCGCACGCGAGTACCTGTCTGGCTGGCGCGTGCCTTGACTCTCTCCACCGTTGTACGCGGATCATACGTATCGCTCAGGCAGAGTGAGAGTTCGCGAACGGGAAGGATCGTGACTGATTCGATGTCAGAGCTGCTACGCTGTGATTCCGGATCGAAGCTGCGCATGCGCACTATGTTTCCCTCAAGAAGCTCGATGCGCACTGGGAGCTTCTCTGTGCTCGGAAAGAGGTCAATCACGGCTCCTTTCACAGAGAGTTCGCCGACCTCTTCAACCGATTTGGCATGCCGAAAGCCCGCATCGATCAGGTGAGATACGAGAGCAGCGCGATCAATCTGCTCACCACGTCTTAAAGAGATAGTTAAGGCGCGGATATCCTTTGGAGGAATTACCCGTTGGAGTAGGGTCTCTGCAGCGGTGACGACGATGCCTCGTTCCGTTGAGTGCAGCGCTGCCAATGCTCGAATTCGCTCAGCCGATGTTTCAACCCCAGGAGACACAGGCTCCAGTGGTAGGGTGTCCCACCCGTGCAAGAGGGTTACCAGCTCAGGGCCCAGAAAGAATCTCAGATCGTCTGAGATCTCCTCCGCAACTTTTCGTGAGGGAGTTACGATAAGAGCTTTAGGGTTTTCTCTCAGCAGTGTTGCGATGTAGTAGGCCGCGCTTGAACCGGGGACGCCGATTACTCGCTCAGCGGAGCTGCGCCTCGTGGTAACTAAGGAGGGCTTTGCTGCAGGAGTAGGCTCGGAGGGCGAAGATGACATGACGAAACTCAAAAAGTAGTTCGGGCGTATCCTACGCCGTAGCAGCGAGAGGGTAAAGTACAGCGCGTTTCAGTTGATCAATATGGATTTCAAAGCCCTATTAGCCGAAGCAGTCTCAAGCGGAGCGTCAGATCTGCACTGGAGTTCAGGGGAGCCTCCCGCTTTGCGCATCGGTGGCGAGCTTAGGCGGCTTACAGAGGTTCCAGCCGTCGAAGCTGACGAGCTACTCCTTGAGGCAAGAGAGGTGCTACCCAGCTATGTTGAGGTGTCAAACGATGCTCACGCAGAGGTTGATTGTAGCTTCGAATGCGGGCAGCTCGGACGTTTTCGGCTTCATATCTACCGGCATGCTCACGGTGTTGCAGTTGCAGTGAGGGTTATTCCAATCGCTGTGCCGCGATTGGAGACGCTAGGGCTGCCGTCATTTGTTGCGAGCGTGGCGAACCTTCAGCGGGGGCTAGTTCTCGTGACGGGTCCAACAGGCTCAGGAAAATCAACAACGCTCGCGGCATTAATCGACCGTATCAACCAGGATCAGTCTCGGCACATCGTAACGATTGAGCACCCGATAGAGTTTCGGCACACCTCCAAGCGCTCGGTTGTGCGACAGCGAGAGGTGGGAGCGCATACAGAGACGTTTGCCTCTGCCCTACGTGCGGCGCTGCGTGAGGATCCGGACGTGATAATGGTCGGAGAGCTACGGGACCTAGAGACGATACAGCTTGCGCTTACAGCGGCAGAGACTGGGCACGTAGTATATGCAACGCTCCATGCCGCTGGAGGTCCAAAAAGCATTGACCGCATGATCGATGTGTTCCCGGCTCACCAACAGGCCCAGGTGCGAGCAATGCTTGCGGAGAGTCTGCAGGCGGTGATTAGCCAAACACTTGTGACGACGGAGGCAGGGGGGCGTATCCCGAATGTGGAGATCCTGACCGGCATACCGGCAGTGCGTACGCTCATTCGCGAGGCCAAAACCCATCAGTTGCCGGGCTTGATGCAGGTGTCGCGTGCTTCCGGGATGTGTACGTTTGAGATGCACAGGCAGGAGCTCGCTTGGGGGTAGCATGCTTCCCAGCTGACCGCGAGAGTGTGAGATAATCCGGATCATTGTTCCCTCATAGACGTATATTCTAGCTTGTATGGCTCGTGGCTCAAAGCGCTTCACTGAAGAGCGCAGCGGTCGCACAACTAAAATTATGAGGGGATCTGTGAACGGGTATTGGCTTTAAATTTAATTTTTGGCGCAGTGGCAACACGTGCCTTCGTGTCCGTGGCCGCCGCTGATGTAACCGGAATAACGATGAAGGTTGGTGGGGGATGCGTAAGCACTAATAAAACTGGCTCCTGTATTTTAAGGCCACGATTCTCTGGATTCGATCTAGAGACCGAGACCGCCGTTCTCTATGCCTGCGCCAACGCCCGAGGTCTGTGTAGGGAGCTCTCTCCACGCCAGCACCCTGTCAGTGAGGCCGGAGAAGTCTATATGCGCATTAAGAACATCCCTGGCGGATGCTTTCAGGTGCGTACCGGACCAAACGGAAATGACAAGCCAGATGTAAAATCAAAGATACTGTGCGAGAAATAGTCAGCTTGAGTGACAACTAACAGGATCCTGATACATGGCACCGGTGGCAAGTTGGGTGCCTTTTAGCGTTTCGGTTGTTGAAAGCAAATGGAGCCCGTCGTAAGGAGCGCGGAGCTTCTGCTTCGCCGACTGGACATCATCAACAATCTCCGAGAAGCGCGCAGGAGGTTGGCCACAGGATAATCCTCCAGGAGTTGGGGGCTGAAAATGGCGCATCTACGTAGAATCACTTCGGCTTTTGAATGTGCCGTGCTCACCCTGACGGTGTCCGGATTGCGCCTCGACACACTCTAAAATTCTTTATGCTTTCGCGTATCTGCGCTATTTTCATCTTCCTTAACGGCCGACGCTCGGTTAAACCTTTCCCTCCCGACCACCACTGCGTATCATACTAGGTAGACTATAGCACCCCGCGAGAGCTACCCATGGACGAGACCACCAAGGCGTCAATTGATAGGATTACGATCCGTTTCGACCGACCAACGAGACTCCCTGGAGGCCAGGTGGCGTCGGTATTTTATGATTGCTATCAACTCGCTCCCAGTGAGTTAGCGCGCCTTGCAGCTGATGCGATCGGGGATCTTGAATACGACTCATTCGATCTTACTGTCGGCTTGGCCTACAGCGGCATCCTCTATGCGGCGGCGGTCGCAGGTGGTCGGAAGGTGGCGATACTGCAAAAGGACGGACGACTCTTTGGCCCGGATCTCAAAGGAAAACGAGTGCTGATCGTCGATGATGTGGTGCACACGGGGCGTCACCTGATCGAGGCGGCGAAGAAGGCAGAAGCCGAAGGTGGAATAGTGGTCGGATTCGTCTGTATTATTGACCGCTCATCGGGTACGCTAAAGGGTCCAACATCACCACTTCCAGCGCCGCTGTGGAGCGCCTTCCAGGCCGATATGGAGTAGACTCCTGTCGTGCACATGAGTGTTCACGTTGTTAATTCTACAAAGGATAGAGAATGTCCGCGACGAATCCGTGGCGCAAGCTTTCAAGTCGATTGATCTACGAGAATTCCTGGATACGCGTGCGGGAGGATCAAGTTATAGCACCCTCTGGAGTTCCGGGTATCTACGGCGTTGTTGAGGCCAGAAATGCGGTGGGGGTTGTAGCGTTAGGTGTTCACAATGAAGTGTATCTGGTAGGTCAGTACCGATATCCCACCGATTGCTATTCGTGGGAGATCCCAGAGGGGGCCGCAGAGAGAGGTGAAACTCCGCTGCAGGCAGCTATGCGCGAATTACGCGAGGAAACTGGGCTTATCGCCTCTATGTGGGAACCCCTCGGGGGAGAGGTTCACCTGAGTAACTGTTTTACAGCAGAGCGGGCATATATTTTTTTAGCGCGCGGTCTGACGCAAGGAGAAACCGATCCCGATCCAACCGAGCAGATCGTACAGAGGAGCGTTGGACTCAGAGAGGCTCTCAAGATGGCGATGCATGGCGAGATTACAGATGGCATGTCGCTGATAGCCATACATCGCGCTGCTGCGGTTGTGGGAGTGTAGCTTGCGGTGAGCTTTGTAAGTTCTAAAACATCAAAGGATATCGTCAAAGAGGGCAGCCTTGATGCAGTCAAGATAGGTGCAGCGGAGACATACTTTGGCGCATTCGGTGTATTTCTCGGAGGCACGCCGCTTCAGATAGGCGCGCTGGCAACGGTGCCTCCACTCGTTGGTGCTATGGCTCAGACGATAGGGATGAGGCTTGCAGAGCGAGTGAGTAGTCGTCGTGATGCGATCGTTCGGTGTATTCAGACACAGTCATTGCTGTGCCTCACCTTTGGTCTCGTTCCGTTTGTGTTCGGCTCTGGCTGGTGGTCTTTATGGGCACTCATAGCACTGGTGGCGATCTATCATAGCACCAACGGGCTGATCGCTCCGCTCTGGAATAGCCTGATCGGCGATCTTGTTCCACCGACCTCACGTGGCGAATTTTTTGGGCATCGTAACAAGTGGATGGCGATAGTCACCTTCGCCGGAGTTGTTGTTGCAGGAGAGACAGTTCACCTCTTGGCCGGGAAGGGGTTTGGAGCTTTTGGGTATGCGGCCATTTTTGCGCTGGCGGCGTTAAGCCGGATGGCATCTGGCGTGTACATGAAGGCCGTTCCCGATGCAGCGATACATGTACCAGAGGATTCGAAGTTTTCATTCTGGCAGTTTATTATTCGAGCGCGACAATCCAACTTTGTTCGATTCGTGCTCTTTGTGTCGGCGATGAATTTTGCGACCGCCATATCCGGGCCGTACTTCGCGATGTATATGCTCAATGACCTGCGCTTCTCGTATCGTGAGTACATGGTCGTAGTAGCAGCAGTAGTAGTCGTGCAGTTTTTAGTTATGCGCTCGTGGGGCGCATTGAGTGATCAATTTGGCAGCCGTCAAATTTTGAGGGTATGCGGAACGCTTGTATCGATTAATCCTCTTCTGTGGCTTATGTCATCAAACTTCTGCTGGGTTGTATTTATTCAGCTGTACAGCGGATTGTTTTGGGCAGGATTCAACCTTGCGGCGGCGAACTTCGTCTTTGATGCTGTAACCGCCCCAAAGCGCGCACGTTGCTTTGCCTATCAGTCGATAGTAAACGGCACTTTAGTATTCCTTGGATCCGCTATCGGTGGGTACGTAGCGAGCCATGTTTCACCCGCTATCAATGCGTGGTTCGCAATTTTTGTTGCGCACTCTAGCTTCCTCGTGCTCTTTGTCGCCTCGGGGTTGCTACGTATGCTCGTTATGCTTCTTCTGTTTCCGACCTTCTCTGAGGTGCGCAAGGTGCAGCGGGTGAGGGGATATCAACTCCTGGTGCGAGTTGTATCACTGCGGCCGCTGTGGGGAGCGACCTTTGGGATTAGTTCGGCGCGGCGGGGGCGGGGAGGGGGCGATGTGACTACGTCTGGATAATATCCT
>JBIKKR010000063.1:0-16165 GCA_044360225.1 Bdellovibrionota bacterium | reverse complement strand
AGCGAGAGCTGCTGTCTTTCTTCGTTTCGCCGATAGCGTATTTCGTTATTACTGGATTTGCGCTCTTGGTAGGATTTTTCTTCTTTAATTACCTGGCGTTCTTTGCCCGCATGTACGAGATGTCGCAGATGATGGCATTTCGCGGGGGCGCTGAGTTGCCGAACTTAAACCAGGTCGTTGTCGAAGGATTGTTTCAGACGATGGTGGTGATCTTGGTGTTCCTGATTCCGCTTCTGACGATGCGTATTATCGCTGAGGAGAAGCGTCGGGGAACGTTTGAGTTGCTGATTACGTCGCCGGTATCGGTATCGCAGGTAGTGTGGGGAAAATTCCTCAGTTTGGCGGTTGTTATCACTACGATGCTCGCGGTGAGCTTTATCTTCCCGTTACTCCTGATGGTGTATGGTAATCCTGAAATACCGCCGATTATCTCAGGATTCTGTGGGGTGGTGCTGTGTGCTCTCGGTTTTGCGAGCATAGGAATGGCCGTCTCTTCATTCACAGAGAATCAGATCGTCGCTGGCGTGAGTAGTATGGTTGTATTGCTCCTCTTGTACGTTATTCAGGCTCCGGCAGAGTCACTCGGCGGCACCTCGGCAGAGGTTCTCCGGTATCTCTCTCCGATCGATCAGGTTCAGCAGTTTCTGCGGGGCGTGATCTCTCTGAAGGCTCTAACGTACTTCGCGAGTTTGATTCTATTCGGGATATTTCTCTCTCAAAGAGCTTTAGAGGCTCATCGGTGGCGCTAGTGCCGTGGAATTGGTTTATAGTTTAGTGTTCGGGTGAGGTCGACATGGAAACAGCTCTTCGTTTTTGTGGGTACATAGGCGTAACACTTATCGTCTTTGGCGTGCTCGGCGCGGTCGTGGTAGGTTCGTTTGTTTCACAGCCGATTTTGATGTTGCACATCATCGTAGGCGTGTTGTGCCTCGTCGTGTGGGGATTAACCTCGGGGTTAGATAGTTTTAACCGAGCTCGCGGAGTTATGACCGGCAGAACGGCGCGGTTTGGCGCGCATGCACTGGCGTATGCAGCGGTCGCTGCTGGGCTGCTGATTGTGGCGAATATATTTGTAGTGCTCAACGAAAAGCGTTGGGATCTCACTGAGCAGGGGGTGTATAGCCTCTCTCCTAAGTCGATCAAGGTTGTAGCGGGGTTGGATAAGCCTGTTCGTGTAGTCGCGATCGAGGCCCCTCAATCGCACAACAAGGAGGCTACGCGGGAGCTTCTGCAGCTCTATACGTATGCTAACGAGAAGCGCTTCTCATTCGATATTATCGATCCAAGGTCACGGCCGGTTGAGGTCGATACCTTGGGAATGAAGCCGGGCAACCTTTTGTATGTAGAGTACGGCGAGGAACCAAACAAAGGAGTAAGTCGGCTAAATCAGATCGATGAGCAGTCAATTACGAATGCGATTATCAAGCTTTCACGGGGAGCATCCAAGAAGCTCTACTACGTGCAAGGTCACGGAGAGCCGCAGTTGGAGTCCCAAGGTGCGGGCGGTATGAAGGAGTTCGCAGCAGCTCTCAGTGATGAGCATGTGACTGTAGAGGGTCTTCTGTTAGCGCAGACCGGCGCGGTACCTAAGGATGCAGCTGCAGTGTTCGTGGCGGCTCCTGCGCGACCGATTCCGCAGGCTGAGCGTGATGCGATTATCAAGTATGCCAACGAAGGAGGGCGGTTGGTGCTCCTGGCGAATCCTGAGGATCGCGATTCGGACGATGTTCGCTCGATCGCGCAAGCATTTGGGATTACGGTTGGTGACGACGTTATCCTCGATGAGCAGCTGCGCCTCTTTGCGGGGCCCCAGGTCGCAGTACAGTTTTTAGCGCAGCAGTTCAGCCCTCACCCGATCACTACCGGGATGACAGGAGCAGAACCGCTTGTATTCACCTTTGCTTCCAGTGTGGTGGCGCCAACATCTCCGGAAGGCGGAGCAATGTATGTTGAGTTGATCAAATCCGGAAAGACATCGTGGGCCGAAAAGAACTTGAGTGCGCTCTTTGATCCTGCCGGAGCAACAGCAGCACGAGATCCTAGTGACCTTAACGGCCCGGTTTCGATCGCCGTAGCGATGGAGAAGCCAGTCAGTACTGATGGAGCAGCAAAGGAAGAGGATGCCTTCAAGAAGATGACCCGCGTTGTTGTATTCGGAGATGCCACCTGGGCTCAAAACGGCAACCTCTCAGCGATGGGCAATCGTGATGTTGTCCTGAATGCTGTCAATTGGGCGCTTGGAGAAGAGGGCGGAGTGGCTATTGGACCTAAGAGTATTCGAGCTTCTGTGGCGCCGATTCCGCAGGCTACGTTTAATGTAATTCTAGCGCTTAGTTTCCTTGGACCTGAACTTATCCTGCTCTTCGGGCTCTTTGTGTGGTGGAGACGAAAGGCTAGTTTCGCGTAGGCGCGTTATTCACGGAAAGGTTAGACTATGAATACCCGTAAGACGTTGGTGTTGGCGTTGGTACTGGCTATGTCGGTTCTGTACCTTACAAAGGTACTGATGCCGGGTCGTGAACGGGAGGCTAGCGAGCGAAAGGTGTTCTCAGACATGAGCGAGGACCAGATCGCTAGCATCGATGTTGCCCTTCGGAGTAGTCAGGGCCAACTTGAGAAGTACACGATCGTTCAAAACGTGACATCGGGAGCGAATAAAGAAACTCAGGGGAAGGTCGCCTGGAGTCTGCCTGCAGTTCGTGGTGCGTTGCTCGATAGTAATCTTGTTGGTGACTTCGTTAAGGGGGTGAAAGACCTTCCCGTGGAGGATTCTCTATCGGAACGTGATCTTCATGCAGACCTCTCTATCTATGGCCTCGACAAGCCGGTGCTCACAGTCGTTGTCCACAAAGGCGGAGGCGAATCGATAGAGGTAGCCTTCGGTAAGAAGAATGAGTATTTGAGCAAACGCTACGCGAAGGTATCAGGACGATCCGGGGTATTTCTTGTGCCGGACGCGCTCTATTCCAACCTCAACAAAGGTAGCAGTGATCTGCGATCGAAGAATCCGATTCAGTTTAATGTAACCGATGTCCGTCAAGCCGTGATGATCTCGTCGGAGGGGCGAATTAAAGTCGCCCAGCCGGCCGTGGGGCAGTGGAAGATTGAGGAGCCGCGCGCTTTGCCGGCATCCTCTGACGCGGTCGATGCCCTGTTACATTCGGTACGAGGATTGACAGTGTCAGAGTTTCTAGAGGTTGGTGCCGATACGCACTCGCAATACGGCTTCGATAAGCCAAAAGCGACATTCGAGTTAAAGATGCGGGATGGTGCTGAGCCTGCTCAGATAACGGTCTCGTTGGCCCAGAGAGTTTCGGCGGCCGGTGGAGCTGATGAGTTCTTCGCACGGGTGAGTGGCGTAGCATCGTTGTTTAAGTTGTCAGCTGATCCTTCATCGTCCCTCATCAAAAAGGTGAACGACCTTCGTGAGCGTGCGATAGTCTCTTTGACGGCTAGTAACATTGAGACTGTTGTTTCCGCTGGTTCTGGAATCACTCCGACGACGATAGCTGCCTCTGGATTGTTGTGGACAGTGAACGGTAAGGAGAGTGACCCGGTATTTATTGAGCAGTACCTTCAGGACCTATCGAGCTTGAAGGCTGATGACTTTGCGGATACTCCCCCCGCTGATGCATTTGATTCTCCGTTTCTGCAGCTAACGATTACGACCAAAGGGCAGGAAAAGGAATCTATTATCCTGACAGTGGGTAAGGAGTTTACTAAAGCAGGGGTTTCAGGTGCAGGCGGTACAAATTCGGATTCAGAGACGCTGCGCTATGCGAAGAGCTCTAAGTCTGAAACTGTCTATGCCGTACGCGATGTTGAAGCCAAGCGTTTAATACCTCACGAAGAGGCGCTCGTGGCAAAAGCGACTCCAACGCCGGAGCCTGTTGCGACGAGCAGCAACCCGTAAACGGCATAGTGCCCCGACGAGCCCCGATGAGCTTGTGGCCATCTCGGGAGTAAGTTCTCTTTGGAGAGTTTACGGAAGGGGCCTCCTAGTTATACTCTAGGGGTGTGATTAAGAAGTTTTTCCTCCTTTGTTTAACAGTAGTGGTCTCAGGCGGCTGCGTGGCCACGCTATTTGGAGTATGGGCGTATTTCTATCTCACTCGGGACCTTCCACGCCTTGCCCGGATTGAGGACTACCAACCACCTGCAGTATCGAGACTGCTGGCGCGGGATGGGACCTTACTAGCGGAGTTCTTTGTTGAGAAGCGGTATCCGGTAAAGCTCTCGGAGGTTCCCGACAGAGTGAGGAAGGCGTTTCTCGCAGCTGAGGATGCGTCATTTTACAGTCACCACGGAATTGACCCGGTGAGCATAGCGCGCGCCGTGTACAAGAACCTCCAGAGCGGGAACGCTAAGCAGGGAGCATCAACCATTACGCAGCAGGTCGTTAAAAATCTACTCCTGACCCCAGAGAAGAGTTTGGTGCGTAAGGCTAAAGAGGCGATCCTCTCGTATCGTCTTGAGCGCCGATTCTCCAAAGACGAGATATTTGAGATCTATCTCAATCAGATATTCTTCGGGAATGGCGCCTATGGAATTAAGGCGGCTAGTAGGATCTATTTTCACAAAGAGCTACCAGAGTTGACGATAGCGGAAGCCGCGATGTTGGCTGGATTGCCGAAAGCGCCAAGCAGTTACTCACCACTGAGGAATATAGATAAATCTAAGTCGAGGCAGACGACGGTACTAGGTCAGATGCGCGAGGCGCGATTTATCACCGATGCTGAACTACGACAGGCTGAGCAGGAGCAGATCGTGGTATATCCTTCGAGCCAACAGAATATCTTCGCGTCCCCGTTTTACGTGGGTGAGATTCGGCGTGTATTCGCGGAAAAGTGGAAGGATCTCGATCTCGACACAGATGGTCTTGAGATCGTGACAGCGGTAGACCCTCAGGCGGATCAATTGGCTCTCAAGGCGCTTCGGGCTGGTCTTCGCGAGGTCGATAAGCGTCGTGGCTGGCGTGGACCGATAGACACGATGACGTCCAAGGAATATTCGGCGAAGTATGGCAAACTTGAACTAATTGTTGATGCTCCGCTACCTGCGTACGTGTTATCGGTTGGAAAGGGAACAGCACGGGTTCTGGTAGGAGAGCAGGAGTATCTTGTTGACCTGCAGGAGTCGACATGGGCGAAAAAGTTCCTCGACTCAAACGACGAGACGCGTTTTGGTGATCCAGCTGCAACGATCAAAGTGGGTGATATTATTGAGGTTGCGTTTCGTGAGGATGTTAAATATTCCGCTGGTTCTGATGGAAAGCGACCGCGAAAGTTGCTTTTAGATCAGACTCCACAGATAGAGGGGGCGATTGTGTTGATCGACCCGCTATCTGGCGAGGTGCGGTCGATGATGGGAGGCTACGATTATAACCACAGTCAGTTTAATCGTGTTACGCAGTCTCTCAGGCAGCCTGGGTCATCGTTTAAGCCGATAGTATACTTAGCCGCGATCGATAAGTTCTCGTATACCCCATCAACTATTGTCCACGATACGCCGAGATCGTTTCGTGTTGGTGATACCGTATGGACACCAGCAAACTTCGACGAGAAATTCCTAGGACCGATCACCCTGCGGACAGCCCTGGAGAAGTCGCGGAACCTTGTGTCTGCCGATATCGTTTCGCGGATTGGGGTCGATGCTGCGATTGAGTACGCACGACTGTTGGGGATAACGAGCCCAATGGGTCGCAATCTTTCGTTGTCACTTGGTAGCAGTGAAGTGAGTCCCCTTGAGATTACGCGAGCCTACGGTGTTTTTCCCGCCAAGGGCATACTATTTGACTCCGTCTTTGTGACCAAGATTACCGATCGGTTTGGCAAGGTACTGTATGACTATAACGCTGAGAAACCTCAGCAAGCTAAGCGCGTAATTAATGAGAACAGTGCCTTCGTGATGGCGAACATGATGAAGGGGGTCGTAGAGCACGGCACCGGATACAAGGTGAAGGAGCTGGGCCGTCCGGTGGCGGGCAAGACAGGAACTTCAAACGATCAGATGGATGCTTGGTTTGTCGGCTACACTCCCCAGTGGGTATGTGGAGTGTGGGTCGGCTTTGATCAGAAGAAAGCGATCGGGCCGAAGGAGACGGGCGGAGTGGTATCGGCGCCGATCTGGCTCTCATTCATGCGTGATTTTCTCACTGCGGAGGAGTTGAGAGCAGCGGCAGAGCTTGAGAAAGAGGCTCGATTGGAAGCGGAACAGCTCGGTATTGAATATCGCCCACCGAAGGTGGAGCAGCAGCTTGATTTTGCAGTTCCAGATGGAGTTGAGCCATTCTGGGTGTCGAAGCACAGTGGTGCTCGCACGTCGCCAGGAGCACCAGGGGCGATCGTTGAGTATTTTGTGAAGGGTAGTGAGCCCGATCAGTACCCTGATACCTCTGTTGGGGGAGGCGAACAGGGAGAGGGGGAGGAGAGTACTACTTCGTATCTAGAGGCTTCTGATCTGTAGGCTTAACCTAGGATGGAAGAGCAACACCTCGTTATCGAGGTGTTGTGCCCCGCCTTCCTAGCGACCCCCTTCACGAACAAACACCGTGACGTTTAGAATCGTGTCGTTCTTTCGCAGTTTCGATAGTACGTCATCTCCGCCAACGAGTTTGCCGAACACCGTATACCGTCCATCCATATGCGGAGCATCGTCGAGCAAGATGTGAAACTGGCTTCCGCTTGAGCGCCTCTGAGGGTTTACCAATTGCTTCTTCTGATTGTACGCGTCAGGCTTTCGAGCCATTCCGAGAGTCCCAAACTTATGACTGCGTGAGCTAAACTCTGGCGGCAGCGAGTATCCCGGGCCTCCAAACCCATTGCCCTTAGGATCTCCCCCTTGGATGAGGTAGCCGGGTTGGTAGAGGTGAAATGACAATCCCCGATAAAATTTCCTATCTGCCAGGTACTTAAAGTTCGCCACGTGCCAGGGGGCTTCCTCTGGTAGCAGCTCAAAGTACAGTGAGCCCTGGGAAGTTTCGATGATTGCGCTGCGTAACTTGAGAATTTCCCCTCGTGGAGGCAAGGCAAAAGGTGGGTCTCTGTCGGCATAACTAAGAGGGATAGGAAGGCTGGTGAGACTGATAAGTAAAACTCCCCAAATACGCATCCATCCCAACCGAATCATGACAAAACCTCAGAAGCTGACTCTTGAACGCTGCAGCGCTCATCGTACACTATTTCGGAAGGTGCGCGCGATCAATCGCGATATGTGTATTGTGCGCGCTGTAACACGCTGATATCATTGAGGCGCGCCGTTTAGTCGCGTAGCGTCTACAGGTATCAGTTGCAGATAGTGAAAGGGATAGTGCAGGGCACACATACGTTCTACCGCTCTCGTGAGATGCTCGTGGCGTGCCTCGTGTGCATGGTGGTGCTGTGTATCGCTCCGAGACACGTACGTGCTGATACAAATGTGAAGACATCGCCACGATCCAAACTCGATGTCGTTCTCATGCTCGATGCCTCGGGTAGCATGTTGAAGACCGATCCAGGAGCGTTGCGATACGAGGGAGCTAAGCTGCTTACTTCGTTTCTGACCGAAGGAGATCGTCTCGGAATAGTTCAGTTTGCTGGGGATGCAAAGGTTGTCCAAGACCTAGATTCATTTGCTCCTCGTAAGGCAGAAGAGATTATGCAGCGGATCCGAGCGATTCCGGTTGAGGGAGCTTTTACGGATATCACCGAAGGAATTAAAGTTAGTGCGGCGATGCTCGAGAAGGTCCCGCAGGCAGATACCCAGCGGGTCATAGTCGTTTTGTCTGATGGTAAGGTTGAGCCGGATCCAAAGGTGGGTCCAGCGTTCGCGCGCACATTGCAGCTCGTGCAAGAGATGCTGCCCGAGCTGAAAGCTAAAGAGATACGACTCTTCACGGTTGCGTTGAGCGAACAGGCGGATCGTGCGCTCTTGGGTGAGGTTGCTGCTGCAACGGATGGTTTGACGTGGTACACGCAGACAGCTGAGGAGGTGCATAAGTCCTTCTCAGAGATGTTTCTGGCCCTCAAGCGCCCGCAAGTAGTGCCTCAAACCGGGCGCGGCTTTGCGATTGATGCTGACGTAGCTGAGGCGACCTTCTACATCAATCACGCACATGAGGCGATTTTGTCGCTCTCGTCACCGAAAGGAGAGGTGATGACAGCAGAGAGGCATCCGGACTATGTCACATGGTTTGCCGGACAGAATTTCGATGTCATCACGGTGATGGAGCCCGATCTCGGTGATTGGAGCGTTACTGGAGGCGTGACGGAGGACGGCTTCGCCACGGTTTTGACCGATCTGAAGCTCTTGACAGACTGGCCTTTGGTAGTTCGTGCTGGCGATGAACCCCTCGTTCAAGCGCGATTCTACGAGGATAACAAGCCGGTTGTGCTGCCGGACATGAGTGGCATCATCAAACTGGGATTTCAAATCATCTCCACGGACAAAGTCTCAAAGCCGATCGTTCAGGAGCCCTTGAGTGATGATGGCACTCGCGGAGATGTAGTAGCGCTCGACGGAATTTTTTCGTCGCGTACGGGGCCGCTTGAGGTCGGCTCGTACAAGCTTACGGTGGTAGCGAAGGGACCAACCTTCCAGCGCTCGCAGCAGATTCCCTTCACCGTTCGGCCGCGTTTGGTGACGCTCACTGTGCGGAGTCCGGCAGGAGCGTTTGTCGAAGAGGGCGTGTCCCCAATCGGAGAAAAATCTCAGGTAGGAGCTCGTGGAGGCGCAGTATCAGGCGGTGACGATACAGAGTTCTCTGTTGTCCTCAGTACCGAGGTTGCGTCCCTAAAGTCATTTAAGGTTGTGCTTGCCGCTGTTTCACAGGACCGCCGGGTCACGGAACTACCACTGAAGCGAATCTCTGCAACGAGCCGTGAGTACGAAGCTCTGGCACAGACGCTGCCAAGTAGCGGGCTCTATCGCGTGAAGGCAGTGGTGCAGGGTATAGATAAGAAGGGTGAGCGCGTAGAAGCAGAAAGCCAGGTCGTGACTCTAGCCTTTACCGCAGGAGAGAGGTCGGTCGTATCAACCCAAGCGAGTGGCCACGATGAACACGAAGATCACGACGGAGCGAAGTCCCCGACAGGTGGGTTAAAACTTTCGCTCATCGCACTCGCCATCATTTCTGTTTTCAATGCGCTGGGGTTTGTGGTTACCCAACGAATAGCGAAGGGTAAGAAGTCGGCGTCCGCAGAAGTAGGACAACGGTATCTTCCGCCGGCACAGGTGCTTGAAGCGATTGAAGCCTTGGAGAATCGAGCAACTGCAACGAGTGTTGCAGCGGAGGATCCGCTCTTTGTACTTTTGGAACTTATGAGCGGAGAAGGCGAGCCTGATGCACCGCAGGTACCTGAGGTGCACCAGGGTGCGATTGAGGATGCGGGGGAGCCAGCGTAGCGCTATGTGGGGAACGGTTATCCTTATTGCCATCATTCAATCTGGATTGGTCGCGTTCTTCATGTTTAGTCGTGTACGCAGCGCCAATCAAGGTTTGCTTAAGCAGTTTGAACTTATCAAAGATGAAGTGCAGCAGAAACGAGACCTTTGGTCCAAGGTCGAGGCGGCGCAAGGTGAAATGGCTCCGCAGTCTGATATGCGCCAAGTTGGGCGAGGATTTGTTGAGTCGCGCGAAATTTTGAAGGTCGAGAGGGGTCGCGTGACGATAACGCAAGCTGAGTTAGAGACCCTTGAGGGGCGCATGCGGGAGCTTGAGGAGATAGGACGAGAGCTTGAGGCGAGTCAGACAGAAACCAAGGAAGAACTGAAGATCCTGCGCAGAAAAGAAGAGGATATGCGCTCGAAGAACGATCAATTGCGTGATCAGATCGCTGATTCGCTCGCAAAGATGGAGGGACTCATAACTGAAATTGAGTTAACAGCCCAGATGCGGAATCAGGTCGCAGTCATGAAATCAGAGCTGCTCCGATCTGAGGAGAAGATTCAGACGATGCTCAATCAGATTCAGCAGTCTAACGAGCAGTACTTTAACCTGAAACGTCGCTACGACGCGCTCGATGTAGAGTATGCCCAATTGTACCAGCAGCTAACCGAGCGATCTCACCGTGGGTAGTGGTTACTAAACCCTGCGCGAGCAATTTTGAAAAAATCACTCGCCCTGCTATGAATGAGGCTGGGTTTACAACATATCGTGCGGATCGAGGTCATACGACACACGAATATCGTCTTTTGACTGGTAGCTCCGCTTCAATTGCTTCATCGCATGTTGTAACGAAGCTATGGAGGGGGAACGCATAAGTATGTGATAGCGCCACAGTGTGCGTATCCTCTCAATCGGTGCTGGAGCAGGGCCAAGAACTTGTATCTTTAACCGCTCACCGAGGTCCGTGGCAGATCTGGCGAGTTCTGCAGCTCGGTTGAGCGCAACAGGCCGTTCCGGAGCTGATACTACTATTCGAAGTAGTTTATGGAATGGTGGGTAGTGTAATTCTCTGCGTACGGCAAGCTCCTGCGCGGCGAACTCGTCATACTTTGATGATGCGGTAAGTACTAAGCTGGGGTGGGAAGGAACCCGTGTTTGGAGCACTACATGACCTTGGTTGCTTCGCCGCCCCGCACGGCCGGCAACCTGAGTCAGGAGCTGAAACGATCGCTCTGCAGCTCGAAAATCAGGTATATGGAGCCCAACATCTGAATCGACGATTCCAACGAAAGTGACTCCTGGGAGGTCATGACCCTTAGCGATCATTTGCGTTCCAACAAGGATGTCTACTTCACGCTCGCGGACGCTCCGTAGAATCTCTACGTAGTCCTGAACAGACGATGCTGTGTCTCGATCAAGAACTGCTATTCGGGCTGTTGGAAAGAGTTGGTCGAGCTCTTCGTGCACCCGCTCGGTTCCTGAGCCACGGTGCGCAAAAAGAGCTTCAGCACCAGGGTCAAGCTTTTCATGAGCACCACATCCAACGCACAGGGGCGGTGGTACCATGGTGAAGCTACACTGGTGACAGATGAGTGAATGCGCGTTGCGATGATAGGTCAGAGTAACGCTACAGTGAGGACATCCAAGTACGTGTTCACAAGAAGAGCACTGAAGGTAGCTGGCGAATCCTCGTCTGTTGTAGAGCACAAACGCTTGGCCTCCCGCAGTTAGTGTCCTCTGCAGTCCCAGAAAAAAAGCGGGCGAGATGCTCTTTGACTTCATCTCCCACGGCTTTATCTTGTTTATATCGATGATCTCAAACGTCGACTGCGCCGCATCGTGGTACTTCTGCCGCAGGTGCACGTGGAGATATTTCCCAGCCCGAGCGTTGTTGTAACTTTCTAGGGACGGAGTGGCGGAACCCAGAATGACCGGGCAGGCAGATAGCTTGGCACGGACGAGGGCAAGGTCGCGGGCGTGATATCGGATCCCTTCGCCTTGCTTGAACGACGAATCGTGCTCCTCATCAACAACGATAAGCCCCAGGTTGTTAAGCGGCGCAAATATCGCAGAGCGAGCGCCGATCGCCACACGCACTCGCCCGGAAACTAGGTCGGACCAGTGTTGCCACCGCTCCTTGGGCTTCAAGCTACTGTGCAAAACCGCAACTGGAAGTTGGAGTCGAGAGACGAATCGCTCAGTCAGCTGAGGGGTAAGGGCTATCTCAGGGACGATCACGAGCGCCGAGAGCCCCTTGGTGAGCGCTTCGAGAATGAGAGTTAAGTATATTTCTGTTTTTCCGCTGCCGGTAACACCCTGGATTAACGTGGCAGAAAAACCAACCCCAAGATTCCTGATAGAGGCGACTGCGCTTTGTTGCTCTTCGTTGAGGGTCGGTGGTGTTACCGTCGACAGATCCGGAGGTGTGAGAGCCTTTCCAGCTTTCTCTATTAATACCTCTTCGATCAGATTCTTCTGCACCAGTGAGCGTAAGGTTGCCGCTGACGCTCCGCACGTCGCCTTGAGCTCGCTGGCAAGGACGGGATCGAAAGTGTTTTTCAAAAGCTCTGCTACGCGATTCTGAATGGGACCAAGCGACACCGCTCCCGTCGGGGAAGACAGCGTAGTACTGGCGAGCCGGTAGCCACGTTGAGGTTTAGTCACAGCCGGTGTAGGTATGGCGAGATCGAGTATTCTTGAGAGCGGTTCAGCGTAGTAGCGAGCTATCCATTCATAAAAGGCTACGTGCTCGGGGTTAAAGGCGCGTTGGCTCAGGGCTTGCGATGAGATTGTGCGAATCGAAACTCCACGGCGCTCCATCTGTTGCAGAGTCTTCGCTTCCTTCTCAGAGTTAATCGATGTGATAAATGCATGAGTGGTACGACGACCAAGAGGTACCTCAATAACATCACCGACAGCGAGGTGGCCGTGAGTTGAGACGGCGTACTCGTAGAGAAATTCACCATCGAGGGGTGGAATGACAGTCGTACACAAAGCCCGGCTCTCGGGTTCAGGAAGCTTGTCTGGATTAAGGGATAGTTGTATCGGCGACATTGCCAGGACCGACAGTCTTTAATTTTGATTCCTACAGTATCCTACTTTGATCAGAAAGGTAAGAAAATAGCAGGCCCTTTAAAATGGACGAGTCCTGAGATATCCAGGCAGCCGCCCCGTACTAGGGGCTTAGGTGAACAAAAGCGTTTATGCTGTTCAGTTACTAAGCAACAAACTTACATTTTCTCCGATTATTCAAAGAACGGGTAATGAGCTGGACGGGTCACAAGATTGCTAGGAACGTATTCTCCATGGTAGCGCGACGTGTAGTTGGCATAGTGTTTACTCCATCGTGGTTGAGGGTCGCTCAGGCAGAGATGTCGAGAGACCGAGTATATGCAGTGCGTCTTGACGCTGTGCCGTTACCCGTGGGATGTATCAATGAGAATTCAGGAGCGCTAGAGGACTCAGAGATGCTGCGGGACGTAATCCACAGCATACCGGGTACAGTTCTCCACCACCGAGAAGACGGGGAGATCTTTGTAGTTATTCCACAGCTTCTGTGTTACCGGACTTCATTTGTTGCTCCTGCGGGATTCGCGCAAGCCTCTATCAAGGAGATTCTTGCCGCACATCCGATCGAGCTACCGGGAGATCGTAGTTCGCTTGTTGTTGATGCATCTGCGCATGCGGTGAGTATAGCTGGTGCTCGTGCAGTTATGGTAATGGCCGCACGCCGAAGTTCAGTAGAGGCTTATGCGCGGCTATTTAAAGATCGGGAGTGGTGCCTTGGGGGTATGACAACCGGAGAGATAGCCCGTTACAACCGGTGGCGACTACAGTGTCGAAGTCTGAGCTCCGATGTAGCGCTGGTATGTTCAGCGGATATCGACTCACAGGAGCTGAGCCTCTGGGACCGAGGGGTGTTGATCGCCAGTGACACGCGGTGCTGGTATCAGCGAGAGCGACGTAGTTTCGATGGAAACGTCGACACAGAAAAGCCTTTAGGCGCGACAACCGACCGGATAGCAAAAGCAGTTGCTAATATGATTGAACGAGCAAACGCAGTCGCGCGTCCAATCACACAGATACTGTTCGGGGGAAGTTTGACTAACCTTCGACAGCTTCATGAGCGCGTCCATCGATTAACGGGGATTCAGTATGAAGTGTCTCAAAGAGTCGATCGCTATATGAAGATCACTCAACCGACAGACGATCTCTGTGGTCTCCGAATTCAAGGGGCGCAGGAACAGGGGCTTTTTGATGATGCGCTGGGAGCGATCGCACCTCAGATTTTTAAACGTGTACAAGGCTGAGTGGTCGCAGAGATGATAGCAATCAATCTTATGCCTGAGATTGTTTTAGAAGCGCGTCGGGCACGTTCTCGTGCGCGTAGGTTACTAACGATACTGATAGCTATCGGAATGGCTGGCATAGCTGTGGCTTGTGGAGGTTACGTGGTGCAATGCATCGGAGGTGCTGATGCAGAGAGGCGCGAGGCGTTGTCGACTGAAATTAGCTCCATGCGGCAAGCAATCCTAACCCGCCAACGGCAGGTCGAGCGCCAAGAGCTAAAAGCAAAGCAGCGTGATGATGTGCAAGCAGCCAGAGTCTGGGTCTCTCGGCAGATGATGGATATCGCGAGCCTCATACCGACGAATGTTACGTTATCATCGTTACGACTCAGTGAGCGTCAGATTATTCTCGCAGGTGTAGCGAGCAAGCGTTCTGACGTTGGTGAACTTGTTAGTGCTCTGCGGTCGGACGACCACACAATGGATGTGTCGGTTGAGATACTTAGGGATGTTGGCATGCAGAGGCAGATGTTTCAGGAGTTTGTGATTCGAGTGGTCAGGAAAGATTTACACGTGAGAGGGTTATCAGATGCGCGTACTGAGATTGGAGAAGTACATAGATTCTCTCATTAGTTTTCTCGCGCTACGGGTGGGGAGGTTATCGCCGGTCCAGTATCAGGCCTGCTGCGTTGTAGTTATAGTGGTGGGAGCCTTCGGCACGTACTGTGGCCCGGGCAAACATCTTGTGCGAGGCTCCTTGACTGATACCGACGAGGCATTGGAATCACTGGAGGATAGGCGTGACCTTCATCGAAAGCAGCTACTAGAGCTCGAGGTAAAGTTGAAGGAATATCCGAGGGTGGAGTTGGGCGGTCAGGAGAGCACGGGCGTGGTGCAACACGACTTGGTCCATATCATTGACCGCGCTTCACGGCAGGGCACGGTTCGTGTGGAGGGAGTGCGGGCAGAAGGAGTAGGAGTCTCTGACAGGCAAGCCATACGCCATCGTCACCAGGTAATGGTGACAGGGAACTTCGCCGGAATCTCTACATTCATCAGAGATATCTCGGAGCAGGGCTCGCCAATCGTGCTTATTGAGGTGGAAGTGAAATCGCCTGAGTGGTCCTACCCAGCGCAGCCGCTCCAGGCAACATTACTGCTAGAAACCGCTGCGGTTGAGGGTGATGAGAGTCGTTCCGATCGCCACGTCGATTAAAAACGACCGAGTTTTGAACCGCACTGATGGCAAACGACATTTGAAAGTTGGCGGTCTCGGATCAGGCGCTGAAATAATAGCTGAAGAGAGGAACTTTTCGATTCCTTTGGTTGCGCGCAGCCATCTCATTTTGCAGTACCTGAGCAGAGGTAGATCGAACGTGGTTTGTGTTCGCTAGCGATGTTCTCGGTCAATCGTGGGCGTGCGTAGTGGCGAGTCACGCGTGGTGGTCGATTCCGAGGTTCGAACGTTTCGATTTGCTCAGCCGGTAGTCAGGTGCCGTTGGTTAAGGGGCGGGGATCCCCGCGCAGAGCTGCGAATTTGCAGTATGCGCCTCAGACGGTAACTCAAAGGAATGAGTTATGGGTTTTACAAAGACAAGTTGTGTGGGATGTGCCGTGGCGGTCGTGACGTTATCGAGCGCGGTGCTCCTGTCAGCACGCGGCGCTCAGGCAGAGGGGAAGTCGCAGGTGCAGCCTTTAGCCGCTCAGCCAGCAGTTGCAGATACAGTGCTCACCAAGCAAGTCGCCCCCAAGAAAGCTGATGATGCAGCTACTGCTGCTACGAATCCTGTGCGTGCCCACATAGAAGCTCGGAGTGTGGCTGGCACCAATCAGATCGCTATCCCAGTCGGGGCCGCTACTCCTAAGTACTCAGTTACGCGTTTATCGAGTCCAGATCGTCTCGTCGTTGATGTAGAGTCAACGCAGTTACCTGATACTGAATCAATGAAGGTTAAAAATGTAGAGCATGTCTCCGGTGTTCGAGTCGGTACACATCCTAACAAAACGCGCATAGTTGTTGATCTGAAGGATGCGAAGGGAGTCACGCACGAAGCGCGACTTGATAACGGCATGCTGCTGCTTACAGTAGCGGCAACGGCAGGAGCACCGCAGCAGTCTGCTGCAAAAGCTCTTGAAAATGCACAGCCGGCTGCAGCCAAGACAGAGCAGAAGGTTGCGCGCGTGGAGCCAGTGAAAGATGCAAAGGGTGCTCCGTCAATAAATGTATCGGTAGTTGTTCAGGATAAATCACACAAGCAGGTTCGTGCACCTCAATCGATGCTCATGCTTGATGAGGCGGCAGTTGTCTCTGGTTCAAGCAAGAGTGATTTAACTGCTCCTCCTCCTTCTTCTGCGGTGGCCCAGCCTAGTGCAGGTAAGCAGCCTATCGCTTTAGAGCACCCAGCACGTGACGCTAGCGTTCCTGTTGGTAATTCTGCTTCAGATCGAGCAAGGCTATCACCGTCCGCGCTCGAACAGCAGGCGGTTGCGGCCAAAGCCGTAGAGGCCAAGA
>JBIKKR010000192.1:0-4658 GCA_044360225.1 Bdellovibrionota bacterium | reverse complement strand
GGCCTGACTCAAGCCTCTGGATCATTTTAATTCCATCCGCGAGCGGAGCTACTGTATCAATCGGGATCTGAAGCTTGCGTTGGTACAGGAACTCCATCACCTCAACAAAATCCTGCCTGCCTCCCATCGTCGAGCCGATCAGTGAAACCTGCTTGGTAAAGAAGAGGCGATTATCGAACGAGAGTTCGAAGCCCTTAGTGTTTCCAACGGTAACGATGCGCCCCCCGCGAGCAACAGCGCGTAAGCTTTTTGGCATGGTGCGCGAACCAACGTTGTCTACGACAAGGTCAACACCGCGTCCCTTAGTAACCTTTAAAACCTCTAGCTGCCAGTCAGTGGTGGCCGTGTAATCAATAACTGTTGTGGCGCCTAAGGCGTACGCCTTCTCGACCTTCTCCTTACCTCCAGCGAGCGCGATAACCGACGCTCCAGCTGCATTGGCGAGGAGTATCGAGAGTGAGTTGACACCACCGCCGGCGCCGACAACCAACACCGATTCGCCGGCTCGCAATCCGCCCCGAGTAAACAACATACGCCAGCAGGTGACGCCTACGAGCAGTGGCGCAGCTCCAGCCTCAAACGATACGGAATCTGGAAGACGGTACAGGTTGCCGACAGGCACGCAGACAAACTCAGCCATTCCGCCCTGAGTTTGTTCACCGAGGATCTTGTATCCGGGGCTGAGACTATCCTCGCCCTTGCGAGTCCACTCATCCTCTGAGGTTATCAGTCCGGGGTTAACAATTACCCTGGTCCCGGGAGTCCAGGTTGTGCCGGGAACATTCACGGCAACGATCTCTCCAGAGACATCAGCACCTCCAACGTGTGGCATCTCAAGGTGCAGGCCGGGCCATCCGCGGCGCACCCAGATGTCGAGGTGATTGAGGGCCACTGCGCGCACGCGTATGAGCGCCTCTCCGAGTTTTGGCTCTGGCTGCGGCAGATCCGCATACTTGAGAGTGTCTATCTCGCCGTGTTTCTCAAAGAAGATCGCTTTCATTCGTAGTCCCTGTTAAGCCGTATTCTGTTAGATGATAATCAAGGGCACAGGACGCGCGCAAGGGAAAACGAGCTCAGCCGTTAGGCGCACGGATAACCGCACACATCCAGCCGTTTTCGCTCTGTTCAGAAATGAGCTCCCAGCGGTATTCCGAGCCGTACACGTGCCAAACTTGATCCCAGACGATCTCGGTAATGCCTGAAAGGATAGCGGTGGCACCGGGACACGCTATCCTGGTTAGTTCTGAGGCCAGGTTCATCAGCACCTCACCGTACACGTTGGCCAAGATAAGATCGTATGGACCGTTAGCCGCCGTAATCGGGGCGTTGGACACACTTACTAAGTGCTGTACGTTGTTGAGTGCGATGTTATCGCGCGCATTCTCCAGGGCGCCTAGGTCTATGTCGTTACCCTCAACCGCCACACCGAGCAGCTTTGCTGCTGCTATCGCCAGTATCCCGCTTCCCGTGCCCAGGTCATACACGCGCAGCGCACGAGGCTCTGCAATGGTCTTAACATGATCACAGAGCGCCGACAGCACCATGCGGGTAGTCGAGTGGTGCCCTGTGCCAAATCCAAGTCCCGGTATAATCCGTATTGCGCCGGGTGCGGCTGGGCGATCGTCCTCGGCAGACTGAACAGGCACTACCTCAATCACCCCGGCTCTAATAGGCTCCCAGACGTCAGGGCAGGCCGCTGTCCAGTTCTCGTGGCGCACCGCAGACACGGATATAACACTACATCCGAGAGCGCTGACTTGCGTCAGGAACGAGTCGACACTTTCTTGGGAACCTTCTAAGTAGCAGGCGATCTCCGGCGCGCGGTCAACTGCCGTACCAGCAGCTCCGTGTTCGCACAAATCCGCGCAAAGCCCATCGAACTCGTCGTTAGAAATCGAGAGATTATTAGGTCGGACAACGACCGCAAACCAGGAGCTGTCTGTCTTAGAGTGACTTTCGGAGGACTTCAATCAACTTGTCCTTAGCCACTGCACCAACTACACGGTCGACCTCAACACCGCCTTTGAAGATCACCATGTTCGGGATAGCTCGCACACTGTATTGTGCGGGGCTCTTCGGGTTGTCGTCCACGTTTACCTTATAAAAGGAAACCTGGCCGGCAAGCTCTTTTGCTACCTCTTCGAGCACCGGAGCGATGCTCTTACATGGTCCGCACCAAGGCGCCCAGAAATCTACAACTACGAGGGTAGAAGCCTTTAAAACCTTCTCCTCGAAATCAGAATCGCCAATCTCGCCGACTAAACCCGCCATATACAACTCCTTGCCTTATGTGACCTAGGTAGCACTAAACGCCAACCAACTAACATTCAACACCAGCGGGCAGCAAGTGTAAATCCCCAAACCGCAGGAGGTAGAAGGGCGGTCGGAGTGCTTACTTTAAGTAGCTTGAACCGAATCGCCCGCCCCCGGCGTCCTAAGTTTAAGAAGCTTAAAGTCGCGCCCGCTCGGCCGGCTGGTTGTGCGGGTGCAAGATAGGTTAAAGGGGGCGACTATGGTCGAACATGATGCGGTGCGGGTATCTGCTGTAAAACGGCGCGAAAGTCCCGTTCTGGTTGTTGATTCGTACGCTCGAGGTATTTCAATAGGAAGAGCTGATACAGAGGAAAAAAGCTATCAGTTACAGATAGATGGCGATTTGCGGGCGGGACCTGGCGGGCTCAGGAGTCGATACGTTCTTGGGTCGGGTGAGCCCCTCGGGGATCTTGAGCGGCACCTATCCAAACTCTCTTCGCGAGGGGAGCTTAGGCGTACCACGATCGTGTTTGGGGTAACTACGGACCCATTTCATCCATTTGACGAAAAATTCGCCACAAGCATGAAGTTCCTGGAGCTCTTTGAGCGGTACGCTCCGGGGAAGCTCATTGTGCAGACGCGTTCGCCATTAATTGTCATCGGGCTGCCGGTGCTGAAGCAGGTGCGACACAATACGTTCGTTCAGATAGGCATTGAGACCCCGCTAGAGGAGGTTCGACAGCGCTACACACCTGACCAACCAACAGTTGCCGAACGCTGGAAGACAGTTCGGGCTCTCAAACGGTTCGGCTTTAAGGTCGGAGTGCAGGTTGGGCCGATGCTCCCGTATGGGGATTGGCGTGCCGATGCGCGGTCGTTCGCTGAGTCACTCGCTGCGGAGGCTGATTTTATAACAGTGCAATCGATTGCCGATACAACGCGCGGAGCGCGGCCCAGCGGAGCACTTGCGAGCAAGCTCGCAGCAGATCGGCAGTTCTACTGGCTCCGAACGGACACCAGAAAACCGCTGGTAGCGGCGCTTGAAGCGATTGCGCCGGAGAAAATATATCACCCCGCGGACATTTCGCTCCCTGATCGTCAGATGGCGCTCTTTGGGTCATAGTAGGGCGTACCATCCGCTTTTAGCATTTGACACACGGCTCGCTTGAGCTTAGCGTGCACCTGCTAGTTCGGAGGGAATACCGTCATGTCATATCAAGTATATAAGATTCTTCACCTGCTCGGTCTAACGCTCGTTGTGCTCTCGTTGGGTGGAATTATAGTTCACGCAATTAACGGCGGCACGAAGGCTACCAACGCATTCCGTAAGGGAGCCGTGATTACTCACGGAGTCGGGTTGTTGTTACTCCTCGTGGCTGGCTTTGGGATGCTTGCCAGGCTTGGTATTCACTCGTTCCCCGGCTGGGTGGTCGGCAAGGTAGTCATCTGGCTAGCGCTTGGTGCCTTTGTGGCCTTCGGCTATAAGCAACATCTGGCGAAGAAGCTCTGGTTTGCAGTGCCCGTCTTGGTAGTTGTGGCAGCTACGCTGGCGATCACCAAGCCGTAGTTACTAGAAGCCACTTAGCAGTAGGCGCCTTTTGTGCGCGACCGTGCCAGTGCAGATAAGCGCGCCCGGACGCGCCTAGGCGGTTATACTCTATTTACATTCTCATACGTTGTCGTGCGCTCTTGCGGGAACAGGCCTGCAGCCTCGATAGTGTGGCGTATCTCGCTCAGTGCTAGGGCATCGGGAGAATCTGAGCCGGCCATGTGATATATCTTCTCCTCGGTCACCGTACCGTCGATATCGTTGGCTCCGCAGAGCAGGGCAGTTTGAGCTGTCTTGATCCCAAGCATCACCCAGTATGCCTTGATATGCGGGATTGAATCGAGCATCAGGCGACTCACTGCAATCACTCGCAGATCCTCAACGCCAGTGGGAGCTGGAAGCCGCTCCATCCGATTGCCCTCGTTATGAAACGCAAGCGGGATGAAGACCTGAAAGCCTTGTGTCTCATCCTGCAGCTCGCGCAATCGAAGCATATGATCAATCCGTTCCTCAATCGTTTCAATCGTTCCGTAGAGCATCGTGCAGTTGCTCTTTAATCCGAGTTCGTGCGCAGCCCTGTGGACACCGAGCCACTCCTCAGCGTTGGCCTTATCGCGACAGATCTTCTTGCGCACTCGGTCAGCGAATATCTCAGCCCCTCCACCAGGGAGAGAGCCGAGTCCTGCTGCAACGAGCGACTGGAGAACCTCTCTGTACGA
This sequence comes from Bdellovibrionota bacterium, assembly GCA_044360225.1. Taxonomy (GTDB): domain Bacteria; phylum Bdellovibrionota_C; class UBA2361; order UBA2361; family OMII01; genus OMII01. The sequence goes on along the minus strand of JBIKKR010000192.1, from coordinate 137 downwards.
CATCGAGTACTTGGTCGCAAAGTAGTGAATCTCCACCGCTGTAAAGGCCTTAATGTGCAGCGCTGGAAACTCCCTGCGGATCATCGCCAGCAAGTCCAGATAGTACTGAAAATCGAGATCGGGATTCAAACCGTTCA
>JBIKKR010000061.1:0-16394 GCA_044360225.1 Bdellovibrionota bacterium | reverse complement strand
ATAGAATTGGCTAAGCTCTCCGCAAAACGGGAGTAAAAATATCGGGAGAACTCCCGACTCTCAAGTGATCAAGAGTTCTTGACCAATCCAGCATTTTCTGACCCGAACTGATCAGTTCACGGCTTTATTCTACATTTGCAACGGGAGCGTCCACCGTAATCGGCTAACAAGCTACAACCTGAAACAACATCTGAAAACAATCAGGTTTCAGAGATTATCGACGCTCTGCTCCACGAGGCTCGCGAATACTTAGACGCCTCACTTGCTCCTAACACTAGGCGCTTGGCTGCTATCTCCGTAGCTCATAGATTCTCACAGCAAAAGACAAACCCTGTTAAGGATTTTAAGGTTAGGCAGATACTGGAAGGTATTAAACGCAAGAAGAAGTGTGCGCCGACGCAAAAGCAACCTACGTACCGTGACTCTACACATAAAAGAGATGGTCGGAGAGATCCCCCCTACCCTTCAAGGCTTACGCGACAAGGCGCTATTACTGCTTGGGTTCTCTGGGGCGCTAAGGCGTAGCGAGCTAGTTGGGATTGACGTTGAGGATCTTGCACTGTGCAAAGAAGGTCTAGTGGTGACGATTAAGAAAAGTAAGACCGACCAGTATTCGTTTGGGAGAAAAGTTGGTGTGTGCTTTGGAGACCATGAGGAGACCTGCCCTGTGAAGGCAGTCACTGCTTGGATGAAGGCTGGAGGGATCGGTGATGGGCCGCTTTTTCGGCCGGTTAGGTGGAGCAAGGTGCAAGATACTAGACTCTCGGATAAAGCCGTCGCCCGCATGGTGAAACGCTACGGGTCTGATATTGGATTAGAGCCTAGTAAGTTCTCTGGGCATTCACTACGAGCTGGGCTTGTCACGTCTGCGATTCAAGCAGGAGTAGATCCGCTTGATGTGCAGAGGCACTCAGGCCATGCGTCGCTTGATATGCTTAAGCGGTATATACGCGACGCCACGGTATTCCGGGGGAATCCGACTGGTAAAATTGGTCTTTAGAAAAATTAAAGAACCCGCATAAGTTCTGGGCACAACTAGATACCTGTTCAACGTTAGATTGGCCTATCATCGTCTGACAAATCAACACTTGTTAATTTTGTATATACACACTCCAACTCATTCTCTTTAGGCAAGTCAGGCCACCCCAAAAGAGCTTGAGTTGGGCCTGATCTGTCTGGTGGGACGCCCTCCTTGGTAAACCAGAAATACTCAAATCCCTTGTTACTATAATAGGCATCCGCCATCCTTAAAGCTTCCAGCTCTTCCGTGGTCAAAACAATCGCATACCGGGCAAGCGTATGAGTATCGCACGATTTAACCAGATTATGATTAATTTTCTTTATCTCGTCGAACTTTCTATGTTGCGCTATCTGAAGTGCTTTCGAAGCAAGCTCAATACTTCTTGAGATAAGAAACAATCTGGCAGGAGAGAAACGACCACTTGGTCGATATGCGAGATACGCTGCGAAAAAATCACGTGCATAATGCTGGAAAGCAAATGGAGAAATATTTGCTTGTATTAGAGGAGCTCCGATTGCTTGTTTCTTTGCTGTCATAGAGTCCCTGCCGTCATTCTACAGGCTTTTTAAAATCAACTACCAAATCGAAAAAATAGGCCCTGCAAAGATACTTTTCTCGGACTAGGGTGTCAAATCAGGCGCGAGGTATGAAAAGTGATGGCTCAAGAGCTCCGCAATCCCGATCTCTGGTTTTACTAACTGAAGTTTCATCTGACTACGCAAATTTACCTCTGCTGAATCCTCTACTGACATCCCTATACAGGTCCCGAAGAATCACTCGGTGCCTGGAAATGATTCTTCAGGATTCTGTGTCACTACTCGCAGACGTTCAAGGTTCTGTGGGTTATAGCTGAACCCAAGAAATAAAACCTTCTTTGCGTTAGCGATGACCTGCTGGGCGCATCTCATATCATAACCATAATCATCCGATAATTCGGGCATTACACGAATCCCGGCAGCACTCTTTAAGATCTGCTCTGGCGTAACGCTCTCGCCTCCGTATCTCCGCACAAAATCCTCAACGCCATCACTGTCGAGGTAGCCTAGCCGTCCATGAACATGAAGTATTTTGATAAACCTTCGATAGTACTCGAAGCTATTCGGAAAAATCCCTTTGATTGCGTCGTGAATGAATTTATCCAGTGAGCGATCATAATTGAACGTGACTATCGCTGGAGGGTGCTCGTTTATCCGGAAACTCTCGCGGAAATACCATCCTAGTTGCCAGTACCAATTATCTCTCTCGGCTAATCTGATGGGGTCTTCATGACCAATGAGCACTTGCGCGATCGTGGCTCGCCCCAACACTAAAGATTCTTCATGGGTCGACAGAAAATCATCAATGGAACGCGAACCCTCAGAGACTAGAGCAGAGTGAAACTCAAGGATATCCCCTCTGCCAAAACCCATATCTCGGAGCTGTTTAAAAGCTGCACATCCCTCGTTCCCTGAATTACCTTTTATCTGCTCCACCAATCCGCTACCAAGCGGATATCCCAGGTGCATACTGGCCCCCGCGCCTAGCACGAGCACGGTGTCCCCAACCTGCTTTCCGACAATTACAGCTTGGTTCTTGGCCGAGCGGAACACGGGATCAGAGCCTCCTATACCACTCCAAGCGCCTTAAACACTGCATCCACTGGATTGCTGTAGAAGGCCGTCTGAAACTTGGCAAATAGTTCAGGCGGCACGTTTGAGAGGTCGGCGGCGCTACTCATCGGCAGCAAAATCCGCTTAGCTCCGGCCTCGTGAGCGGCTTGTAGGCTATCTGCGAGTGAGGTTATGCGCTCGACGGCACCTCCTAGGGACATCTGTCCAAGGATGACCATCTGGTCCTGGACCGACTTGCCGAGCAACACTGAGCACAGCGAGATGAAGCTAACCAGGCTAAGCTCTGCCGTCGGACCTACCCCCTGGAGATCGACTACATGAACGTGATAGTCGAATTCTCCAGCGTGTAGTGTAGAACTAACCTGCTTAACATTTGCCTTAAAGTACTCAAACCCGACCCGCACGCCCTCTTTCGCAGCTGCGGATGAGCCAAGCCCAGAGGCGTTGAACTTTCCAGAGCCTGATATCTTCTGGGTCTCAATACGGTAGGCGGAGATATTCCCACCTTGAGGGCGGCACACTGTGTGCAGATGCCCCGCAGCGAGTGTACCTTCAGGGATTAACTTCCCTGAACCTTGCTCAGGTAGGCTAACGAACTGCTCATTAAGCGTCTCTGCGTCGATATAGCTAAAATGAACCGCATAGAACTCCATCCCACCTAGCTTTTTAAGTTGCTCCTTAACTCGACGGCGAGACTCAAGTGCGTAGCGCAGGCAGCGCTCAACGGCCCCCTTATCATAATCACCGTTTGGATAGAGTAGCTTCAGCAGACCGCTGGTCACGCGGCGAATAGCGATGGCGTCACGTTGATTGATGTCCTTTCCAAGTTTGAAATACTTATCGATTGCATCAGAAAAGTTTCGCTTACGTAACTCGCGAAGGGACTCGGCCAGGTAATCGACTATAAAGCCGTACCTGTTCGTAAAGTGCGATGGATTGAACTTCGGTATTTCCCAACCGGGTATGTAGGAATGAAAACGGTCGAGGAACGCCGTATCGATCATATCCACTGGGAACGGGGCAAAAAGGTGGCTGGTCTTCACCAGGGCCTCTACGCTTTCGTTCACGTTGCCCAGGAATACCATCGAAGCATTCGCCTCAATCTGCTCCCGACCACGGACAAATGACCCTGAGGCCATATAGTCCTTCATGATTTGAACAGTAGCCTGGTCTTTAAGGTCGATGCCGGCCACCTCATCAAAGGCCACAACATCCCACATCCCCACCAAGCCGATTCGTCGGTTTGAGATGTTGTAGAAGAGGTTAGCTACCGTTGTTTGCCCTCCTGACACAAGGATTGAGTTGGGACTAAATTCCTTGACAAGGCGTCTTGATGCTCGTACCAGGCGCATGCTCAAAGAGGCGAAGCTGCCAAACTCTGCAAGGTATAGGAAGATCAATCACTTTTCGATAAACAGCTGAACTCTGGTAGCTGTCTGAAGATCTGCCGATGATAGTTATGATGTTGCAGCCGAGACTGCTCAGAGTAGGTTCGAAAAGCGAGATTTGCGGCCTCACGCTAGGGATTTCAGTGGCCGAGCCGAGCGGGCTAAGTTGCGAAAAGTAGCATTTCACCTACACTCCCTCGGCTTCGTCACGGTGGACGCGGAATTTAGAAGTCCTCTGGCGCAGGGTCAAACGATTCGAAGGAGGGAAGTTCATCGGTAGCCTCGGTAGTGTCGATGAACTTAGGGATCGGTGGAGGCGCTCTAAGATCAGCGATCCGTTGCGCGTTCATGATGTCCTTGATTGAATGGGGCCCATTTGCTGTTGCACACTACAATTCCGATTGAGATCTACTTCTACTGTGTACCAACGGGTAGAACCAACGGGTAGACCAACGGGTAGTGGGAGCTGATCATTGCGACTTATTAGATTGGAGCATTTTCCATTTCGGACGAGAGTTCGTTAGCTTGTGTGTTCATGTCACCCCTCCATGGATTGCTAGACATGAAGTAAGACGCCATTTGAGGTGGGGTCGGATTCGTGGGATTTCTACCCCTAAAAGTGGGTTCAGTTATGTGGGATTCGACATCCGATCTCATCAGCCAGTAGAGGATAGAGTTTGTAAACATAAGCTCTGCCTGCTAGTAGATTCGCGGAGCCGCGCCGCAATCGCCGCGCGCTGGATCCGGTCAGGCCAAAAACGATCTTATCGCGTTGAATAATAAGGTGAACTAAATCGAGAAGCGCTGGTATCTTCTGAACCTCGTCGATTTATTACCGTCCGGCCATTTGATTTGGCTGGCTCAATTAGTGGCAGAAGAAGAGACGGATTAGCCTGCAACTGTCCAAAAGTGTTCGGATCAAGGAGGTCTATGCGAAGGGCCTCAGAAGGCTTAAAAAGGTCGTTCAAGAGGGGGGGGCAGTTCCGCGGGCGCCCAAGAGAAAGAAGCTGTGATTTTTCAGTACATTAACGTGTCGCCGTAACTAATCTTGAAATGTGCGCCAAATCAGGATTAAGGACAACTGCTCTCTTTAGGTTAAGCAGGGCAGCGCAGTTGTCCGCTTAAGTGCTTGAAACCGCTGGGGGTTTTGAATTGCTCACTCTCTTTGTCGTGGAATGGGTCAGCACTTGCGGGCCTGAAAACAGCGCATCGGCCCCAAATCACTTCGGCTTTTGAAGTTTCGGTGCTCACCCTGACGGTGCCAGGGTTCAAGCCTCTCAAAGTTCAAAATCCTTTGTGCTTTTGAGCTCCTGCGCCATTTTTTCCTCCTCGTTAACTGCCGAATCTAGAGTTGAAACATCCAGTGGTTTCATATAGATAGCAAGCGCAGCGTCCTATTCTGGTCAGCAGACAGGGCATCGCAATTCTCCCGCTATCTACTCGAAAAAGCTAGCATTTCTGAAAGGGATACAAATGCGCGGCCAAAACTACTATTGTTCATATAAACAGCTACTTCCGCGCATTTTGGCCCAATTCATTTTGGCCCAATTAAAGAAGAGAGAATTGCGACGCCCTGGTCAGCAGACCCCTTGCGTTGACCTGGAGGGGCAAAGGTTGATAGTATTCAAGACTGCTTTCGGGAAGGTATCACGGGGGCTCCCGGTGTATCAACGGGAATTGTAGAGGGTCACGGTACTGAAGCGACGGTACTGGAAACGAAACAAAATCGAGTTTAAGAAGTTAGGTAGTACTCACCATGAAGCGCACATATCAACCAAGCAAGAGAAGCCGCAACACGACCCATGGGTTTCGTAAGAGGATGGCAACCAAGGGAGGCCGTAAGGTTCTCAATGCTCGTCGTGCGCGGGGACGCAAGCGTCTCGCAGTATCGGCTCCTCGTAAAGGTCATTACAAGTAGAGTTTCACTAGGCATGACGCCGGTGCATTAGGGAGGCTCTATAGTAGAGAGTTCCTCGAATCAATCTTGCTTGCAGAGGCGTGCGCGCGGAGTGCGCGGACTGGGACCATCAGCACGACTACGAAAAAAACGAGAGATCGAGCGGTGTCAGAAACGTGGGGAGAAGCTCCATGCAAAGCACTTTCTGCTGCTCGTATATCCGTCTGATAGCGGAGAGAGCCGCCTGGCGGTGGCTGTTACTACTAAACTTGAAAAGCGTGCTGTGGTGCGCAACTGCATAAAGCGGCGCATTCGAGAGGTGTTTCGAGGATCGCGATACGGATTTACACGACCTATCGATATCGTCGTTGTTGCGCGCAAGGGGATACAGCAGTGTGAGTTTGATGACTACCAGCGGGAGATTCTAGGCGCCTTGCGCGCTAAGGGCTTCCTGGCGGGTGAAGGTCGGCGGTGATGCGGACGTGTATGGCTCAGAGAGGTGGCTTGAGCGCTGCGCGTATAGTAGGAACATGGTTCTCTTTCTTGCGGTGGCTGCTTGGTCTCGTACACCGGGGCTACAAGGTTTGCATCTCTCCTTTGCTTGGTGACGCCTGCAGATTTTACCCCAGCTGTTCAGATTATGCTCGCCAAGCGATAGAGCGACACGGCTGGCGTAAAGGCGGAACATTGGCGTGCAGAAGGGTGTGCCGGTGTCATCCGTGGCATCCGGGCGGGGAGGACCCTGTGCCGTAGTGCAGGTGCTGTACTGCAGGTGTCGCAGTGCAGGTGCTGTAGAGTAGTTTGATCGGGCATTGGATTGCTGGATTAATATTAGCCACTCTAAAGACTTTTTGAGCTCTCTATAGTACAAAACCTCCGTTCGTGCAGTGACCAACTAAAGGTGATCTTGTGAGTGATACTTCAAACGATTCTGAATACAACCAGCGAGCAATGCGCGCGATTATCCTCTGCGTACTCGTTGCGATCGTCTACACCCAGTTCTTTCTCGCTCCTAAGAGGCAGGCGCAACAACAACAGCTTCAGCAGCAACAGCAGCAGGCGATTCAGATGATGCAGCAGTCTAGTGGTAGAGCTGCGCAGCCAGTGAGTGGCCAACCAGTGAGTGGTCAACCAATGCAACAGGTGTCCGCAGCGCCATTGCAGGGTGGGACATTCACTCAAGGTTCTCTGGTCGCTTCGCATCCGAGTGTGGCTGAGATTCAGGCAGCGCCCCACTCAACGGTTAATGTGGGCAAGGCAAAAGTCTCCATCGTTCACCTGGGTGGTCGTATCGAGCAGTTCCGGCTTGCTGCGTACAAGCGTGACCTGCAGGGTGATGAGGCGCTTGATCTCGTCGATAGCTCGACCACGGGTGCTCTACCGCTCGGGCTGTATGTCGGACAGGAGAGCGATGAGCGGGTGGTTTATACGCTCGCATCGATCAATGGAGTTGCTGCAACATCTCCAACGGTCCAGCTTGATCTACCGGCGAACTCGCGTGCGGTTCTTGAGTTTCGCGGAGTTCTCCCGAGCGGGATTCAGGTGAGTAAGAAGCTCTCTTTTGAAGGTGACTCGTATCTCTTTGGTGTTGATGTCGCTCTTGATAGGCCGTCCGTATCGGGACAGCCGGTGTGGCTTGAGTGGACCAGGTACTATTCAAGTGCTGTAGAGCGTCAGCTGAGAATAAAGCACTCGCTCACCTTACTCGATAGCGCGAGCAAGATTCACCACGTGCAGTTAGGAGGGATTCTTGAGGGTATGCAAGACAAGGGGGCTAATCAGTGGATTGCACTTGGTGATACCTATTTCGCAATGGTGCTTGTTCCAACTGTTGCTACTCCCAATACGTTAATTGGGCGAGAGGGGGATGTATTCTTTGGGCGAGTCGCGGGTTCAGCGACTGGTGGTCAGTTCTACTCATACGCTGGTCCTAAGGATTATAAAACGCTCGAGCGCGCCGGAACGTTTCATCTCGAGCGCACGATTGACCTCGGCTGGTTCTCGTTCCTTGCGCTACCGCTCCTGTGGCTGCTTAGATTTTTGTACAGTATCGTGGGCAACTACGGGGTGGCGATTATTGCGTTAACACTGATTGTTAAATCGGCGATGCTACCGCTCTCTAAGGCGAGCTTTGCTTCAGCAAAGAAGATGCAGGATCTTCAGCCAGAGATTAAGGCGCTCAGAGAGCGGGTTAAGGATTCCAACCAGCTCAACCAGGAGATGTTTGCGCTCTACAAGCGTAAAGGGGTGAATCCGATGGGAGGATGTTTGCCAGTGCTGATCCAGATCCCGGTATTTCTCGGGTTATACAACGCGCTGCTCAATGCAATCGAGTTGCGACACGCGCCGTTTGCCGGTTGGATTAATGACCTCTCCGCGCCAGAGAGCCTGCAGCTCTTTGGTATCGGTTTTCCGGTGATGGTGCTTTTGATGGCGGCGAGTATGGTTTACCAGACCTGGACAACCCCAACTCCCTCTGCTGACCCAGCGCAGCAGAAGATGATGATGATAATGCCGCTGGTGTTTGCCGGGATGTTTATCATCTTTCCGATGCCAGCAGGTCTGGTGCTCTACTGGCTAGTGAATAATATTATATCGATTATTCAGCAGCTCTACATGCGTAATGCGGAGAAGGGATCGGTATATATCGGCACTGCAGTGGCGAGTGTGGTCATCTTTGGCGTTGGGTTCTTGCTGACGATGATCTAGCTAACAAAGCACAGCTGGCCGAGGTAGTAAGGTCAGGGCACGGTCAAGATAAGGTTCTGAGCCATGGAGGGTACGACCATAGCCGCGCTGGCAACAGCGCCAGCCCCAGCAGGTGTGGCGATAGTGCGGGTTAGTGGGCCCCGGTGTAGGCTTGTTCTCAAAGAAGTTTTTAGGGGAAAGAAGGATCCTGTTAAATATCCCCGCACGCTTATCTTCGGAGATATCCTCGATTTTAAGAGTGGTGGCTCAATCGACAAAGGGCTGGCCGTGTTTATGCCGGCACCGTGGAGTTTTACCGGTGAAGATATTGCGGAGTTTCAGTTTCACGGTAGCCCAGTGCTCGTGCAGCGGGTGTTGCGCTCGCTGTATGCATACGGTGTTCTTCCGGCAGTGGCGGGAGAATTTACCAAGAGAGCGTTTCTCAACGGCAAGCTCGATCTCGCGCAGGCAGAGGCGATAGCAGATGTAGTCCATGCCAAGAGTGAGGAGGAGCTTAGGTTTGCTGGCGAGCAACTTCGTGGTCGGCTTAGTCAGGCGATCGAGCAGGTGGGCGAGCCTCTGCGCGATGCATTAGCCGAGCTTGAGGCAACGATTGATTTTCCGGAGGAAGACATCAGTCCCGATACCCTCGATGCGATTGCGGCTCGCGTAGCGGTGGCCCGCGCAAAAGTGGAACACCTCGTTGCAACATACTCGTTTGGCTCTTTGGTGAAGGATGGTGTTCGTGTGCTCCTCTGTGGTCGTCCGAACTCTGGTAAGTCTAGCTTGCTCAATCTACTGCTCGGTAAGCGTCGGGCGATCGTCTCGGATATCTCGGGGACCACGCGGGATCTTATCGAGGACGAGGCGACCTTCGCTGGGCATAAGTTTGTGTTTTGTGATTCTGCGGGAATTCGTGAGACGAGCGATCAGGTCGAACAGATAGGTGTGGAGCTAGCCAAAGAGAGGATACCGTGGGCTGACCTCGTTCTTCTCGTGGTGGACTCCACAGATACTTCCGAGTCGTGGCAACAGACCCTTGACCTGTTGACGAAGCAGAGTAAAAGAATCTGGATGGTGATCAATAAGATCGACCTCAATCCGCATGTTCTTGAACAATTCGTGGTGCACTCGAACGTATGCCAACAACACTTCTTTATCTCAGCCAAGACCGGTGATGGAATCGGCAGCTTGATTGAGGCTCTCGTTGAGGATATCGCCAAGCAGATACCCGAGAAGAACGAAACTGGAGAGGTTATCACCAACGAGCGTCACCGAGATTGCCTCGAACGAGCAGAGCGGTCCCTGGCAGCATGCATTGATGGATTGCAAGCTCGTGGCGTACCGCTATCGATCGTCGTTGCTGACCTCAAGGAGTCGTTATCCGCGCTCGATGAGATCGTTGGTAAGACCTATACCGAAGACATTCTGGGGCGAATATTTTCGAAGTTTTGTATCGGAAAGTAGTGATGGGCGCAGGTCATCTCATGTCGCTCCTTTAGCTAACCTACTAATATTATTGCCGGAAATAGATCTGCGTGCGCCACGTGCTCTTTAGTCTAGCGCTCTCAAGTTATTGGCAATCCTGGCCGAAGTCTTCTCTGAGGCCGGGCTGGGGCATAGAGCTACCAGGGAGGGGGAGTATGAAGCTAGGTATTTCGGTTGGAGTTCCTAAAGAGACTATTCTGGGAGAGACGCGTGTTGCTGCAACACCGGATTCGGTGAAGCGCCTGGTGAAGGGCGGCTTTGATATCAAGATCGAGGAGGGCGCGGGAGCCTCGGCCGGTTTTCGTGATGAGGATTACGAAGTAGTTGGAGCAGAGATCGTTTCGCGAAACGAAGTATGGCAGAGCCAGGTCGTTTCGAAGATAGCAGCCCCTACAGCAGAAGAGACGCATGCGATTCAATCGGGAGTGATGGTAGTGTCGCTCCTTGAGCCGTTTCGAAACGGCACGTTGCTTGAGAAGTTCGCTAAGAGCCATGTGGACGCACTTGCGCTTGAGGCGATACCGCGTACATCACGAGCGCAGGCGATGGATGTTCTCTCATCGCAGGCTGGTATTGCAGGCTACCGAGCAGTGCTCGAAGCAGCACAGCACTACGGCAGATTCTTTCCGATGATGATGACATCGGCTGGTTCAGCGAAAGCAACGAAGGTAACCGTTCTCGGGGTTGGCGTCGCAGGGCTTCAGGCGATAGCAACTGCTCGGAAATTAGGAGCAACAGTCGAGGCGTACGATGTTCGTCCAGAGACCCGAGAGCAGGTACAGTCACTCGGCGCCAAGTTTATTGATATCAAGCTCGATGAATCCGGTGTGGGTCAAGGCGGGTATGCGCGTGAGCTCTCTGATGATGCGAAGAAAAAGCTTCAGGAAGCGCTCGATGAGCGGTTGTCAAAGAGCGATATCATCATCACGACCGCGAACGTTCCTGGTCGTAAAGCGCCGACCTTGGTGTCGGAATCGGTGGTCCACAATATGCGCTGTGGCTCAGTTATCGTCGATATGGCTACCCCCAGTGGTGGTAACTGTCCCCTCAGTGTTCCTGATCAAGTGATAGACATCGGAGGAGTGAAGATTATCGGCCATACAAACTATCCGGCGATGATGCCCACGGATGCCAGCAACTTTTTTGCGCGCAACGTGGTATCTCTGCTCGATCTGTTCGTCAAAGAGCGCGAACCAGGTGCGCCGACTTTTTTTGTGAATTTGGAAGACGACATCATCGAGTCATCGCTTCTCGTGCACAATGGAGTGCTTCGAGTCAAGCGTGGCTAGCGGAGAGAGTTGTAGGAAGAGAGAGGAATCGGAGAGGAATCTATGTCAACTACGATGGTAGCGATCTACGTTTTCACGCTCGCGTGTTTCGTTGGGTATCACGTGATTTGGGGAGTTACACCGGCGCTCCATACTCCACTGATGGCAGTGACGAATGCTATCAGCGCCATCCTCGTGATTGGGGCTATACTCGTTGCTGGTTCGGCCCACGCCAGCGAATCTCTCTGGATTCAAGCTCTCGGATTCTTCGCGGTGACGCTGGCCTCTATCAACATATTTGGAGGTTTCGTTGTCACCAATAGGATCCTGGCGATGTTTAAAAAGAAATCGTAAGGGGAGCGAGCGATGGATCTCAGCACAGATGTTGTAGCGTTTTCATATTTAGTAGCGACTGTACTGTTTGTCTTTGGGCTCAAGGGGCTCAGCCACCCAAAGACCGCACTGCGAGGCAACCTACTTTCAATGATTGGGATGGGGGTTGCGATCGTCGTTACGCTTTTGCGGCCCGATATCCACAACTATGGAGTTATCTGCGGGGGGCTTGTAACTGGGGCAGTCCTCGGAGTACCGCTGGCGCGAAAGATTCAGATGACAGCGATGCCGCAGTTGGTAGCGGCGCTCCACAGTTTTGTGGGGTTAGCGGCAGTGCTTGTTGCAGGAGGCACATACCTTATTCACGCGCAGGAGGGGTATGTAAGTCCGGTGCTTCTCGTTGAACTGGTCCTCGGAAGCGCTATCGGAGCGGTGACCTGTACAGGCTCTCTGGTTGCTTTTGCCAAGCTTCAGGGATTGGTTGGCTCGAAGCCGTTGGTGTTTAAGGGGCAGCACACGCTGAATGCCGTGCTTATCGGAGCTATTGCCATCCTCTCAGCTATTTTTGTTGTGGTCCCGAACGGTGGGGTCTTTTGGTGTATCACCGCTATCGCGCTTGCGCTGGGATTTCTTATCGTGCTTCCGATCGGAGGATCGGATATGCCCGTTGTGGTTTCGATGCTTAACTCGTACTCAGGCTGGGCAGCATCAGCGACAGGCTTTACCCTGAATAACCACCTCCTGATAGCAACGGGTGCTCTCGTAGGTTCCAGCGGTGCGATCCTGTCGTACATCATGTGCAAGGCGATGAATCGCTCCCTGCTCAATGTCATCCTCGGTGGCTTTGGAACCACCGCCGAGCAGGCTGCTGCGGCCGCGTCTGATAAGACCTGTCGGGCAGCTAGTACTGAAGACGCGGCGTTTGTGTTTGAGAACGCCACTAATATTATCGTTGTGCCCGGTTACGGTATGGCAGTAGCGCAGGCGCAGCACGCTGTGAAGGAGCTCTATGAGGCGCTCCACCACAAGGGCGTCGAAGTGAAGTTTGCGATTCATCCCGTAGCGGGCCGGATGCCGGGACACATGAACGTACTTTTGGCTGAGTCGGAGATTCCGTACGACGATGTACTTGAGCTAGACGAGATTAATCCTGAGTTCTCTCGAGCTGATGCTGTGCTCGTGATCGGAGCAAACGATGTGGTGAACCCTGCAGCCCGCAACAACAAGACGAGCCCGCTGTATGGCATGCCAATCCTGGAGGCGTACAAGTCGAAGATGGTGTACGTCATCAAGCGTTCGATGAATCCCGGTTACTCGGGAGTCGAAAATGAACTCTTCTACCACGACAACTGCTCGCTTATCTTTGGTGATGCCAAAAAGGTGTGCGAGGGGATTGTCAACAGCCTCAAAGCAGATTAGATCGTTGACAGCATTCATGCGCTTGCCGTTGTGCGGGGAGACATGCAGGTGTAATCAGGGATATCCCTCTTGAGCTTGGGCGAGATGCTGCAGTTTTATAATGATGTAAACGGCCACCGTGACTAAATTGAAACGTTCGACGTTTGATAAATATTCCCTCTACACCAAAGCTGTTCAGTCGCCGAATCACGACGCGGCGTTTTTGCGAACAGTGTATCGTGAGCTTGTCGGTAAGGAGCCTCAGCTCCTGCGTGAGGATTTCTGCGGTGCTCACGCACTTGCTCGTGCCTGGGTACGCCTGGGTGCTCGTATGCGAGCAGCGGGCATCGATATCGACCAGGAGTCTCTCAACTATGGAATAGCCCGGCAGGATGAGGAGTTGACCACTGAACAGCAAAACCGTTTAGCGGTGGAGCAGGGTAATGTGCTCACGTCCCGGCTCCCGAAAGCGCAGTTGGTATGTGCTTTTAATTTTAGTTACTTCTGTTTTTTGGAGCGCCGTACACTGGTCCAATACTTTCGCCGTGTCAAACGTTCCCTTGAGCCTGGTGGGATCTTCGTCGTGGATGCCTTTGGAGGTCCAGACACCTGCGAGGCCTCGGTTGATCGGCGAACACTTTCAGGATTTCGCTACTTTTTTGAGCAGGAGTTCTTCGACCCGATTTCTAATCGCGCGCGCTTTCACATTCACTTACAGCCGCGTGGGCAACGTATACGAAAGAGAGTCTTTAGCTACGATTGGCGCATGTGGACGATCCCAGAGGTGCGCGATGCCATGGAGGATGCCGGGTTTTCGCGGACGGTAGTCTACTGGGAAGGAACTGGCCGGAATGGCCGTGGCAGCGGGCGTTACTATCGTCGTGAACGCGGCGAGTCGTGTCGGGTGTGGACCGCGTATATCGTTGGGATCTAAACCTTAAAAGAGCAGTTGCGGGTCTGGAAATGGCGCATCTGCCCAAAATCACTCCGTCTTTTTAATTGTCGGTGCGCACCCTGACGGCGCCAGGGTTGCGCTCGACCTGCTAGTGCGAGTGATTTTTCTTCAAAAATCACTCGCGACAGGGTTTACTTACACTCGACGGCAAATCGAGGCAGTTTGGCCAACTCTGCGAGGCCTTGCTGTTCTAGCGACTTAGCTTGACGCACGAGGCTATCATTACGCTTGGTCTTGTTGATGTTGCGCCAGTACGACCGAGCAACGGTTCTTATCGTGCTGTTTCGCTGATTCGCGTACAGTCCGCGAAGCGCATCAATAGTTCCCTGACGATCGACCGTTACACAGTACGGAGGAGCCTGAGGGCAGGTCTTAACCACCGCTGGGAACTGGATCGTCAGCGTGTTGGCGAGAGTCTCATACTCGACCGCCTTGCGCTTTGATCGCTCTGCGTCGTTACGGTTGCGCTTAGCCTCGGCGCGTGACCGGGCCTTCGACGAAGCTAAGAGCTCGGCAGCACGGTTCATTACCTGCGAGAGCGCGCGAGCTATCTCGTCGAGGTTGCCGGTGATTGTGCCGGTCGGAGTGTCTGAGCACTGACCAGCACACGTTGGTAAGCTCGCGGCGATGCCAGCAGAGCTCCCGTTAACGGACCAGCTGGTTACCTCCGCCTCGTTTGCTAGTACGACCTCAAATACCGACTTGTTCAGCCCCGGGAAGAACTGGCTTGGCTGTCCGCGGTCAGACTTGCCGCTGGTGAACTGATTGAGGGCTCCCACAGCAAACTGCTGATTAAACGTATTGGGGTTATTGTATCCCATACGGACCTTCATCAATCCGTCCGCATAACCTCGGCACTCCGCCACTGGAGCGATCGAAGCGCATCTCGGAGTGTTGGAGTTAGCAGATGCTTGCGATAGAGCGCTCTTTGGTGCGCGCACTACCCAGGTCAACGCGCTGCCGGTGAAGTTGACCGCAATCGACCCCTTGCTTAGGCCAGCCTTGAAGGTGGTAGGCGGCTTCGATGTGGTTGTTCCAGCGACATACTCGTTGAGTGTTCCCGTTTGCACGTTAGTTGAGAACGACAGATCCGCATTCGACGTATTGTTGTAGCTGAAGTACGCCGTTGTTGAGTTGTCAGTATTTCTCGTTACACACTCGATTCCAACGGTGAACAGTGATGGCTCACCGCTCTCGTCGTTATCGTTAGCATCCGTACAGCCTGGATCGAGCAGGTCGATAGCGTTGTCGTTGTCGTTGTCGATACCGTCAGAACACTGGGTTGTGGTGTTTGTCTCATCGTTGTCCGTTGGTCCTGTACATCCTGGATCTTTGGTATCGACGAGCTTGTCGTTGTCGTTATCAACTCCATCCTGGCACTGTGTCGTCGCAGCACTTTCGTCATTGCGATTCGGGTCGTAGGTAGCAGGATCTGTGGGATCCTTCCAGCACCCTGGATCGTTCTTGTCTGTGACGCCATCCTTGTCGTTATCGATACCATCAGCACACTGTGTTCCCCCGACCTCGCTGTTGCGAGTTTTGTCGTAGGTCGCAGGATCCGCTGGGTTCGTCCAGCAAGCAGGGTCCTTGGCATCGATGAGCGTATCTGCATCATTGTCGAGGGTATCCTGACACTGAGTAGTGGCAGCCGACTCATCGTTCCTCGTTGGATCGTACGTTGCAGGATCAAGAGGATTGGTCCAACAACCTGGGTCCTTAGCATCGGTTACGCCGTCACTATCGTTGTCAAGCGTATCTTGACACTGCGTCGTGGCGTCTTTCTCACTGTTCCGTGTGCGGTCATAGGTTTTTGGATCCTTCGGATCTGTCCAGCATCCTGGATCCTTGGCATCGATCACCTTGTCGCCGTCGTTATCCAGAGTGTCTTGGCACTGAGTTGTTGCGTTCGACTCATCGTTGTCGGTTGAGTCATACGTTGCTGGATCAGATGGGTTCTTCCAGCAGCCCGGATCAGCTTTGTCGGCAACACCGTCGGCATCGTTGTCAGTGGCATCGTTACACTGAGGCTTGCTGCCACTTTCGGAGTTATCCTGACTGTTACTGCAATCTGGATCCACGAGGTCAGTTAGAGCATCGTCGTCGTTGTCGATGCCGTCCTGGCACTGCGACTTCGGCATCGATTCGTCGTTATCGGTTTTGCTCTCGCAGCTAAAGTCAGCTGGGTAGTCGATAGCGCCGTCTTTGTCGTTATCGACAGCATCGTTACACTGAGGCTTGCTGCCGCTCTCGGTGTTATCCTGACCGTTTGAACAGTCTGGGTCATCGAGGTCAGTTAGGCCGTCGTTATCATTATCGAGTCCGTCCTGGCACTGTGACTTTGGCATCGA
>JBIKKR010000108.1:0-10492 GCA_044360225.1 Bdellovibrionota bacterium | reverse complement strand
GCACATTTTACCCGCATGATCGCCCCTGAGAAGGATGCTGATGGTCTACATCCGCTCAATCAGGGATTGCTCTTGCAGGGGCTGCCTGCTCCGCGGGCCTGTACGCCGCTTGGAGCGATGACTATGATCGATCTGGCGCTCTCTGGAATTGAGCTCACTGACTCTACAACACTAGCTGATATCCCCAAGGCAACACTCGCGGGGAAACGAGCCGTTGTGATCGGGAGATCGCAGCTCGTCGGTAAGCCAGTTGGTATCCTGTTGCTTGAGCGCAATGCAACGGTCACCTTTGCGCACTCAAAAACCCCGAAGATCGCCGATGTATGTCGAGAGGCGGATATTCTCGTTGCTGCGGTAGGAGTTCCTGAATTAGTAAAGGCAGACTGGGTAAAGCCAGGCGCCATCGTCATTGATGTTGGAATCAATCGTCTCGCAGATGAGCGTCTCGTTGGAGATGTTGCTTACAACGAGGTGGCGCCGGTAACGTCGGCGATTACGCCCGTTCCGGGCGGAGTAGGTCCGATGACGGTTGCGATGTTGATGTCGAATACAGTTGGAAATTGGCTTCGAAGGAATGGAGTGGCGGTATGAAGAGAACTCCTTTGTATGAGGAACATGTGCGGCTCGGCGGTAAGATGGTCGAGTTCGCGGGCTGGGAGATGCCGGTTCAATATAGCGGTGTTGTCGCAGAGCACGTTGCGGTGCGTGAGCGGGTAGGGCTCTTTGATGTAAGTCACATGGGCGAGATCTGGGTTACCGGCTCGAGTGCCGAGAAGGCGCTTGAGCTCCTGACCTGTAATCGAGTGTCGGCGTTGTATGATGGCAAAGCTCAGTACAGCGCGCTGCTGAATGACCAGGGTGGTGTGATTGATGATATTATCATCTACCGTTTTTCGTCAGAGCGGTATCTCCTCTGTGTGAATGCGTCGAATGCCGACCGTGATTTTGAGTGGCTAGTATCGCGCAATACGACTGATGCGGTGATCACAAACGTGAGCGCCGAGTACGGCCAAATCGCAGTTCAGGGACCACGAGCGATTGAGCTTTTGGCGCCGCTCGTGCGCTCATGCGACCTGACGCAGGTAAAGAGTTTTCATTTTGTCGAAACAGAGCTTCTGGGTGCGAACGTTAGTATCGCTCGCACAGGATACACAGGAGAGGATGGCGTTGAGATCTTTGTTCCAGCATCAAAAACAGTTGATATCTGGAGATTGTTGCTTGAGCACGGAGAGCCTTATGGAGTAGTGCCGTGTGGACTTGGGGCGCGCGACTCGCTGCGGCTTGAAGCAGCGCTTCCACTCCATGGTCATGAGCTGGCTCCTGATATCTCGGCTCTTGAGAGTGGTCTTGGCTGGATCATCAAGTTTGATAAGGGTGAGTTTGTTGGTCGCGAGGCCCTGTTGGCGCAGCGAGAGCAGGGGCTTACGCGCAAGCTCGTTGGATTGTTCCTCACAGATGCTGGTATCGCCCGCCAAGGAGATACAGTCGATGCCATCGATGGGCGCGGCACTATTGGTGTGGTGACGAGTGGCACCAAGACTCCGACGGTTCAGCGTGCTTTGGCGATGGCGCTTGTTGATAGTGCAATGAGTGCGGTGGATACGAAAGTAGCGTGTATGGTGAGAGGTAGAACTATTGGTGCTGTGGTTGTTCCACTCCCTTTTTACCGGCGTGCGCGGTAGTTTGTAAGTGGCAGTACAGTTTGTAGTAGTAACGAGGAGGATAGTATGGAGTTTCCAGAGAATTACAAATACACAAAAGATCACGAGTGGGTTCTGATCGCAGGAGATGTTGCTACGGTAGGTATTACCGAGTTCGCGCAGTCTGAGTTGGGTGACCTCGTGTTTGTTGATCTGCCCAAGGTAGGCGCCGCTGTAAAGCAGCACGGTACGATGTGTGTCGTTGAGTCAACGAAGGCAGCGTCCGACGTATACTCGCCGCTTACGGGAACAGTAGCTTCGGTGAACGAGGCTCTTACTGCTGACCCTGGTCTGATCAATCGCACGCCGTACACCGAAGGGTGGATCGCCAAGATCTCGGGGGTGTCAGCAGCAGAGGTTGCTGGATTGATGTCGGCAGCAGAGTACAAGGCATTGCTCGGTAAATAGGGATTAACTAAGGACACAGATTGCGATGAATGTAGCTGAGAAGAGAGATGTGGAGGGAACAACGATGGGTGCGCGCACGGGGTTTGGAGTTTCTCGTTTCGCTGAGAGGCATATCGGGCCGAGAGAAGAGGATGTTCAGGCGATGGTATCGTACCTTGGTAAGCGCAGCCTTGCTGAGCTGATCGACTCTGTTGTGCCTGCTGCCGTACGTTGCTCAAAGCCTCTGAACTTGTCGGCGTTTCCCGTTGCACTCTCGGAGCACGAGGCGCTTCTCCGGTTACAGGAGATGGCGGCAAAAAACATCGTCGCGCGATCATTTATTGGCATGGGTTACTATGATTGTATCACTCCTCCGGTGATTCAGCGTAACATTTTGGAGAATCCAGGTTGGTATACCCAGTACACACCGTATCAGGCTGAGATCGCGCAGGGGCGCCTTGAGGCTCTCTTGAACTTTCAGACCCTCGTGATGGATCTGACGGGGCTGCCGATAGCAAATTCGTCGTTGCTTGACGAGGGAACAGCTGCAGCCGAAGCGATGGCGATGTCTCTCTCGGTTTCTTCGAAGGCTACAGCCGAGGTTGGAGCGCCTGCTGAGTTTCTTGTTAGTGACACGCTGCACCCACAAACAATCGGGGTCGTTCAGACTCGGGCTGGGGCTCTGGGAGTAGCAGTAAAGGTAATTCCGGTAGCAGAGTTTGTCTTTACTGCCAACACCTTTGGTTGTTTGGTGCAGTACCCCGACACTACTGGGGTTGTATCGGACATTAGGCCAGTGATTGAGAAGGCTCATACAGCTGGGGCTCTTGTTACGGTTGCCACAGATCTGTTAGCGCTCTGTATGGTGAAGGCCCCAGGAGCGATCGGTGCAGATATCGTAGTCGGTTCGGCCCAGCGATTCGGCGTGCCATTCGGATACGGTGGTCCACACGCAGCGTTTTTTGCAACCAAGGATGAATACAAGCGAAGTATGCCGGGCCGTCTCGTGGGCGTGTCAAAAGACGCCACTGGCAAGCCCGCCCTGCGGCTCGCATTGCAGACGCGTGAGCAACATATACGACGCGAGAAGGCTACGAGTAACATCTGTACCGCGCAGGTTCTGCTGGCAGTGATGGCTAGTATGTACGCTGTGTATCATGGGCCGAAGGGGCTGCGTTCAATTGCTGAGCGTGTTCATAAGATGGCGGGTGCATTCGCGCGTCTGGTGACTAAAGCCGGTGTAAAGGTCGTAACACCAGCGTTCTTCGATACGGTGACAGTTGATCTCGGTGCTAAGAAGGCCTCGAAGATCGCTGCCGATGCAGAGCAGGCGACACTGCTCGTTCGAGAGCTTTCCGATTCGCAGGTCGCAGTCAGCTTCGACGAGGCAAAAGGAACAGATGATCTTGTGGCGCTTTTAAAGGTTTTTGGCGTGGCGATATCTACCGCCGAAGCAGAAAAGGCTGTCGCAGAGGCCGGAGTGTTGATACCGAGTGATATGGCTCGAGGGATCGATTATTTACAGCAGCGAGTGTTCAATTCGTATCACTCAGAGACTGAGTTTCTTCGGTATGTTCGCAAGCTTGAGTCGCGTGATCTCTCGCTTGGCTTTTCGATGATACCGCTTGGTTCGTGCACGATGAAGCTCAACGCGACTTCCGAGATGGTGCCAGTTACCTGGAGCCAATTCGGCGGGATTCATCCATTTGCGCCCAAGAGTCACTCACGTGGATACCAAGAGATGTTCAAGGAGCTTGAAAGTGCGCTCTGCGAGATTACTGGTTTCGACGGGTGCTCGCTACAACCGAATGCGGGTTCGCAGGGTGA
Organism: Bdellovibrionota bacterium; assembly: GCA_044360225.1. Taxonomy (GTDB): domain Bacteria; phylum Bdellovibrionota_C; class UBA2361; order UBA2361; family OMII01; genus OMII01. Next base: position 6,578 of record JBIKKR010000108.1, on the reverse strand, counting down.
GTACGCAGGGCTCGTTGTGATTAAAGCATACCACGAGAGTCGCGGTGACTCACGTCGCCGCATCTGCCTCATTCCTAAGTCAGCACACGGCACAAATCCGGCGAGTGCCGCCATGGTCGGTATGGAGGTTGTTGTTGTCGCGTGTGATCAATACGGCAACGTCGACCTTGAGGATCTGGAGAAAAAAGCCACCGAGTACAGGGATACCCTTGCCGCGTTGATGGTAACGTATCCATCAACGCACGGAGTATTTGAAGAGGGAATCCGCAAGGCGTGTGAGATCGTGCACCGTAACGGCGGTCAGGTGTACATGGATGGTGCTAACTTGAACGCGCTTGTTGGGCTGGTGCGACCGGCTGAATTCGGTGCGGATGTGTGCCACATCAATCTACATAAGACGTTCTGTATTCCGCATGGTGGCGGTGGACCGGGTATGGGGCCGATCTGCTGCGGTAAGCACTTAGCGCCGTTCTTGCCAAATCATCCAGTGGTCGATATCGGTCACTCGAAGGGAGTAGGGCCGATCTCTGCAGCACCGTGGGGTTCGGCGAGTATCCTCCCGATTTCGTGGATGTACATGGCGATGATGGGTGGTGATGGGTTGACTAGGGCCACTGAGGTAGCGATCGTGTCAGCGAACTACGTTTCTAAACGTCTTGAGCAGGACTATCCGACGTACTACCGAGGCAGTAACGGACTTGTAGCCCACGAATGTATCCTCAACCTACAGGGTTTAAAGACTGAGGCTGGGGTAGAGGTAGAGGATGTCGCCAAGAGGTTGATGGATTACGGCTTCCATGCGCCGACGGTTTCCTGGCCTGTGGCGGGGACACTCATGGTAGAACCAACCGAGAGCGAATCGAAGGAGGAGCTCGATCGTTTCTGTGACGCTCTGACGATGATACGTCAGGAGGTTCGTGAGATAGCTGCTGGTAAGGTCGATCGGAGTAACAATCCCCTCAAGCATGCTCCGCATACGGCAGCGGTTGTGACCGCCGACGCTTGGGATAGGCCCTACTCACGTGAGCAAGCGGCATTCCCGGCACCGTGGACTAGAGAGAGTAAATTCTGGCCAGCGGTTGGACGGATTGATGGAGTATACGGCGATCGTAATCTCTTCTGCTCGTGCGAGGGTTTGTCCTAAGGTATCGCAGTTCTCCCGCTGGCTACTTGAAACAGCTGGAGGTCCGGATAAGGTACAAGTGCGCGGGCGAGTGCTGCTAAACTCAATAAGAACAGCTTTATCCGCTACACGAGTGAGTGTCCCGAGGGAGCTTGGAGATTAGGCTCTTGAGTCTTGCTGATTTTTTACGGATTGCTACCATGATCTTTACGGAATCCTTTTCTGGTCTGAGCTGTTCTTGGCGCAACAGTCTATTGGAGAGCAGCGACTCTCGCCGTACTTGAAGAGCAGCGAACTTCATCTTTCGTACGACGTCGCGTAGGTCAAGAGCTCGGCATCGAGGTGTTTTGCGAGAGCACAGCAACTGCCTGTCCGGGAGCAGTGCGCTCAAGTTAAGGTATGTGCTGCCGTGATACCTAGTTCGGTTCATAGCGCGTCCAGTCTCCCCCTTTGCGTCGCCAGAGGGTAGTTTGGACAGTAGGAGTAAGTGGTCTTTTCGGGCGCTGCGATACATGTACCTTAGGTTAATGGCAGCGGTATAGAGAGCTTGCAATTTGTCCTTTTCAGGACACCGATTGGGGTTGTGGACGGCTAATTTCGGTGGGCGAACCTCCACGAATACACCGGCTTGAACTGGTATATCGTATCCGCCATTTACGAGCTGAGTGCTCCGAATCTTGAGGACCAAATTCATTTTTGGTGAGTCAACGCCAACAACGGAATAGAATCCCTGTTTATCAGTCAGAGCGACATCAACGATGTCTGGCACATATACCAAGGCTCCCGCGAAGGGTTTTCCTCCAACGACCACCTCGCCTGCCGTGGTTGTATCGGGAATTGGTCGCGAAGCGTTCACATCAGAGGATTTTGTCGGCGTTGGTGCTGGCTGTACCTGTCCTCCGGTAGAGTTTGTTGGGGTTGGATTGGGAGTAGTTGGGGCACGAGTCGGAGTATGTATAGGGGTGCTCGTTGGAGTTTGAGATGGAGTGTGCGTAGGTGCTGGTGTTGCAGTTCTAGTGGCAGCGATTCTATTACCTACGCAATAGATTGAGCTTTGACCGCAGACGGCGCCGTTTTGATCAGTGATCCATCCAGCATTCCTAAGACCGCTATCTCCTTGACCTTGATCAAGTTGACCTGAAGAATCGGTCCAGTCGCTACAGGCAGTGCCGGTAACAGTTCCATTTGCGTTAGCGCCAGAGGCTACAGGAGTCGCATACGCCACGGCGAACTGATTGTAGAGAACAGGATTAATGAGATCCTGAGAGGGATTCCACAGGTCTGCGCGCGTTTGAGCGACGACCTCTCCTCGGGTGTTGTAGAGCGGCTTAGAGTTAGGAGAGCGGCCGGTGTACCAGTATGCAGGCAGTGACGTTGTAGCAAGAATAGCGCGCCATTGCGAACTCGCGATAACTAGACCGGCCTGATCTGCCTCCATCAGGCAAAATTCATGAGCTGCCTCTATGCCTCCGATCTTACCGTTGTATTCAACCTTAGGCTTGAAGGGCGATTTCGAGACAAAGATCGTGAGCTCCTCCTCTTCTGGCCAAGCAGGCTCCTGCGCAGGTGTGGGTGAATCCGTGGGCGTGTGACTGGGTGTGTTGGTAGGCGTGGAGGTGGGCGTGTCAGTAGGTGTGGGGCTTGAAGTTGGTGCGTCCGTGTCTCTGGGGCTATCTGTTGGAGTTGGAGTGTGAGTTGGAGTGTTGGTAGGCGTATCGGTGGGAGTGTAGGTTGGAGTCGGAGTGTCCGTATCTCTTGGAGTTGCAGTCAGGGTTGGCGTATGTGTTGGCGTGTTGGTCGGTGTGTTCGTTGGTGCATACGTCTTATTCGGCGAATTTGTTGGCAGAGCAGTTGGCTCTGAAGAGGTAGGTACCGACGACGCAACACCGAAGTAACTAAAGCGACTTATACCACAGTCATTTACAGAGCTTTGGCTTACCTGGCCGGTAGTCGGAGAATAATAATGGCCGCCGATGGTAGTGCTGCCGCAGTCTGAGCTAAAGTAGTTGGTTCCGAAGCTCACATTGAGATTCTTACCTAAAAAGCCTAGCTGGTTTGCGTTAGCCGTAAAGTTGGCGATGTAGAATGGTGTCTGGGCCGTCGAATTAGGATCTACGCACACGTACCCGACTTGATAGACGTGCACGTACTGCGTAGCAACTATTGAAACATTGCCCGTGTCAGGGCTGTATTGAGCTGAGAAGAAGCCATATTCTGAGCCTCCAGATATCTGTGGCTTGTTGATATTTGCGAGACTTAACACACACCGAAGACCTTTACCAATAAAGAATGTTTCTACCGGAGCAGTTCGAAAACTGGGAGTTGTCGCTTTCTTAACAAGACTGAGAGTTCCAGCCTTCACTGAGGATTGCAGCAATGATCCGTTGGCATTCTTAGTGCAAATATAGCTGCTAGTACCACTAAGTCTGCGGCTGCTTTTGGTAGATAGTTGGATTTGGTTGTTGGCTACCTGCACACTAAAAACTGGATGGATGCCGGCGCCATTCCACGACTGAAACCCAAGTTGGTTGCCGATCGAAGTGTAGCAATTTGGGTATCCGGTGATGTCTCTCGGAGTACCCATGGCAACATATCCCATTACCATGTCCGGACTGCGGAAGATCTCCTGTGCCTGCGCGGATACGCTTGAGACCAGCGCGCACAGCGTTGCAAAAAAGACTAGGATCTTACCAGCATTCATCTCAGTCGAACCCGCTGTTACCGTTTCAGGGCTAACAATGGCCTTAAAGAAGGAAAAAGCACTGTCTGCGCAATACTCAAAGCGCAGCCAGCTGGCTTCCATCATTAGGTATGCCGTGCAGCCGCTCCTCTCTGTAAAGGGGTTCGGTACGAGTCGGGGAAATCATTAGCCTTTGCTAGCTCCGTCTATGGCACACACTATGGTCTGGCAGAAAGTGGCTGGCGGTCACGCGTCAGGGGTGAGATCGAGTCTAATCTCCTCCACCTGGGTAACCCCTCGGATCGCATCAACTTCGACCTCTATGACCAGACGCGGGTCGACTAACTTAGCTACCTGCACCATACTTGATACAGGACGGACGGAGCCAAAGACCTCTTGGTGTGCCCGCGCGTAGTCATCCCAGGCTACGATATTTGTGACGAATAACCTTGTACGAACGACGTCAGAAACGCTAAACCCGCGCTTTGTCAGCAGATTTTTGATGGTAGTCAGGGCGGCTTTGGTTTGCCGATAGGCATCACCAGGGTGCGCAACATCACCTTGATTGGACATTGCAGTAGTGCCAGAGATGAATAAGTGGTCCCCTAATTGCACGGCACGTGAATAACCTCTAAGAGGTTCAAAAGGAGAGCCAGAGGCGATATTTGTTCTGATCAGTTCGTCTTTCACGCGTTACAATTTGACATACAAGAGCCAGCCGGAAAAGCCCCCAGTCAGGGCGTCGCGTCTACTTGATGAACCTATTTTCAACTGTTTAGTCAAATTAGAGTTGAAAACTAGCTTTAGACAACTTACATCTGTCATATTGGACTAAACAGAGGCTCCCACCTGTGAGCGCAACTGCTGTCACAGTGGCAGCACAACGTGTGTAGCGAGAGTACCTATGCCTATTTACGAGTACGATTGTCCTGAGTGTGGTCGATTTGAAACTATTCAGAAGTTTAGTGACAAACCCCTGGCGAGTTGCCCGCGGTGTCAGGAAGCAGGCAAAAAGATTGCGGTAAAAAAGACCGTTTCGGCATCGGCGTTTCATCTAAAAGGTAGTGGGTGGTACAAGACGGATTATTCCTCTGGCTCCTCTGCCGCCTCTAGCACGTCGAAGAGCGCGACTTCCTCATCGAGCGACACCTCTTCGAAGTCGAGTTCGGGTACGGAGTCGACCGCAAAACCTGCAGGCAAAGCTTGCGGCACCGGGTGCGGCTGTCATTAGAATCAAAGGAACGAGCGGTAATCCCACGTTGTCAGCCTGTTTTGCCGGGTGTGAGGAGTGTCAATCTCGAGCGAGTAATTTTCGAAAAAATATCTCGCAATAGCAGGGTGAGTGCAATCTTGGCCGAGCCAAGTTGCGCAGTCAGAGTCCTGAGGCGTTCTGTCAGGTCTACTGAGCGGGCATCTGTTTGTGTTTCGTAACCAGCAACGAGACTACATCAAGGTATTGTACTGGGATGACGGCGGGTACTGCATTTAGAGTAAGAGGCTCGAGCGCGGAACGTTTGAGCTGCCTGGGAGTGGGGCCCCAGGCGACGCAAAGGAGAGACGATTCAGCTAACCAACTGAAATGTTCTTAGGCAACCGGAATACTAGTGGACGACCGGCCTTTCTTGCCTTTTAGCCGACTAGGTATTGGCTCAGTCGAATTACGATTCATATCGTAGGCAATCCACGACAATAGACACAGCACTCCAAAGATAAGTTGGGCCGTTACTGGCAACACACTGTCAGCTGGCGCTGGGGTGCCGAGCTGGCTGTAATCAGCCCAACGAGACACCCCAGACACGAAACCTGAGACTAGAAAACCTAGACCACTTGCAAACTGTAGCGATCCAGCATTAGGGCTCATGACATATGAGTAGAATATCCGCTGCGCGAATCGTGCGGCGTGTTGAAACGGAAACTCAACGAGCACTCTCATGATCCGTAGATTGCTTTTCTCATCTCCATATCTCGAGGCCATCGGCACGTCCCGAACAACCGCCTGCAGCCTTGCGAGATGACATAACACATCGCTCTCAAAAAAATAACGGTGCGCTATATTCAGTTTTAGCAACCCCGCCGCGGTTTGAGAGCTGATCGCCGTATATCCGTTTGTGGGGTCCATCACCCCCCAATAACCGCTTGATAGCTTGGACAATAGGGAGAGCACTGAGTTACCTACCAAGCGAAAAAATGGCATCCCTCGTAGGGAGTCCCACGTATTGAATCGATTTCCTTTCGTGTAGTCCGCCTCTCCCGATACGATCGGAGCGATAAACAAAGGAATAAGTGCGGGGTCCATCTGACCATCTCCGTCTACTTTAACGATGATCGTCGCTCCAGACTTGATTGATTCTCGATATCCCTCAAGCACCGCGCCTCCAACGCCTACGTTGTGGCCAAGACGGACGATCGAAATTCTTGAGTCCTTACTCTGTTCTTCTACCAGATCGGCTGTGCGCTCTGGGCATGCGTCATCAACCACAACGATGAAAGCGACTTCAGAGCCAATCCCTGATAGCACTTTCAGTATAAAACTGCTCACCTTGTAGCACGGGATCACTACAGCCACGACAGCATGAGCAACGGGAGGAATAACGGGAGACTCCTGCGTTTCAGGCGGCCGGACCAAACGCAACTGTTCTAGTGGTAATAATTTACCTATGTGCTCAGGAGCGCTGAATGCTGACCCCGTCTCCTCGGGGCCAGGAATTTGGTTGGAGCCACTCGAGTGCCCCCAGTTGCTTTTCTGGTCCGTCTCACTGCGAAGCATTGCCTAAT
>JBIKKR010000175.1:0-5911 GCA_044360225.1 Bdellovibrionota bacterium | reverse complement strand
ACTAGTGTTGATCAGTTTTTACCTCGATCAGTAGTACCATATTCACACCATACAACCTTCAAAGTCAGATCTCAAAAGAGGAGGTTGCCGACGAATTTACCTACCTCTCGCGTACGTTCAACAAGACACCTAGTGTAAAGTCGTAACCGAATTAAGTCTACCAGGCTTGGACGCAACTTTTTCCTCCCCTTTTCCGAACACTCCCTGTGCATGCTAGGCCGCTGAATAGTGATGGATAGCAGGAAAATCGATTAATTCCCGAATTATATCAGTAAACTAGGCAGTTGGGATTTGTTTTGGTGGATGCGAAGGTTTTGTTAAAGAGATTTTGAGACGGAGTTGCCGCCCCAACTAGAGTGATATGCGGGTTTTCGGTAGGCCGAGTGGTTGCTGCTATGGAGCTGTTTTAGTACCGGTCAGCAAAGGCTTGCTCAATTACTAATATCTGTAAATCACCCTCTTAATCTGCCAATCGCTAAGGCCAAGGTACATGAGAAAATTTACGGAGTTTGAATCTAGTATGCACTAGGGATAGCGGGAGCATGAGCGAATAGAAATACTGCTGGAGAAATATGCCCCCGATGGATGTAAACGTCCCAAGCCCAAAGAGCCGTACGCGAGAACCACAAGTACGGTTCCGTGAGAGCCGGAGGAGGATAACTGCCCCTAGCTACTTGACCCAGCCATTCTCAGTCATTTTTCACAAAAAGAATGAGGCTGGGTTCGTTCCTCACCGCAGTCTCTGTGTAAGGTTGATCTCATCGGAGGTCCGGAAGCGCAGGAGATCTACGACAACGGTCCCTGGTGCTGAAGAATTGACCTCGACTATGCCTGATGAGTGGCCTTCAAAACAGGCATGGAGGTCGATCTCCTTGAGCTGTCCAGCTCTCAGCTTCATCCGTTGTGCATCTACTAGCTGGTCGCGTGCGTAGCATGCAACGGTCGCAGACTCAGTAGAAGAGCTGAGGTTCGATACCTTGAGTTTCGAATGGAATGTACGCCCGTTGGAAAATACTCCGTACGCGAGGTCGCCGAATGTTTCCGTGATGGCTGAGCTTTTCATGGAGAGGAGTTTGTTGTTTGAACGGTAGTGCTTAGCAATTGTATTCATAAGAATTGAGTCAGGAACATCGCTAGAAACCTCTGCAACACCCTCCTCATACTTTTTGAGCAGACGGCTGAGCCGAATCTTACGGGTCTCATAGGGCGCAAGGAGTAGCGGTATAACAGGCCGCACGGCTCCCGAGGGGGCGATGCGCTTAATGCGCACATTGACCTGCTTATCGGTGACATTTGCGATCTCGGCGTACTGGATAGAGTTTCGCGCTGGTAAGTAACGAACCCGAGCAAAACGCGTGAAGCCTGAGCCGACATCCGTATAGTTCATATTGATGAATCGGCTTGTCTTGTTCGGAGCTAGCTGTTGCTGCTCGCCACTACGGGTCATTATGGCGATATACGGAGATTGCGGATCGTCTGGCTCGATCTCTTGAATACCGTTTTGAGGTGCACGTTCATCAGCTGCGGTGAACGGAATCATAGAGCTCCCCATCGCCGGCACAGTCACGCGCCACATCTTGCCAGGTGTGCCCCTAGACAGGTAGCGCCGAACAGTGAAACTTTTTTGCGATTGTGTTGGATTCGCAACGAGAAGTTCGTTTCGGAGGGTAAAACTCTCCGAGTTTCGGCGAACCTTGTGATACGCGTTGTCAAAGAAGGTATACGACCGTCCTGTCAGCGTGTTCGCGACTGGCAGCTCGTTGTATGAGACCAAAAACGTATTGAGACCGCCTGACTGATGGTGAGTAATAAGGGCCGCATCGTATTCTCTGGTTGGGAAGGTGATTTTGACGAGACCATAGGCGTTCTCTCTGAAACATGAACTTTTACTGATGTCGAGAAACTTGCTTGATCGCATCGATATGTTTGTTGCGATCGTTTCGGAGCAAGCAGTACCATCACTCTGATAGAGCGTAGCGGTTGCAACGTGTTGCTCTGCCGATCTGTTGATAATTCGGATTCGCTGCCGCATCCCCTTTAGTTCGCCGTTCCATATGGCGAAGGATTGGCTTTCAAGCACCGGTGTTGCAAGCCACTGGGCAGCTGCGCCTGCTTGTACAGCACGCTCGCTCAAGGTATCTGAGCGTGTTATCTGCCACCCGAATTTAGATAGCAGGATCTTAGGATCGTTTGGATCCGGGACTACGAGAGTGAATAATCCATCGCTACTCGTTGTAGTTGAGAGAACCGAGTCACTGATCAGAACTCCCTTGCAGGGCGTGAGGTCACGATTGGCATGCAGCACGATGCCGGTCAAACGCGAACCGATAGTTAGCGTCAATGGAGTGGCAGCTGAGGTTCTTAGGTCATCTGGATTCTCCGTTATTCCGGTAATTGCATGACGTCCTGGGCTGAGAGCTATAGAGCTCTGGCACGACCATGCTCCGGTGCCCGATACCTGAGCTAGGCACAGGGTGTTAGATCCTAAACGTACTCGCACCTGTTTGTTCGGTGGTGCGGTTCCTGCAAACACTGGAGTCTGCTCAGCGCTCAGTCCACCGGCAGGCTCAGTAAATGTTGGGGCATCAAGAGTGAGGAGATCAATCACAAACGATACCTGATTGGATGGCTGGCTTTCATTGCCGGCACGATCCTCGGCCACGGCAGTAATGTGGTAGTAACCGTCGCCTAGATTTGCGAGTGGACAGTTCCATGTACCATCTTGAGAGGATGTCGTGGAGCAGATCGACTGCATCTCTGAATTCAGCACCGATATGGCAGCCGATGCCTCTGAATGCCCCTGGACATCGACGTTGCCTCGTTGAATGGTAGAATTCGATGCCGGGGAGATGATCTCAGGGCTGTGTGGAGCTTCGGTATCGATCACTATTTGGTTTTGTCCGCCCAGAGATAGTGCGCTACCCGGTGGTGGAAGGGTAGTCGATGCTGAATTAGTAGCAAGGTCTGAGATGGTTCCCGTATCAAGAACCAGGGAGCTGGTATCGAGATAGTCGAGGTCCTGTGACGCGTCGCCATCCATGACAGAATAGATGAACGTAAGAGTATCGGAGCCACTACCGGCAACGTACTGCGCCCACCGGGGCGATGAGCCGGTGGCTAGTACCAAGCGCGGAGACCCGGTTATGAACACCGGCTCGGAGCACACGACCTTAATGTGAATGGTTGCCCCGGTACGGTAGTACCCATCTGCGGTGGGCGAATGCACAGATACAATATGTGGTGGCGTAGAGTCGTAAAAGCGGGAGAGTGAATCGCTGCTCTCGTTGCCATTTCCAGCCGCATCGTACGCAATATTTTGCGGTATAAATAGCTCGATCGCTCCATCGGTAGTCGGCACCATCTGGATCGTATATGTAGTTCCAGAACCTGCGAATGAGGAGACAGACCCGTTAGTAATCGAAAGATCGTTGATATCAAATCCGGTTACTGCCTCACTAAAAGTAATTGTTGCAGGAATCGAGCTTGTATTTGAGGTTTCAGCAGAGGATGAATTGATATGCACAGTTGGTCTAATCGAGTCGTATGTCCTCTGGAGTTGGGCTGTAGTGCTGTTGAGGTTGCCTGCCGTATCAGCAACGGAAAGGGCAGCAAGCGTGAGCGTCACAATCCCCTGGTTCTGCGGCGCTATGTCAGCGGTGTACGAAGCACCGCCGCCGCTAAGGTTCTGGAGTATCCCGTTAGTCACCGTAAAGTCATCGAGCGTTAGCCCGGTTATGTTCTCCGAGAATACGATCGATACGGTGATTGGGTTAATGTTAGTCGATGGCTGTGTGATGGAAGAGATTGTAGCAGTGGGTTCGGTAGTATCCACAATGACATCACCCGTGCCTGCCAGAGACTCTGGACTTCCCGGGAGCGGGAGAGTTAGTGCAGCACTGTTATTTGCCTTGTCTAGCAAGCTTGAACCGGATGTTTGCGGTGTGAGAGCACTCTTAGACGTGTAGTCAAGGTCGGCGGTAGTGTCCCCACTCTGTACGGAATAGCTGCAATACATCGAGGCGGCGGAGTCCAGAGATGAGCATGTAGCAAAGCTGCCAGGATTAGTAGTGTCTAACTGAAGCTGCAGGGTTCCGTTCAGAATGACCGGCTCGCTGAAGGTAATTGTAATTTCGATTTGCTCACCGGTGTGGTAGGAGCCATTAGGTGTGATGAATGTGAGTCCAGTGATAGTCGGCGGAGTTGTATCGATATTTCGTGTCAGAGCGTTGCTCTCTTCATTGCCGTTACCAGCACTATCATGAGCTCTATTCTGTGCGACAAAGAGTGACACGAGGCCATCACTGGTGGGCGTAAGTGTGACAGAATACGAAGTGCCGGAGCCGGTAAATGCTGAGAGAGTTCCATTAGTGACAGAGATGTCACTTATATCAAATCCGGTTACTATCTCACTAAATGTGATTGTTGCATGAATGAAGTTCGTGTTTGAGGTCTCAGCAGTTGATGAATCGATGTGAACAGTTGGTTTAATCGAGTCGTATGTTCTTTGGAGTTGGGCAGTAGTGACATTAAGATTGCCTGCCACATCGGCAACAGAGAGTGCACGTAGCGTGATTGTCACGGTGCCCTGGTTCTGAGGGACTACTTCGGCGATGTAGGCGGCGCCGCCACCGCTAAGATTCTGGAGTGTTCCGTTAGTCAGAGTGAAATCTTCCACAGTTAATCCGGTGATCGCCTCAGAGAATGCTATCGTCATTGGGATCGGATTGGAGCTAGTGGTTGGTTGTGTGGTTGAAGAAATAGTGGCAACGGGCGCAGTAGTATCGAGGATAATTGAGCTTTTACCGGCTAGCGATGATGCGCTGCCTGGGCTCGGAAGTACTAGGTCGGCGATGTTGCCAGCGAGATCGACTAAGGCTGAGCCGGCAGGGCCAAGCGTGAGAGCGGCACTGGATTGATAATCCAAGTCATTGCTGCTGTCCCCCGCTTGGACCGTGTACGAGCACAGAACTGATGTCGATGACGACAGGCTCGTGCACGCAGCGACTCCGCTGATGCCGCCCGTAGCGAGTCGTAGCTGCAGTGAGCCACTAAGGGTGATAGCTTCACTGAATGTTATGTTGATTTCGATCGGTGCTCCAGTACCATATGAACCGTTTGGTGTGACAAAAGATATGTCCGTAACGGTTGGTACAGTTGTGTCAATGATTCGCTGTGCTTGTGCGGAGAGAGACCCAACCGCCCCTGGTGATGCTAGGGTGGTGATGGCGTTGTTCGTCGCCGGATCTCTAATAGCTGCGCCTGTTGGGATGATGAGAGCGGTAGTGCTGGTGTAATCCAGATTAAGCGAGTTGTGCCCAGCAGCTACTGTGTAGCTAAACGTGAGCGATGTTGTGCCGGTGCCCGATACATACGTTGCGGTTGCTTGTAATGGAGTAGTATTGAGAGTTAGGTATGGAGCCCCGATGACAGTAACTGGCTCTGAGAAAACGACTGTAATCGGTATCGTTGTGCCGACAGAGTAGGAGCCGCTCGCCGTTGTTGACGTGACTGACAGAATAGTAGGACCTGTTGTGTCCAGTTGGAGATTTTTGTTGAAGCCCAGGGAGTACTGAGCACCAGGCAGAGCTAACGTAGTCATTGCATCATTGCCCGCCTGATCTCGAAGCGTACCGCCATTGGTTTGGAGAGCCGAGGTGCTCGTGTAGTCAAGATCAGATGTGTTGTCACCAGTGCCGACGGAGTAAGTGAAGGAGAGAGTGCTCGTTGCGTTCCCGGAGGAGTAGGACGCAAAGCGGTTAGCGGTGCCGGTCGCCAAGGCGATTCGCGGCGTGCCGGTTACGTAGATTGTCTCTGAAAAGCTTACCTGAATACTGAGAGCTGAGCCTGCTTTGTAGCTACCATTTGCTGTAGATGAGGTTACATTCGGGACAGTCGGCGGGATGGTATCGAT
>JBIKKR010000191.1:0-4688 GCA_044360225.1 Bdellovibrionota bacterium | reverse complement strand
GGATGCGTGCACACCTTGTGGCCGCGCTTGATAGATTGACGGACGGTAACGCCTTCAACTGACGCCCCTTCGGTAAGCTCTGCTAGAGCTACGACTACGTTGTCAGAGGGGTGCAGACGGAGAAACTCAGGTTGTGGCTGATGTGCGCTCATACATTCCTCGTCACAAAAATGGGCCTCGTAAACACACGGGACTCTAAAACAATAAGGGCGATCGCCGAATCAAGTCGGTGGCAGCAGAGCTATTTGCTCCTGTGAGCACACCATCCAATCGCGAAGCCGCTACCTCCAGGCGAGCCTCACTCTACAACACATCAAGCCGCCCATTCTAGGCCTGTTAGGGACCTTTTTAGGTTGATTGGGCTAGAAGTCATGTCAAAAATCCCCTGGGCTGCGGCTCGCTGCGCTACGAGATCGCGTCGTCTTCGGGAGAAAACGTGCTCGCTGGATCGCAGCGGATACACCTGCGCGCGTTTTCTCCCTGCATTCGCGCGCTCTCGTAGCTCGCAGACCCTCGCCTGCATGGTATTTTTGAAATGACTTCTAGGGTGATAGAGCCTCATCGGAGCTCGATTAGCGCTCCGACATCCGAATCCCGACCAGTAGGGGGCTGTAGGCAGCCTTCCAGCGGGCGAAGGCTGTCGGTCAGTTCCCTTCATGACTCTCGTTAGGGGTTGCAAATTATCCACTGTGTGGATATAATGTATCCATGTACCGAAGACTTATACAGCACAAGCTCATGGCAGCTGTCAAAGATACCCCAGCTATTTTCATTCGCGGGGCGCGTCAGACCGGGAAAACAACCTTGGTCACCCAACTGCTTGGTCAAAAGGCCAATTATGTCACCTTCGACGACTACTTAGCACTCTCGGCTGCCCAGTCAGATCCGCAGAACTTTTTAGCTGGATTAGCTGACAGTGCCGTTATACTGGACGAAATCCAAAAAGTCCCTGAACTCTTTCCAGCCATAAAGCTTCTCATCGACAGGGACAGGCGGCCCGGACGTTTTATAATGACCGGCTCAGCAAACGCTTTGGTCCTTCCGAAAGTGTCGGAATCTCTGGCTGGTAGAATGGAGGTGCTCACGTTGTGGCCTCTCTCGACTCGTGAAGTAAGCGGTAACGCAGATGATATACTTGGGGCTCTCTTTGAAGCCAAGGCGCCAAAGCGAACCCGCCACCGAGAGCAACTGGATCTGCGCAGCTTGGTCATTGCTGGGGGGTACCCGGAAGCAATTGCTAGGACTGGTAAAAGAAGAGTTGCGTGGTTCTCGTCTTACATCACGTCGTTCATAGAGCGAGATGTTCGTGACATTGCAGCGATCGAGGGAAGGGTAAAGCTTCCACGGCTCTTAAGTTTACTCGCGGCCAGATCCGCGAATCTCCTTAACCTGTCCGATCTATCCGTCAGCTCCCAAATTCCATACGCGACTCTTAATCGATACATGGCATTGCTTGAGGCGACCTATCTTGTGCATCAAGTGCCAGCTTGGTCGTCGAACCTCGGCACCAGACTGGTCAAATCTCCCAAAGTTTATTTCGTTGACACCGGGCTCATGGCGAGCCTCCTGGGAGTGGATGCTGAGAGGTTCACTAAAGACCCGACACTTATGGGAAGTTTTCTTGAGACTTTCGTTGCTGCCGAGTTGCTGAAGCTTATTTCGGGCTCTGAGCGGCAGCTGAGTCTCTATCACTTTCGAACCGCGACGCGCTCCGAGGTTGATTTCGTCCTCGAAGGACGAGATGGTTCAGTGATTGGTATTGAAGTCAAGGCGTCGTCCAAGGTGGATAAGAGCCATCTAAAAGGTCTGCGTACTCTTCAAGGGATGGCAGGGGATAAATTTCATATGGGCATAGTGTTACATTCGGGAACCGAACTGATGCCGCTAGGACCTAAGATTTGGGCAGTGCCCTTAGCTGGTTTTCTGCATGGATGAACCGAATTTAGGTTCAACATCCACTCGCGCATGGTTTATTAAACTCTCACCTTACCCGCTCCAGCGCCTCGTACGACGGCCGATAGGTCGTATCTGCTCCCTCGGCTACGGTGAGCTTCTGGCCACTATAACCAACCAGGTCAGGGCAAAGCAGAAATGCGCATGTCTTAGCTATGGTCAGGGCAGGGATCATTGCTGGGCGACGCTGAGTTGCAAACATCTGTAGAGCAGCTTCAGGTGAGGCTTTCGCCCGCTCGGCAGCAGATGGCGTGTCGGTGCGGCCCGGAAGGACGACATTAACGTTGATGCCTAGATGCGCCACTTCGTTTGCGAGGTTAAGGTGAAACGCCTGGCCAGCAGCTTTGCTTACACAGTACGGATCGCGCTCGGGAATCGCTAGGTCCGCGCCGATGCTGCTGATGTAGACGTAGCTTCCAGCCGTGGGATGATTTGCCGCATCCATTGAATTTTTCTGCGCGCGCTTTAGGTCAATAAATCCTCGAGCTAAACGGATCGCTCCATAACAGTTAATATCAAGCTGCCGTCGGTATTCCTCAAACGAACAGGCAAGTGCCGTTCCTGGTCCAACGATACCGATAGCGTTGACCACTCCGTAGAGCGAGCCGTGGTTCTTGGTGATCGATGCGTAGAGCGCGTTCATCGATGTCTCTGAGGTTACATCGCATTCATATGCAGCTGGCTTATATCGAGAGTCAGCAAGTTCGCGACAGAGTCGCTCGGCGTCCTGCAGATTGCGATCGGCGATAAGCACCTGGGCATCGTTTGCCGCTAGAATACGAACGATCTCTTGACCTATTCCGCCGCTGCCTCCAGCAACCAAGATAACTTTACCGGTAACAGATAAAAACGACATAACGATCTCCGTACTTACAATCAAGTAGCGCAATGTAGCTTATGACTTCGCGATCTCCATCATGAGCAGCGTAGCTGCATGAGTCTTGCCCTGAGCGTCCGTGCGTAGCGACAAAGTACCACCGCCATCGAGTGATTCATGGAGTACAAAATTGAGCGCATGGATATTCGGCAATTCAAAGCGTTCAACCTTACCGAAACATATGCCGGCAAAGTGTATTTTGACACGCTCTGCCGTTACCTCGCGGCGCAAAAGTTCGTAGTCCGCCGGATTACGGGCGATAAGCCCGATGTTACTGTTGTTGCCCTTGTCGCCTGAGCGAGCATGCGCGATTTCAACTAACTTTATCGTTCGCATAGGCGTCTCTTATGAAAAATACTCAACAACCGGCTTAACGGCACCCCGCGGGATAAGGCTCGGCCAGTAACCATAGACCTCGCTCACATCACCCTTGCCTCCAGAATAGGCGGTAGCAAATGGTGGGCCGCCAAGCACAAGCGGCGCCATCTCGCGAGTGAAGCGCTTTACATCTTTTTCGTGTGGTCCTTGCACAGCAAACCGCAGCAGAACCTCTGGAATCTCAGGATTATCTCTGTCGGTAAGTGGTCCGTGACAGGCGTTAGCACCGACAATCTCTGCGTGTACCTTTTCAAAGCGCAGTCCTAGATCACTGATCCGAGTGCGTAGGATCTCGGCCGCGGCCTTGGCCTTGGCGATCGCCTCAGGCCACGAGTACACGAGGGTGCTGACGGTACGGTAGCCGTGAAAATAACTTATCGATACCTTGTATGAGTCCGGGCGCGCCTTGCCGGTGACGCCGGTAATCTTGACTCGGTGCGGACCATCATCGCGTAACTGTGCTGTGGTGAAGTTTGCGATGACATCCGGTGTGTAGTAGGCAGTCGGATCGCCGATTTCATACACCATCTGCTCCTTTACCGTAGCCTGCGAAACGAGTCCGCCTGTGTTCGGATGCTTGGTAACAACGAAGTCTCCGTTTTCGTAAGCTTCAATAATCGGAAAACCGATGTGGGCCAGATCCGCCACCGCACGCCAATCCCCAGAGAAATTGCCTCCCGATGATTGAGCTCCACACTCGATGATGTGACCAGCGAGTATGCCGGAAGCGAGTCTATTCCAATCATCCTCGGCCCAGCCGAATGCAAATCGCATCGGGCCAAGCACCATCGATGGATCGGCGACCCGCCCCGTGATGATGATGTGCGCTCCATGCTGTAACGCTTCGACGATCGGCTCAGCGCCGATGTAGGCATTAGCTGATGTAATACGGTCACGGATAGTGTCCAGAGATGCCTTAGTCTCAAGGTGCGGCAGATCGTTTGTCGCGGTGAAGGCCAGTATATCATCACCGCTAATTACGGCGACCTTCACTGGAATCTGACGCGCACGAGCAGCAGTAACGATAGCTTCAGCGCACGCCTTCGGATTAAGTCCGCCAGCGTTACTGATCACGGTAGTCTTTTTAGCTATAATATCCGGCAGGATGCGCTCAATTAGTTGCGGAAAGTCTCGCGCGTACCCAAGTGCTGGGTTTGCCTCTTTCTGCTTAGCCAGGACCGACATCGTTACCTCAGCTAAGTAATCAAGCATCAGGTAATCGATCTGGCCACCTTGAATTTGGCGAACGGGGGCTTCAAGCCAATCTCCCCAAAAACCCTGGCCAGCAGCGATGGTAATTTTCTTTGTACTCATGATTGCTCTTACTGTGCTGGGTGCGAGGGCTTCTGGCAAGGGCGAAGATTATCGGGCAGGGCGTTGCAGTGCTCGTCCACACTTAGGGTATCCAACCAGCTAGCTGAGCACAATCGTCCCGCGCCATCAAGCGCGGGTCGTTTTCTCCTTTCACTGAGGATCTGGG
>JBIKKR010000190.1:0-4733 GCA_044360225.1 Bdellovibrionota bacterium | reverse complement strand
TGATTACCCTCGTGGCCATCTCGTCCTGTGTGTAACCGGGCATTAATGAATCCTTAGAGGGATCGATTGCAACCTGTAACTCATGCAGATCGGCTGGAATCATCGGTTCGCTGCCGAAAAGCGCCCCCATCCACCTCAGAGTACGCGGCGCTATCACCCCCAGCACCATCGGCACCAACGGGACGCACCCAGCAAGCGAGAGCACCATGTTATGCAACCATGAGCCTGCGCCGCGATTAACGTAACCCGAAAGCCGGAACCAAAGCGCCTGTTTTTTTCGATACCTGGATAGGTCGCTCTCAAAACCCTCCCGTGGAACCTCTCGGATTGCATGTTTCGGGCTGATTATGACAGGACAGTATGGCGCTGTTGCACCACTCATAAGCGTATAATTCGCATCGACACCGAAAAATCCAGCGGTGCCGTAGGTCTGATATCCTGCGTTTAGCGCCTCCAAATGCCGACGAATAGACTCTTCACGGTCGTCGATACAGAAGACAAATTGGGCGGCACTGGATTGATTAGGCCGATTCTTCGCTCGAGTGAGCGCCAAGACATCCAGCGCTCGCACGTACAGATTATGCTCGTACGCGAGGTGCCACATGCGCCTCCTGTGCGCCTGGTCAGTGCTGAGTAATTCACGTACTTGAGGGAGTAACACCTCTGGCCGTTCCAAAAGGTCGCTCCCCAACTTTTCACGGGTGAGGAGCAAAAACACGTGGAAGGCTGTCGTATATAAATCATCCAGCACGTCGAGATCAGGATTAGGAACTGGTAGGTCGCTACAGCGCGACCGGTACACTGATGACTCTGAAGCGCACAGCCGCAGTAAAAGCCTAATCACCATATACTCAGCTAGTCTTGGCCGAATCTCTCCTTCCTGGCCGTGAAGCAGATCCGGCCGCTGCTCAACAAGCGCAACGTACCCCGCCCATCCCCGTAGGGATAGAGCATCGCGCACGAGAAAATCGTGGTACGATTCTGGAGGTACTCCGCAATCATGTAGAAGCCTTTCAATCAAACTCTCAACACCCTCAGGGGCTATTCGATATCGCGACACAGAGCGACGGAGAGGCTCAAGCCACGCGGGAATCCCAAAATGCGCGACATCGACCATTCTTAAAAAACAAGAAAGCATCCCCTCCTGACGGTCGGGCATTAGTTGATTTGAGAATCCGAGATCGAGATACTCCTCGCAGAAGCGAATGACGAGAGGATTAATCAGCTCATCAAGAATTCTCTCCCGCTCATCGAACGGTGCGGGCGCCTGACGATTCCAAGCCTCTGCTACTATCAGGAGCGTGGCGGCCCACAGTATCGTTCTCTCGTGTGCTCGTACTTCAGATGAGCGTGGAATAGAATTAAGTATCGCTTCAAGGCTCTCAGCTGCCTCAAAATTAAGCTGGTGCAGATGATCTCTCCTGTTTACGCAGGCGCCATGCGTTGTGAGCCACCCAATGAGCCGACCCGCTTCGATATCTTGCGGTCGAACCACTTCTGGAGACTCGCGTAACGTCCACTTGACCTCTTGAAAACCCTCGACCGGAGGAGCAGCCAAAAGAAACTGTTTAACGATTTCGCGAAAAGAGCGATCCTCAAAAGCCAGATCATCAGCGATTTCATCTCTAAGTACCGCCTCAAGATCCCTCTCGCTAATCCTACCGGTGCGGTAGTGTTCGAGATACTTTTGCTCGGGTAAAAAAGATTCGGCACCATAAATTCGCGCCGCCTGTTCAACTGCTTCCTCAAAAGGAAGCTGCTCAAATGCGTGTAGAGTGTTGTGATGAATAAACACATCTATGGGCCCTTGTCTGGGTAAAAGATGTGTAATTTCCTCCAGAACGGAACGGATTACAGAAGAACTCATACAAACTCCGGCGCTAGCTTAAGACTGCAACAGGAACGGCTCTACGCGGATGTGCCCGCCGAGAAGCTTCCTCATGTGCGCTTAGTGGTATAAGCCGGTCAACAGAGAGTAGTCTTATCTCATGTTCGCGTTGTGCCACATGAAGCTCATGCATAAAAGTGTGGTCGGCGTACAACACTCCCGAGAAATCTAACGTAATAGGCTTGCCATGCGCCTCAGAAATGCGTCGCTTAAAACCGATAACGTTACCGAAGGTGCACGATTCGGGTAGATCCAACCTATATCGCCCATCCGAGTCGGTCCTACCTCTCGGAACAGACACTACGAGAGACTTGATTGGAGCTCCTAGAACCGCACTCACAACATACTCAGCTATCATGCCGACGAAAACACCGATCAAAAGATCGGTTATAAGAGTGGCAACTATAGTGACAACAAACACGATGAGCTGATCGCGACCTATCTCCTTGCATTCCTGAAATCTTTTGGGAGATGCGAGTCGATACCCAACAACGCACAACACCCCAGCGAGCGCAGCATTTGGAATAAGTTGAATAACAGGTGCAAGGAGGACGACGAATAGTAACAAACAGGCCCCGTGAAAAAAGTTTGCCCATCGGGTCCGCGCTCCATAGCTGATATTTGCGCTGGATCGCACCACCTCGGCGATCATTGGCAGGCCGCCGATAAGGCCACAGATCAGGTTTCCAAAACCAACAGCCAGCAGGTCGCGGTCCATATTCGACTTCCGATGGAATTGGTCAAGTCCGTCGATTGCTTTGCACGTAAGCAGCGACTCAAGAGAACCTATCAATGCAAACAGGGCAATGTATTGAAGCGACTGCGCCGAGAACAGCTGGCTAAAATCAGGAAAGGTTATCCCGCTGAAGAAGGAGCTCGGCAGGCTAACTAAGTATCGTTGGTCAACCGTGTAGTCGAGGGAGTACCAGGTGTACTTATGTGCATGTGAAAAGTCAAAGTACAAACAGAAACATATACCCGCAATAACTGCCGCGAGCGGTCCGGGGAAAAACCGCGCAAGCCGTCCGAACAGAGATGTTGCGAATATAACTATTGCCACGCTTGTCGCCCCCACGAGCGCGACTTCGGGGTTCATGACCACAAGTGAATGGGGAATTTCCAGCAATAGTGGGATCGGCTCGCGCGACATCGCCTTAACCCCAAGCAGCGGATGAATCTGTTTTGATAAGATGATTATGCCGATCGCTACAAGCATTCCGTGTACTACAGAGGAAGGGAAAAAGTCCGCATATCTTCCAAGCTTAAACACGGCAAACACCAATTGAATCACACTTGCAGCCGCAATGGCAGCCAGGGTGTATCGGTAACCTGCGCTCATATCGCCGCGACCAAGCGCTTCGACCGAGGCAACAGCAATTGCAATCAGCCCAGCCGCCGGCCCCTTAATCGTTAGTCGTGACCCAGACAGTGGACCGACTATGAGCCCACCAACGATGGCTGTAACGACGCCACCGAACGCAGGGAAACCGCTCGCCATTGCTATGCCGAGACATAACGGCAGCGCGATAAGAGAGACCAGCAAACCTGCGACACAGTCGGTTTTCCAGTTCTGAGATAGGCCACGAAGGCCGTCATGAGGGATTTGATGTGCGTTTGAGCACTGCTTCGCAGAGGAATGTTCCATACTACTCCTAGTTCAAAACAATGAGAGCTAATAATTACTTATCAGGCCTTAAAGTCGAGTCTAGTCGTCGTATAGCGGCAGGCTACGGCTCGGCACCGGTCGATGTTCTATGGATGGTACGCCTGTAGCGAGTTATTAGTCAACAGGGGAAGTGTGGTTCTCAGGGCGTCGCAATTCTTGAGCTGTTCACTCGAAACTACCGAAGAATACCAATGCTCGGGTGAACGCTGCAAAACACTAATTAAAACACCCATTCCCGCGCATATGAGATTTGTTCATTGTAGACGTTAGACACGTGTAGTCAGCCAGCAGCAGAGATGCATTGTGTCACGCACTCTTAGTCTGTTCCTCGCCGAGCGTACGAATAACTTCGCCAGCTGCCATAAAGCCAAGTGCCCCGGTAACATACACAGCACTGCCGAGCCCATCGTTGCAACTCTTGCGTCCTTGCGCTGTGCTAACACATTCCCCGATATCGTTGCGCTCTCGTGGTCCACGCTGTTGAGGAGCATACACACACGGCACTCCGAACCGTGCCCGCTCGCCCTTTGGAAAGTCATACTTCTGCCGAAGCTGCTTGCGGACGATCTGCAAGAGGGGGTCGTGTATCGTTCGTGCCAGATCGGTCACGGCTACTTGAGCCGCGTCCAATCGATTACCACCTGAGCCCACCGTAATCACCCGCATGGAACGTTGCACACACTCTCCGATCAGGGTTGTCTTGTTTTCGTTCCGGTCAATTGTATCGAGCACTACGTTGAAGTGCGTGCTGAGGATCTCATCGGCTGTGGAACTCGAAAAAAACTTCGGAACTACCGTAACCTTACATGCTGGATTGATCTCCCGAATTCGCTCAGCAAGCACTGCTGCCTTGGGCCTGCCTACCGTGTTAGTCAGAGCGTGAACCTGTCGATTTATGTTGGTTACACAGACCTCATCGAGATCGACAAGTGTAACTTGCCCGACCCCACTTCGCACGAGCGCCTCAACACTCCACGAGCCAACGCCACCAAGGCCAACCACGCACACCGAGGCTGCGCTCACACGCGCAAAGTGTTCCGGGCCCAAAAGTTGATACGTTCCACGAAATCGCGGATCTACCTCATCCATAGACCGTATCGTACCACACTATGACCTTACTCATCCAACTACCGTGAATGCTGCCGTGGCTCAATCATTTGACCTGCGTTTGCACCTAGA
>JBIKKR010000060.1:0-16644 GCA_044360225.1 Bdellovibrionota bacterium | reverse complement strand
GGGATGAGCAGATAATCGTAGCAGCGAACTGCGGTGAGCCGGTAACGTACAATCCTAAATCAAAGGCAGGCCAGGCATTTAATCGTATCGCTGGACGAGTGTGTGGTGAGCAGATAGCCATACCGAGCTTTGATGGGGGCTCGATATGGAATCGGCTTACGCGTCGACTGGGAGTCGGGCAGTAGTTCTTTTTGTATGTACGGATGGTCGGATTCTAGGTAAAGTCAACCGGTAGTGAGTAAAAAGTTGAGACGGGAGTTAAAATAGTGTTAAGCGCGCTCAAAAAAATGCTCTTCGGAGAGAACAACGAAAGCAAAGATGTTGCTAAGAGCAGACTACATTTCGTGCTCGTTCAAGACAGGACGGGTTTAACCAACGATGAGATGGCTGGCTTCCGAGAGGAGATGGTCAAAGTCATCGAGAAATACTTCGTCATCGACAAGGAAGGCTTTGACATAAAGTATCACCGCCTTGCGGACACAACGACCCTGCTCATTAATTCGCCTGTTATAGTCCGACGGGCTGGGTCGATTCACAGACAACCAGCGAACTCAACTGCGGAAGAGCCTGTAGCTTCGAACGTTTAGATCTGTATTGTTTGAAGCATTCTCCAAAAGTCCGTAGCGATATGCTGGCTTTTAGAGAAACACAAACAGTGCAATGGCGTGTCTGTATATGCTGAAACAATTCAACCGGTTCCTCCTGCTCGCGATTATCGTCGCCTCCGCCCTCTACATAACACTTACGAATTCGGATTCCGCTACTCTGCGATTGGGACCAAGCCTAGCGCTCACCACGTATGCAGGGGTCATCTACATCGGCGTCTTCGCAGCAGGATGCATCGCCGCCTCAATCGTTGCGCTTTTTTTCGGGCTCAAGAGCTACTTCAGAGAGCGAAGACTCCTCTCGTTTGAGCGTGGTCGACAGAGTTTTCTCAAAATCCAGGAGAATGCCCGAGGACTCATGGCAGCCGGTGATTGGAGTGCTGCGCGCCGACTCTGGGAAGAGGTCATTAATCGCGACTCTGATAACGTGGTAGCTCGGGTTGAGCTCTCCCGCTGCGTGGAGCAGCTTGGGGATCTGAGAGAATCGCTTCGGGTGCTTGATGCAACCCGTGCGAGCACCCTCTCTAACACTGAAGTCCTCTTTCGTGCAGCCCACTTGAACCAGCTATTAGGTAACAACACCGCAGCACGAGACAACGTGGCTATGATCCTCTCCCAGGGGCCATCTCGCCGCGCTCTTGAGCTCGCTCGAGATACATCAGAGGCGCTAGCGAACTTCGAAGAGGCCATCTCGTACCAGCAAGAGCTAGAGCGCCTCGGCCATGAATCTGCGCAGAGCCGTGCAATCCAGGCTCGACTCAACCACAAACGGATTATGTCGAGTGCTGCTGGCGAAGAGACTAAACAAAACGACCTTATCACCCTCACCAAACGCCATCCTGACTATGCTCCAGCTCTTGAAAGTCTCGCTGACCTTGCCCGTTCCAGGGGAAATACCGAACTGTGTGCGGAGTATTTGGTAAAGGCTGCTCGCGCCGCCCACGGCGACATCGCCAAGTGGCGCTGCATCG
Organism: Bdellovibrionota bacterium; assembly: GCA_044360225.1. GTDB lineage: Bacteria > Bdellovibrionota_C > UBA2361 > UBA2361 > OMII01 > OMII01. The sequence continues at coordinate 15,068 of JBIKKR010000060.1, read as the reverse complement.
TTGACCTTTGGTTGAAGGCGGTCCATGTCGACCAGCGACAACGAAGCGACCGGGCTATCGCGGCAGCTCGCAGCGCCACCAAGGATATCACTGGTAAAGCTAGGCTCGAAGCCGAGCTGCTTCTGATCGAAACCCTGCTAGCGACAAACCACTTTCAGGACGCGGAGCGTGCAATTGAAGGTTTCTCCACATTAGCACGTAAAGAAGTCGGTGCCCAAGCCGAAGAATTCGAGAGACGTTTGACCATCCAAAAAGGCTACTGCCTCGCACAAACGGGAAACGTAAACACGACCGGTCCTTTGTGGCAACTACTCGCTGCGCCGGGCGAAGCTTCACGGTCGACTCCTAGCAGTGGCAACCTGGCAGTTGTCAGCCGTTCCGAACCTTCTCCGACGCTTTCCACGCCGTAAACATAACGACTTGGCCCCTCCTTACTGAGGTACTTATGACACCCCTTACTTTACTGTGTATTCTCGATGGCTTTGGACTAAACCCAAATCCTTGTGGTAATGCTGTAGCTCTCGCAAAGAAGCCTGTCATCGACCAGCTTTTCAAGAACTACCCTCATGCCACGCTTACAACCTTCGGCGAACGAGTGGGCCTCCCGGCCGGTCAGATGGGCAATTCTGAAGTTGGTCATCTAAACATCGGCGCTGGACGCGAAGTTGAGCAGTGGCTCCTGAGGATATCTCGTGCCCTGGCGGGATCGTTTATGCGCGAGTCGTCGACGTACAAGAGTTTTCTGGCAGCCAGCACCGGCAGGCGTACCGTACACATTGTAGGACTCTTCAGTAGCGGTGGAGTTCACTCTCACAGCGACCATCTCAAACTTCTCCTACCTCTGCTCGCAAACGATCTCCCAGAGGCGCAGATAGCGTTGCACCTGATCAGCGATGGTCGAGATGTCGCCCCCACTGCATTCCTTTCCGATCTAAGAGATCTAGAGCAGCTAATTCAGAGGGTGCCTCGTTGCTCCATACGATCGGTATGCGGTCGCTTCTACGCAATGGATCGCGACAAACGGTGGGAGCGGGTTCAAGCGGCATACGGGGCGATTGCTGCCGGGACTGGCACTTCCATCACCTCTGCTGATTCATACGTGCAGGAGAGCTACCGTAAGGGTGTCACCGATGAATTCCTTGAGCCGGCAGTTTTAGGTTGCTATCCGGCGTCAGCTGATGATGCCTATGTATTCTTTAACTTTCGTGAAGATCGCATGCGCGAGATCGTATCTGCACTCTGCTCGCCAACATTTACCGAATTTGAGCGCGCGATTCCACTCCCAGCGCCTGAGCGCGTGCTGTGTTTTACCCAGTACGATCACTCACTGCAGATGCCGTTTCTCTTTGAGCAAGTTGACATTAAGAACCACCTCGGTGAGGTAGTTGCTCGTAGTGGCATCAAGCAGCTTCGCGTAGCGGAGACAGAGAAGTACCCACACGTTACGTACTTCCTCAACGGGGGTATTGAACAAGCGTATGAGGGTGAAGATCGCCAGCTTGTGCCTTCTCCTCGTGATGTTAAAACGTACGACCTCAAGCCTGAGATGAGCGCTCAGGGAGTTACTGAGCTCGTCGTCCAGGGCTTGCGTTCTGGTAAATATGGGCTGGTTGTGGTGAACTTTGCCAACTGCGACATGGTCGGTCACACCGGGATAGTAGAGGCGGGTATCAAAGCTGTTGAGACAGTTGACCACTGTCTCGGCGAGATAGTGCGCACCCTCCGTGAGGTCCGCGGCCAGGCTCTCATTATCGCCGACCACGGCAATGCTGAGCAGATGATTAACTACGTCGACGGCACCCCCCATACCGCACACACGACGTATCCAGTTCCGGTTATACTAGTGGACGCTCCCAAGACTGTGACGCTGCGTCCTGATGGTGCTCTGTGTGATGTGGCACCCACGGTCCTTGAGCTGATGCAGCTACCAAAACCCGTTGAGATGACGGGGCTATCGCTGCTCCAGCACTAACCCGGACGAGCCGGAACCAAGAGAGGGGACACAGCTAACAGATGGAACTTCATCCGGCACTAAAAATTCAGGCCCTCAGACTAAACCCTGCGCGAGTGCTTTTTGAAAAATCACTCGCAATAGCAGGGAGAGCGCAATCTGACGTCCAAGGTACAGGTCATATTTCTACCCCCTTACTCTCCCAATCTAAAACCTCATTGAACGCTTGTGGCGATTCCTTTAAAAAATTGTCTTATACAATCGGTACTATGAGCGGTTTGCTGATTTCAAGGGAGCGATTCTCACGTTTTTTGCGAACATCAAACAGTATCGTTCAGAGCTAAAGTCTTTCATGACCCTTAACTTTCATACACTCGGCACTTAGGAGTTTGTTGTCTTCTACCGCGCTACTTGGCTCCGCCAGGATTGCGCTCGCCCAGCTATTCTCATTCATGTTTCAAAAATGAATGAGGCTGGGTTTATTTCTATGGGTCGATCTGAAATAGCGCTTTCTCGACATCGCCTAATCGGCGATGCCTTGCTTGGCTCGTCCGGGTTTTGTTGCTCGGTGGCATCTGCGCGCTACCAGTAGCTCCTTTCGTCCCTACATGATCTGCCAAATTCGGACAGGATTTCAGACGACAGAAGCTATAACCCTGGCACAAATCCTGCTCCATCGGTGAAGTACCTAATGGGAGGTGCAGTAGTTGCCCCATCTCGGTAACTTTTCCAACTGGATGGAATCGTTAAGTAACACATGAAGCGGAGGCGCAATGGAAGCGGTCCAAGGCATCAATAAGATACTATCTAACGTATCGACCACTGGCCGAGTAAAGGCTATGGCTGATACAGGGAGCGCTCAGGGGGATTTCAATACAACCCTGAAGGCACTCCTTTCCCCTGACAAGACAAATAAAGTCAGCGAAGAGGAACTTTTTTCCGCTCTCGTCCAAGAACGGATCAAAAAGACCAAGGGAGAATCTGCGCTCTCTGAATTCAAGACGATCTTCGAGTCCGCCAAAAAGCGGCTGCAGAAACCAGACGGATTTGTACCGATGGAGGACGCCACGAAGGAGGCTCTCAAAGAGTTTAGAGATGCACAGAAGATCTCCAAGGAAGAAGCGGACTCCATCTTCTCCCAAGCCTTTGCTGGAGCACAGCTCGACCAAAATAAAGATGCGCTCTACGACAACCGCGGAGGTCCAAACGACCCAACCATGGCAGTTGCCGAGATGGAACAGGCGTTGCTCCTCAGCGGAGCCCTCATCGACAAATTCGATGCTGGCACAGATAAGGCCCCCACACGATCGCTAGATACGCCAAGCAACTCGAGCGCCACTGCGGGTTCTGGAGTCAACGGAGCTGACCCAGGTAGCGCTGGCTTTTTATTCAAGCCGGTATCGGAGAGTGATAAGAAGCTCGTAGTGCTTCTCCCACCGAGACTGGCAGGGCTGGTAAAGGGGCTCTCACTCATTGGTCCAAACGGTGAGGTGATCGAAACCGGTAGATACTCAGGTAACGGAAATGAGGGGCGTGACCACTACCGCTTCTCGCGAGCAGGTAGTCAGTACCCGGACGGCGTAATAGTGCAGGCAACCCTGGCTACAGGGGAGCTTGTGCGCTACACCATTCGAGAGACCTCCCAGAGAACCGAAAACCTACAGCCCGATGGCCTAGGGACCTCGCAGACAAAATCCGGCTCGGGCGATCAATCACTCTGAGCGCTACCAGCGAGTTTACTAGGACAGCAGTTCGCACAAAGTGAGATGTAGGGGCGCAATCGGCGTAAAACTTAGTTTGATACAATTCGGTAAAGATGGCTCAGCTATCTCCCGAATATCCACTATGAGTTAACAGGAGGGCTCTTCCCATGGGAGTTATTCTCGGGGTTATTGGAGTACTAGGAAGCGTACTTATTGGATTCATCGGACCTGGCGGTCCCGTGGAAGTTCTGTTCCAGCCATACGAGTTCCTCGTTATCGCCGGTGGTATCGGATTTACGATTTTGATTTCATCTCCCGGGGTAGTGCTCAAAGCAATCGTGCCCGGCATCATAGGTGCGATCAAAGGTAGCGGCGTCAATAAAGCCCTCTACAAAGATATCTTGGGACTTATGGCGTGCGTCTTCGACACCATGCGCCGAGAAGGGGTCCTCGGCATTGAAGGAGACATCTCAAATCCTCATCAAAGCGCTCGCTTCAATCGCTATCCGCTGGCAGCTCACAATCACCATCTGATGGAAACATTGTGCGGCGCGTTACGACTCTTCGTTGATGGAGTAGTCAATGCTTTTGAGCTGGATCGATTACTAGACTCGGAGATTGAAACGCACCATGAAGAGGGACTTCTCGCTCCTACCGCAGTGAAAACGATGGCTGACTCTTTTCCGGCGATGGGAATCGTGGCTGCGGTTCTCGGAATTATCATCACCATGCAATATCTCGATGGCCCACCCACCGAGATTGGTCACCACGTAGCCGCCGCTCTCGTAGGAACGATGCTAGGAATCTTTCTTTCATACGGACTGATCGGTCCTGTCGGAACGAAGATGGAGCATAACGTTAGAGAAGTGACCGGCATTTTAAAATGTGTAAAGGCAGGTCTGGTATCATTTGCTGGCGGAGCACCTCCGGGGGTTGCTCTTGAATTCGCACGCAAGACGATCCCGAGCGCATTTAGGCCGACATCAGAGGAACTAGAAGCGATTCTTAAAGAGGCTAAAAAGAAGTAGCGCCCATTTCGACGCACGAGTATGGCCGAGGGTAAAGACGACAACAAACCAACGATCATCGTCAAGAAGGGCGGCCATGGCGGTCATCACGGTGGTGCATGGAAGATCGCCTACGCCGACTTTACAACCGCTATGATGTGCTTCTTTCTCTGCATGTGGCTCATCAACACAGCCTCTATCACTACGCGTCAAGCTATCGCCTCATTCTTCCGCAAACCATCGATCTTTCAAGAAGGATCCGGCCAGCCGATTTTACTCGGTGGTGAGGGAATACTAAATGACGCCTTACGTCCTCTCAAAACTAAGGATCCTCGTAAGATCACCAAAGTAATCGAAGACGAGATGACATTCGGTGAGAAGGATAAGAATCTCGACAAGCTCTATGAGCAGGAGGGACGTCTTGAACCAGTTAAGAACCGAGGACCAACAGAAGTTACCGGACTAAACTCGGATAAGAAAACGACAGAAGAGTCCCGCAAAGAGGTGCGACTGAGGATTATCGCCGAGCAGATGAAGGGTGAGATCGAGCGACTATTTAAATCATTACCACCTTCAGCACGTTTACCGGGCTCAATAGAAACCCGCGCAGATCCTGATGGTCTGAGCATTGATATTATGGACACCGATAAGTTTTCGATGTTTGACAGCGGTAGCTCGCGAATTCGCCCAGATGCCGAGCAAGCCTTTAAAGCTGTAGCCGACATTATTAAAAAGTACCCCAATTACCTGGAGATATACGGACACACCGATGCACAACCCTTCCCCTCACACACCGGAGGCTATACCAACTGGGAGCTTTCTGCGGATCGCGCTAACACTGCACGAAGGCTCCTACAAAGTATGGGCTATCCAAGCGAACGGATCGTCAGCGTAACTGGGAAGTCATCAAGCGAACTCCGCAAACCCGCAACCCCCCTCGATCCCTCAAATCGACGCATCACTCTCAAACTCAGGTTCCAAACAGCGACTGACTTCCTAAAAAACAAGGAACAGAAAGTCTATACCGATCCATTAAAGGACCTCCTCGAGGACGAATCAGCAAAAAATGCGTCGGCCTACACCCCGGAACCTACCCCTACTCCTCCCCCGGCCGTCACAGGGGGGGTATACCCTCCTCCGCCACCAGAACCAACACCATCAACACTCAGCACAGCACCCAAAGTGCTGCTCCCTGATGGCCCTGCTAAGACCCAAAATCCAGATTATATGCCCAAAGATAAGATCTTTGAAGACAATCCAGTAATTGGAACGCGAGACATCGAGTGATATCAGGGTCGTTGCAGTTCTCCCGCTATCCGCTCGAAACAGCTGGAAGTTTTGATCAGGATACACATGCGCGGGCCTGTGCTGCGAAACTCAATACAAACAGCTATTCCCCCGCATTTATGGCCTTTACACTGGACGAGAATCGCGACGCCCTGGCAATTCTCTACCAACAAGATGTCAGACGAAAGAAACTCAGTAGAGCAGCTGCAACCTCGTTCAGGAAAGGCGCTAATCCACGCGAAAGTTAACGGTTAGACTTGATTGCGTCACGCCCAGCCTACTCCTTGGTCTCTTAGTCGATAGCTCAACCGAGTATGAGAGTCCAAATGCAGCACCAGGTCGGAGATTTCTCAAGGTAATTCTATTGAGCCGCGTTCTCAGTTGCTTCACTTTTCGGCCTTTCCCAGGGGAATCATCCGCATGGGCGCTCTGAATTATGGAAAATCGTGGTGGCGACGAAACTTCCCAGTACCGTATCACGTAGGTAACTATGATGTTTGATGGGTCATTCAGTAACTGCTTTGCCCTATTCTTTGATATGCCACGGAGTTTCTGCAGCTGGCGAATCATTACGGACTGCTGTTGTAGCGATAGCTGTGGCCGCACCTCCGGCATCTCGATCTCAACCTCGCCTGGCCTGACAACTACATTGGGCGCTGGCAGTCTTCCCGATCCCGGGGACACGACAATTGGCTGCCTGCCTCCACTTGGCTGCGGTATCCCTCCTTCCGAATCGTCTGACCCTGGCTGGTCAGGGGTCGGAGTTGGTGAATAACTAGGCGTGGATTCCGGAGAATTCACGATGGACTCGACCGTTATCGCAGTAGCCATAGCAGTCGGAGTCGCACTATACATTGATGCTGTCGAGTTCGTTGTAACTTCACGATACGTTCCCGTGGCTGGACTCGGGGTTAGGCCAGCGATAGTGGCGCAACCATACGGCACATCAAGAATTCCCTCCTCGAATGCGATGTCCACTCGCCCACGCTCTCCTGACCACCCGGGCGAACCCGAGACCAGGAGCCGCTGCATCTTTCCATTTCGAAATCCTTGGCAATCACCCCCTCCTGCCAAGGCCAACCCCTGCTCCTGTTGCGGGTCGTTGAGACAGTTGTTCACTGGCAAAAGCCCGGAGCATCCATTCTCACTAACTCCAGCGAAGCCAAGGGCACCTCCGGTTACGATTTCAGCACGACGCAGAGCCAGAACCTCCTGTGTGGACGAAAACATCGCAAGAAAACTACTCCCAAGATGTCGTACACGAGAACCAAATTGCCCTGAGTACTCGTCTTGCGCGTTATTCACAACACAGAGAGGCTCACTACTCGCCGCACCGAGAACGTACACTGCCACGGACCCGCGACCACCATACGATCGCGGGGACCCGATAACATACGTAAAACTGTTGGGTTGGCCGGACACAACCATGCCGACGTGATCGATTCCCCCACCGTGAAGGCTGCCTAACGCCTGCACTTGAGATTCGCCGGCAGAGCGCTCATAGACCCTTCCGAACTCTCCTTCCCGCGGTGCCGATACGAAGATCCTCGCCAAGGTTACTGTCGAGCTAAAATTAGCTGCGACCTGAGTCATTGACGATCCCCACTCTGACGAGTCACCAAAAGTCTCTGAAAAATCACCCGTAGGTACAAACTGGCACGAGCCACTCGATTGCGCAGAAACTGCGAACCCATCGATCCGAGCCAAGCGCGGATTGGCTATGACCACATGTGCGAAGCTACTACCTCCAGCAGCACGCAAAGCCTGTAGCTTCTCACCAAACCCCTGTGGCCCCTGAGCCATTCCGCACGGCACATACCGTAGGCCAGCCTCAGAGATAGCGCTCGTAAAGAGAGAGACCCCGCCCTCGCTATGAGTAGGCAACCCCGGAGCTCCGATGATGAGATCATCAATCAAATCACCGTTTAGGTCATCAACAAACTGAATCGCTGCCCCAAATCTTCCCATCATTTGATCCGTGGCGTGACTCAAAACCTGGATGGGAACTGCTGGCTGACCCGGACCAAAGAGATACACGCGTCCCTGGCCACCAGCTGCATTCGGGGCCGCGATAGCGACAATCGAGCCCCTACCTACACCGACAATTGGTCTACTGCAGGCGACTTCCGCTCCGAATCTGCCATTGCCATCAGGACCTTCCATCGACACATCGAAGCGTAACCTACTCATTGGCTCTGCTTGAGCCGTTACGCTTCCAAGCACTATAAGACACAGCAGCGCCCGCTTCACACGCCCTTTCATGGCCCGCTCCTACGGAAATGCCGCGAAGGCTGTGCACGTAGGGTTCTGAGGATCAATCCACTACATACCCCCCACACACTTCCGGTAACCACTGGGATCATCCATCCAACGAGGAATACAAAGAATTGGAGCGCAGCAATAAAAGCCAAGGCTCCACCTAACGCAGCAATCAAATCTCTACCACTTAATGTGCAGATAATCAGCGATAGAAGCACAGCACACCCGAGTGTAATCGCTCCACTACTCAGCGCAGATGGTTGCTTAAGCCAATTCTGCTGAAGAAGGTTGGACGCTGCCGTTGCATGTATCTCTGCTCCGAAGGTCTGATGATCATACGGCGTAATGAACGCATCTCGTTGAGAGGCTCCAGTACTGCTCCGCAAACCTAGACCGACGAATACTATCTTCCCCTCAAATAGTGATCTCAGTAGAGGGTCAGGTGATTCAGAGACAACAAGCTCGTACGGAATCGTCGGGATTGAGCGCCCCGGTCCATAGAAATTCAACAGCGCACCGGAGGGAACTGCAGTTGTGTCTGATCGATCAAGTGCTACGGCCATCTCTGACAGGGTGCTCACTGAGGGAAACACCTCAGATACGGCTCTTGGAAATTCCCGCACTCGCCCGAGCTGCATCGGCAACCCTACAACACCAACGCCGACACTCTCTGTCTCGAAGACCTCCGCTGGCTGAAGCAGCTCCTCTAGTAGAAACGCACCGTTAATCGTTGCTCGATGCGACACCCCAAGAGCCGCCCCGAGAACTGTAGGCACCTTCTTCATTGCTTCTGCGAACGCGCGATCATCCTCGTTATCATGACTAGCTTCCGCAAAGATCACATCAAAGACCACCCGCTTAGCCCCTGCCTCAGCAAGTGTCGTGAGGAGCTTGGCATGCAACGAGCGCGGCCAGGGAGCAGTCAGTGGTACACCGAGCTGCATGTAGCTCTGCTCATCCATAGACACCACTACGATCCCTGGATGTGGTGCAACCGGTCCTCGAAGGTGAAAGAGCGTATCAGCATGATTAGCCTCGATGGCCACAAACGTTTCAGTTTGAGCAATCGGCAAGGCAAAGAACGCACAGAGCAGCAACCAAAGAGCGTTTGCTACCAACAGCGGCAGATGAGAGCTCAGCGATCTTCCGCGAGCCGGTAGCGCGTGAATCTTTACCTCGCCAGTTACGGTTGCTGACAGGAGCCTCCCAGATTGACTCGGCCTGTAGGGAGCGTACGCATCGAGTGCGCTGGCGAACGAACACACCGCCTGCATACGGAGATCTGGATCACGCTCCAGCAGGCCATCAACTCCTTCAAGTAGCCATCCTGGAGCATCCTTGCGAAGGGTGCGCACTGGTGTAGCTGGCTCCTCAATCTTGGAGACAATCAGCTGCGCTGGATTAGCCTCCCGAAACGGCGCGGTGCCTGTCAACAACTCAAAGAGAACTACACCAAGCGCATAAAAGTCGACCGCATGTGACGTCGCCTCACCACGCAGTACCTCCGGAGGAACATATCGCAACGTGCCAAAAACATCGGAAGCAAACATCGTAGCGGGCGCTGAGCTTGATCGTGCAATCCCGAAATCAGTGATTTTAAGCGTACCGTCAGCACTGACTATGATATTTGCAGGTTTAAGATCTCGATGCACCACACCCACTGCATGCACCGCTGCCAATCCGCGCATCAGCTGCCCTGCCATGTCGATCACGGTACGATAGGGTAGCCCTCCCTCGCCGATAGCCACCTGCAGCGACTGACCTGAGAGATACTCCATGGTATAAAAAATGGAATCCCCATCCTGACCGAAGTCAAACGTTCGAACGACATTCTCGTGTTGAATCTTGTGGGTTAACCGAACCTCTCTCAGGAAACGATTGGTCGCCGCGTGGTCCTCTGGACCACCTCTATGGAGGACTTTGATAGCTACCCCACTCTCTCCAAGTACCAGATCCTCAGCGAGGTATACCGTTCCCATTCCACCGCGCCCTAAGGATCGAATGATTCGATATCGACCCGCGATGACATAACCAGGTTCAAAGGGATGGAAAGCCTCGCCGCGTGCATCTGAATTGTGTTTGACACGGGCTACCGGCATACCTCAACGAGCACCCAAGCGTTCGCTATGAACTACACTACTCCCCTAAAGATTCGGATGCCGGACCACCCCCATTCGGAGCAAACGGGTCTACATACTCGCCTTGGCTACTATAGGTGACTATAACGTGCTGGTTCGGACAGGGGGCGTGAAGCTTTGTGTAAGCTGATAAATCTAAATAGGTGCCTTTGGACTTCAGCAAGAGCCCAATTAAGAACGCTCTCCCAGCTCGATAAACGGCGGCTCATCGCTTATGATATCATGGCTCAACTCCACCTCGGTCTCATTACATTTTTGCATAGCCATACATTTAATTGCGGACTTCTAAGCACGTTTAAAAACAGACCCAATGTGCTTTCGGTAACTTAGCAAACGGCATCTTTACTGCATGGTTGGGTCCCGGAGGCGCATAACCGTACTATAGGGGCAAAGGGTGCGGCCGCTCTCTGTTTAGCCGCGCATTATTTAATTCGGCATACAAGGCTAAATTCCTGAGTTAGCTAAATGATTGTAGTAGAGAGCCTCGTCATAGAAACTCCTACTTGTAGGTAGTTAGGTTTTTAAGTTTAGTTGTTAGATGTTTGGAGGTTGTATGCAGTTCCGTAGTTGCCTTTTCTCTCATCAGAATTTCACTCAGAGAGGTGTCGATAAGTCGGATAAGGATCTGAATTTATTTTGCCACTTTTTGGGTGAGCTGAGGACACTTCTCACTCTAGCAATATTTGGCTTCGTTTTCGGGTTTGTCTGCTGCGCCAACGCTCAAAGTTCATTTCTCGCCGCTAAGAATACCGCGTTGGCATGGGCCGCAAATCAAAGTAAATCGGCGCAAAACAATCTTCGCACTTGGTCCGAAACTGACGCCAGACTTAATAAGGGTCTGTTTAGGGATCTGCGAAACGGAAATGAATTGACTGAACGACTAACCGCAGACCTGAACAATGCGATCCTAAAAATCAACCTCCTTTCAGAGCGGACTGACCTCCCCGCTGCGACGAGGGCCGATGTAGAATCGCTTAAATCGTCGATTAACACGATAGCTTCGCAGGTGGCATCGGTCTGGCCCACCTATAAAGAGCTAGCGACGGCAGCTACTCTGAATCGCTCGCGCGATAACGTCGCGGCCTTTCAAAAGTTGGTGGCTGATTTAGCAACTTATACATCGAGAGTTCAAGCTGCTCAGACGGCCCAAGCTTTAAATGCTATACTGAAGCCGGTTCTTGTTGCCGTAGCGCCTCCACCTCCAACTCCTTCTGATCCAACAAGAGGATGGAAGGAGGCTGTAGAAGGCCTTTTAGTTACACTCAAGCGTCTTGAAAAATCAGCCAAAGTCGACTTTACAGAGGGCGTCTGTAAGCTTTCGGGAGTAGACAGCGAGGAACTTCACACGCTAATCGGGCATCATGATACGTGCGGTTGTGAAGATGGGGTTCTAACAGTTCACGGTCAACAGACGAGGCTTCCTGCTTCTACTCGTGTGATTTCACAAAACACGAGTATGTCAAATATAATTAATAGCCTGGCCGAAGATGAAGTTTTAGAGATAGATCATGGAGTCACCCTACGCTATGACGTCTTGAGTGATAGGAAAATCAGAGCAATCATAGTGTATGGCGCTCTGCAATTCGCCACAGATCGAAACACGAGAGTATTGGTGGGCGACTTGATCGTTCCTCCAACTGGGCGATTAACCGTTGGCACGGAGCAAGAGCCTATCGGAGATGCTTATAAATCTGAGATTGTTTTCGCCAGCTATCCTCTCAATAGAGAGACAGACCCGTACCAACTTGGAATTGGCCTTATTGCAATGGGGGATGTGGAGATATTCGGCAAACGGGTGAATTTGCCGGGAATCGCTCCAGTGACTGCCCCAAAAGCGCAAGATAGATCAATAACTCTGAAAGACCTGCCAGAGCAGAGTGGCTGGCGCGTTGGTGATACGATTGTACTCGCGGATACTCGACAGCTCGCAAAGATGAGAAATTTAGAATATGCGTCTCAGACAGAGTATAGAAAAATAATCGCGATTAATGGACCTACAATAACTTTAGACCAACCTTTATCGTATGATCATCCGGGATTTAAGCTTCCTAATATCTCTGGAGCGCTCGCTATTGATAAGCAAATTGAAGTGATTAACGTTACTCGCAGCGTGATTATTCGTTCAGAATCTCCCTCAGCAACGACCCGTGCGCATACTATGTTCACTGACCAGGCCAGAGTGAATATTCAATATGCAACGTTCCAAGATCTGGGGAGAAGCATAGACGGAGAACTTGATAACACTGAATGTGATAAAATGGGGCGAGTTCGCAATTACGGATTTAATCCAGCTGGACGTTATGCACTACACCTCCATCATCTTCGTGGCCCAAACAACCCAACAAATACGGGCTATCAATTTAAGTTGGTAGGAGACACCTTCGAGGGTTCGTTGAGATGGGCACTCGCAGTTCATAACACCTCCTTTGGAAGTATTGCACACAATGTATTCCACAGGAATCCAGGAACTGCCCTAGCATTTGAAGATGGCGATGAAGCTGAAACCGAAACGACAAAGAATTGGTTCGTTGCAACTGCGCCTGGCTACGACACACTTCCTGAAACGCTGATTACACGTGGTGGCAGGACACGAGATTCGGATACCGGAAAGTTGTCATTCCATGGTTCTATTGCGATCTGGGACAGCCCCTCAGGTACTGTGAAGGATAATAGGATCTATGGGCACTACGCAGTCGGTTACGAGTTAAATGAATACTATGACGGATCTATTAGGACACCCAAATTTCGTGGGGCTGCTCTCGATGATGCTAATGCATGGATAAACTGGGGTGCCAAGAGGAACGATTCTAATAATAGAACAGCAGCCGTTCCTGTAGGTCAGAAGAGTGATAATATTATCGTTGGATCGTTGCTGGCTTTCTATGAGGCTTGGCCACGAGCTACTGTAAGTCGTCGCGGCTATGCTGAGATTCCAACGGTATTTGACCGCTTTATAATGGCTAATGTTCAAGAAGGTGTTCACGCCTACCATACCTCTAACTCGGAATACAGGGATTTTGTGATGGTCAACGATCCGAAGGTCGGTAATGACTACTCGGGAGGTTCGCGTTACACGACCGCATTCAATTTGTCTAACCCTCACTACGAGTCGGCTAATATCAAAATTACATCCGAGAACGCTAATGCCGTGATCGCCAACTCCGAGGGAGCGGCTGATGCTGACGGCGTTTACGCCGGAACGTACATTTCGAATTTCCATATAGGAGTAGACTTTGCGAGGAACTCAGACCAATTTGGGGCTATAGGCGACCCAGAGAACTTGACTACGATAATCGGAGGACGGTGGGAAAATTACGTCAACTTTAAAATTAATTTAGCAACGGATAAAACTGCTAGAGTTGCCAGAATATCTGATGTCGCTCTGTTTTCACCGGGTGGCATGAAACAGATCTTAGGCTTTCCTCAACGTCCGCTGAGCGTTCTGATGGACTTTAGCATACTGCCGTATGGAGTCTATTCGAATGTCCTGACTCGTGATAGGGTCTTCATTAACGGATGGAGTCTAAACGGAGTTAGGGCTCCTGATTACCGGGTTTACTACCTTCAGCAAGATCCTGATTTCGTAGTGCCAGTGAGCTCAGATCTTATTCCGAGAGTGCTTGGCGCTACTGAGCCTGGCCTGACAAACGAGCAGCATAGACTTAAATACGGAACGAGTATAGCTGATGCAATCGCTCCGTGCGGCAGGGCCGGGGTAACATGTGAAGAGCTGAGCTCACAAGGTGCTCAGTGGGGAATATATGGATTAGTTGAGCAGCAGGGATAGGGGTTAAGGAGCGGGGTCTTCCCGCTCCTTTTTGGAGCGGGTCAAGTGCGCGGGTTTAGATTCGAAAAGTGGCTGTACACAGCAGTTCTTTTGATGGCTATTGCCGCGTTTTTTCCGAGTGGTGCGTTGGCCCTCGAGCAGCCAGGGGAGGTGCTATCACAGAACGTTGGGATCTTTACCGAACTTGGAAAGCAAGTTGATCTCTCGCGGGAATTCACTAATTCCAAGGGAGAAACGCGCTCCTTGAGTGATTTTGCTCCGCCTGGAAAGCCGATCATCATCGCTCCGGTGTACTTTAAGTGTCCACGCCTGTGCGGGCTTTTATTAAGTGGGGTCTATGATCTCTTAAACGAGATTCCACTTCTATTGTCCGCTGATTTCTCGGTTCTGGTAGTGAGCTTTGACCCATCTGAAAAGCCTGTGGATGCCAAAAAGGGGCTGGAGAAATTCAACGCCAGGTTAATACCTGACCAGGCCGCTAGATCTGATGCGATACAGTTTTTGGTGGGCGATGAGTCTGAGGTTGCTGGTTTGATGAACGATCTCGATTTTAAATATATGCGAGACGGAGAGGATTTTGCTCATTCCTCGGCGATTATGATTCTAACGCCCGAGGGGAAGATATCTCAGTTTTTTACCGGGGTTCTGTTTTCACCTTGGGATGTGCGGCTAGCACTTGGTGAGGCATCAGAAGGTCTGATCGGTTCGGCCATCGATAATCTTTTGCAGTACTGTTTTCGATTTGATCCGGCTAAGGGGGGGTATTCTTGGACAGCGGCTGGTCTTAGCGGGGTTGCCGGGGCTTTTGCTGGATTGTTTCTTGTGGTCCTGATCTTCATTCGAAGTCGAGCTGCTAAAAAAGAGATCTTTAAGCCTAAGTATCCGATTAACTTTTGAGTACCCAACCCTGACGAGATGCAACCAAGATAGGGGACA
>JBIKKR010000216.1:0-3844 GCA_044360225.1 Bdellovibrionota bacterium | reverse complement strand
AGCGCAGGTATACGGCAGGAAGATGGCGCACAGGGTGATTGAGCAGAGCATTGGGGATTATTGGGATCAGTACAAACTGTGATTCAGACAGTAAAAAACGCCCATAGAAGTACCTGACCTTCTTAAAGAAAGCACCGGATAAAAACAAAAATTCCGAAAAAGTCGCCTTTTTGCCCCGAAGGAGATTTTTTCTACTTGTGTCTTGCGTAGTATATATATACAACGTAGGCAAGATGAAAAAACCAGACAAATCATGGCTGTCCCGGTACCGCCAGGAAGTGCACCGCAAGAACGAGGAATTAAAGCGCCTGTTTCTCAAAGCCGCATTTGACGACCCGCTACTGGCAGGCACGCCGGTGAAAACTTTAAAGACCTGCGGGAAAGAGAACTGCAAGTGCCGCAATGGTGGCGACGACCGCCATGGACCCTATCTTGCGGTTCAAATAAGGAAGGACGGGAAGCAAAGGAACATGACCCTCAAGGCATCTGAAGCACGCTTCTTCGAAATGGCTCAACACTACCAGTACCAGAGGAATAACCGCCGCAAGATCCTTGCACTACATTCGGAGCTGTTAGAGGAGTATGACAAGATTATCGAGGCACGAACGATATGGGACAAGAAGGAGGAGTAGGTCAAGGAGGCTTTACATTTCCTCGAGTTTACGAGGAATCAAAAGCCAAGGTGATAGCGGCTCTCAATCGCGGCGAATGTGATCTGGTAACTGTATCGAGGTGGCATCTTGCTGATGAGTTCTTCGCTTACATCTTACAGACTAAGTTCCTTGAGTATGCCGATAAGAGCTATCCGAATCCACGAGTTAAGAACGAAATTCCGGTATGGTTTCAGATTAGCTGTCAGCTGTTATTGCGCGCCATGGGGGAGGTTTCATACAAGGCACTGGACGCACTTCTTTATGCGGGCCCCATACTTAATCGAATGGGGTTCAATGTACTGGCTCCGCTTGGCTTCAATCATAAAAACGAAAAAGAACGTGTGACTCCAGTGCACCAGGATGCAGTTCGGAAGTTTTTTAAGGACACCGATCCGCTCCAGATGCGTCAGTGGTTTGCCACTGATTTGCAGCGCTGGTTCCGAAGCCAAGGAATGTTTGATGCTAACGGGGTCTATATCCTTGACCAAACGCATGTGGTTGTCCCCGATAATTCAAACTATGAGGATGCCGTACGCATGCCTGTTGATGAACACGGGCAGCGTTATAAAAACTTTAACGAGCTTTCAGACCAGCAGAAGCGGGCGCTTCCCTATCATTCCTGCTACACACTCTCCTCGATCCTTCACTTAAATTTTAAGAAAGATATATTTCATTTTGCTGGCTATGAGTGGGGGGCCGGTAACGTTGACGAGCTGCCGCAAGCTTTTAAGCTCATCGATACCTTTTTTAGGCACAATGACCCAGGTACCATGAAGCTTCTGATTGTGGACCGAGGCTACGTAAGCGGTAAGTTCATTACGTACGTAAAGCAACTCTACAAAGTTGACGTACTCATCCCGCTTAAGACTTCCATGGAGCAGTATAAAGATGCTCTTGCGATTTCGAGAATGCAGGATGCCTCCTGGGTGACTATTCACGAGCGCGGCAGTCTTAAAAGCGATCCGTCTAGATCTATCCGTGCATGTACTATCACTAAGATCGACCTGTGGGATGAGTGTAAGGTGCCTCTTTACACTACCGTGGTTGAAGATACTCAGTTCGACCAAGAAAAAGGGCGCTACGTTACAGAATGCTTTGTTTTAGTGTCGACAAGAAAGTTCGACTCCCCTCACGAGATCCTTCGTTCTTACGGATTGCGTGCCAAAATCGAGGAATGTCACCGACAATTAAAACTTGCTTGGAATCTCTCGGCATTCCCTTCACCACATCGTGCCCTCATAGAAGCGCACATCAACTTTACTCTCATTACATTCTGTCTCTTCGAACTCTTTCTAACCCGTGAGCAGCAAAACCGAGTCACAAGACGCATGATCAATTCCCTCCAGCGTGAGCATGTAACTCTTAAAGACGCTCTCGTCGTTTACGCTAACGGCCACTTCGGAATCTTCAGCAGTAAAGAATACTTTCAACTCATAACCAGTCTGTCACAGGAGGCACGCCAAAAGATAGCTACCCTATTCGATACCCTACCAAACCAGTTCTGAAGCCACCCAACGCCCCGAAAAACCGCTAGGTATGCTCAAAATCAAGCCCAGCATGCCAGAAACCGCTCCTGCGCGTTTTTCACTGTCTGAATCACAGAGACTGGGCAATATCCCCTTGACGCACCTCGGAGACCAGGAAGGTCACCGTCTGCGGCTGACCATTCATTTCCACATTGACGGCGATTCGTCGAGAGTTGTTGAACGCCTCGATGCCATGCCGATCTTCGCCTGGTCTCCTGCCTCGAGTAAAACCGTTTGAGATGTTGGGTAATGTGACAACTGAACTCATATCGTTCTCCGCTTTAATGTCTGGCTTGAAACTAGCACTTCTGGTGCAATTCATGGAAGGGCGATTTACAGGTTGCCCTATGTGCTTGATTGATCTATCGCAGACGCGCTTAGTGCCGTATGTACGGTGTACCACGCGCAGGGCTAGCGTCGAAGGAGTTTCCCTATGAAATTAGCGACATAGCTATGCCCGACCGGGACGGCTGCGCACTAATCGGCGATCTGCGCGCTAAGGGACTAAGCACACCAACTATCGCCTTATCAGCTTATGCTAGCGGTAGCGATAAAGAGCGCGCGCTTAATGCAGGGTTTAATAGATACCTCACCAAGCCTGTTCAATTAGAGCGGCTATTTCAAACGGTGAGGGAGCTATCACACCACCAATCAACGGTTTCAGATAAGCGTTGATCAAAAGTTTTAGCATTTCGGGCTTATCTGCTCAGCCTTGGCTCCACCATCACCGGGGCGCCACCAAACTTCAACTACCTACAGAAAAGCGATCAATCTTCCCACCCTTCAGGTTAGGGAGTTTCCTAATTTTATCTCTTCATAAAATATGGATATTTTTTTGCTGATATTAACTCGCCACTAAATCCGGTCTCTTCAATAGCTTCCTTGAGGGCAGTTTCCTCGCGCTTGCGAGTGGTTTCATCTGATGTATCAAAGCAAACCTGATACAGAATCGGTTTCTCTGTTGCTTTTGTAGCTATAAAGTCAACCTCACGTCTGCTCTTAGTTAGATAATAATTTACCTCATAACCTGCGCGGCGGAGATCAAGATATATAAGGTTTTCAAAAATTCTACCAAGCTCATCACGTACACCGAAGTGAGTGGCACAGCTTAATCCTGAATCTATGGAGTAGATCTTACGAGGATTGCTTTGTTGCTTACGCACCGATTCACTAAATAGCGGGATTGAAAATGCAACGAAAGCATCCTCAATATGCGCTATATATTTATAGATACTATCTTTACTTGTTCGAAATCCTTGGCTCTGTACATCCTGTAGAAATTTATGTACCGAAAAACTCCTTCCGATATTTCTCATCAGAGTTTTTACAAAATATTTTAGTAGCGCGTTGTTCTTAATCTCATACCTCTCTATAAGATCTCTGATTACTATCGTGTTTAGGTACTCCTGCCTTATAGGTAGACTCTCTACTTCAGAGAGGTGCCTTAATTCAGGGAATCCACCAACACGTAGGAATTTTTTTAGTAGAGTCATCTTTAGATCAATTGCTTCTAGTGAGAAGTTATCAAGCGATATCTCTGGATCGTTTGAATTAATATATTCTTGAAAATTAAATGGCCACATCTCGATAGGTATTGCTCTTCCTCTAAGTGATGTTGCGATCTCGGCGCTGAGTAATTTAGCAGATGAGCCGGTGAGTATAATG
>JBIKKR010000189.1:0-4750 GCA_044360225.1 Bdellovibrionota bacterium | reverse complement strand
CATGCCTCTGCTCACCTGATCGCTCTTCAGACCCCCAAGATCTGCCCCAATTTCGCTACTCAGAAATACTCTGAACGGGATTCGACTGCCGTTTTTAGGATAACTCAACTGCAACGATAAAAACTGAATATTCCCTGGGTTGCAAACAGTAGGGCGACCCGGTGGTGCTACTGTTCTGCCTCTGATGGAAATGGAACCCAGGCTATCCTAGAGCATTTCCCGAAATAAACGCGGAGCTTCAGAAACACTATATCTATAGCTGAAACAATGTGACATATGATTGAGAGTGCAGCGACGAGTAGGGATAAACGAGGAGAACGCGAGTCTGGAGGAGGTCCGGACTGCGAAGGTGTGTGCACCGACGCAGGAAGAGTTTATACGGTTTCAAGCCGTTGAGCTGCTTTACCTTGGATACGACGAGGAGCAAGTGGCCGAGATTTCGAATCGGTCAGTGAAAACGATCGAGCTTTGGAAGCGCCTATTTAATCGCAGTGGCGTTGATGGTCTTAGCATTCGTAGTAAACGAGGTCGCGCGCGCTGCATTGCGCGGGAACGGTTTCGAAAAGAGATCTTGCCCATACTGCTGGATCCGCAGCAAGTAGGAGAGACGCATTGGACCGGGGAGAAGTTTCACGGGTACCTTCGAGAGCAGAAGGAAATAAGTGTCGGATACTCAACATTGTTATGATACTTTGAAGAACATGATGTGAAGCTGGTGTTTCCCCGGCGCTGGCCTGAGCGACAGAACCAGGAGAAGAGAGCAGCTTTTATTAATCAGCTCAAAGCATTAGCCACACAAGATGATGTGGAACTCTGGTTTTCTGATGAAACAGGGATTGAAGGCGACCCGCGTCCTCGACGCACATGGGTGAAGAAAGGTTCTCGCCCTCGAGTTCCATATCTTGGAGATCATATCCGCGAGAATATTCTTGAAGGAGTTTTACGAGATATTCTTGAGTCGCTCGCCCGGCATCTTCAATAAGCTGGAGAGATAGATCTTGAGGAATGCTATGTTGATGCCACGTTTATCGGGGCAAAAGAGGGGGTCCCGAGATCGGTAAAACTCGCTGCGGCAAGGGCACCAAGCTCATGGCAGTGGCGGACGGCAATAGTATTCCAATCTCGATTCACGCACGAAGTGCTTCGCCAGCTGAAGTCACCCTTGTACACGAGACTCTCGGGGAAAGTTTTCTTACCGAGTCTCCACAGCGGCTCATTGCAGACCGCGCTTACGACAGCGATAAACTTGTTCGAGAGCTTGCAGAAGAGAACATCGAGCTAATTGCCCCACATCGCGCAAACAGGAAGAATATTACCCAGGACGGTCGAAAGCTCAGGAGGTACAAACGTAGGTGGAAAATCGAGCGAGTATTCGCTTGGCTCAAAAACTGTCGCCGAATCGCGCTTCGCTGGGATAGGCTGCTTTCTTCTTTCCTCGGATTCGTCTACCTCGGCTGTATCAGATTGCTACTCAGAAGGTATTTTTGAAATGACTCCTAGGAAACCCCAACGCCCTGCTCAAGCAACATCAGGAGTTCCGTATAAACGTAGATGCGCTCTTTGCCTTTACCGCTTATGTCTTTCACAATACCTAGCTGATGAAGATTTTGAAGCGCGGCTCTAGCTGTAGGGACGCTTACGCCAAGTGCCTTCGCGGCCTCTATCGCCGAAATCATCGCCTTGTTTCGTATTACCTCATGCGCCTGAGTTGCGCGGATCGCGGCACGTTTCAGGGTGGCGATTTTGACCTCATCTGACGCGAATAGCTGGGAGATCTTTTGGCTGGTCATCACGACCTGATCAGCAGTTTCAGCGACACCTTGCAGGAAGAAATCAAGCCATCCTTCCCAATCGCCATTCTGGCGTACGGCATTCAGGCGTCCGTAGTATTCTTCGCGGTTGTTTTTAAAGAACAGGCTAAGGTACAGCCAAGGCTTCTTAATATCCCCCATCACAATGAGGAAAAAAGTAATCAGGAGTCGTCCGATGCGTCCATTTCCATCAAGGAACGGATGGATTGTTTCAAACTGGACATGAATGAGTCCTGCATCGATTAGAGCTGAATAAGGTCTCTCTTCGCGGTGTAGATATTTCTCAAAATCATCAAGGCACTCAGCTAGCCGATCGGGAGGTGGGGGAACAAACCGCGCATTTCCAGGGCGAGAACCGCCGATCCAGTTTTGAGAGGTACGGAATGCACCTGGCTGCTTATGGCTACCCCGTCCTTTTGAAAGCAATATTTCGTGCATCTCTCGAATCAATCGCAAGCTAAGCGGAAAGCCACTCTGAATGCGCCGCAATCCATGCTCGAACGCCGCGACGTAACTGCAGACCTCCGCCACGTCATCAAGGGGAACGGAAGGAGCCTCATTACTCTCGTAAAGTAGCAGGTCGGATAACGACGATTGCGTACCTTCGATCTGCGAGGAGAGCACCGCCTCTTTGCGAATATAGTAATAGAGAAACAAACCGCTGTCCGGCAAAATGTCAGCGACACCATCAAGCCGACCGATGGCTTTTGAGGCTTGAGCATGTAGACCCGCTAAAAGAACCAGATCGATAGCTGGTTCCGGAGGTAGCGGCGGTGGTACAAATGCTCGGTAGCTTTGGCTCGCGACACTGGATTTAACGTAAGTTCCTAATCGCTTGTTCTTAGTCATACGCTTTCTTTCTCGCCAGCCAAAAGAAAGGATATTGCATTATCTTTTCTTTTTCAATCGTTAATCCTAAAAACGTTAGCTGCGGGTCTGGAAACGGCGCATCTGCCCAAAACTACTTCGGCTTTTGAAATATCGGTGACTTCGGCGTCAGCTCAACTCGAAAGGGGGGTCGCGGTGTCTTTGGCAACCTACTGGGATAATTAGTAAAATATTTTTACCATAGAGGACACAGAGGACGCTGGGGATAGGGAGTTTGCGACTTGAATAAAAATCTCCGCAGTCGCGACCGAGCAAAGGACTCGAACACGGCTACGGAGACGTCTTGGAAGAGCGAGATCCTGTGATGAATCGCCCTTATTTAATACCTTAAATGCTCAGGCTTAAACGGTGTTGTCGCCGACCAAGATTCGTCTCTAAACGCCGACGTCCCATGAGATCGGGACTCCCTTGGTTTCGTCTGGAGCTTTTTGGGCGTGTCCTTCTTTGTCTTAAATATCCCCGTCTAGTTAGGCCGTTACCCTGCTTTTCACAGCATATGCAACGCTGCATGCGGGAGTCTGTTACAATTGCGACCGGTGCAGTGCATGGGTCGGTTGTTTTCGCGATATCAACTACTTGCCTAGTGTCAAGGGAAGTGTGATGCGTCATCTGAGCGATACGAGATAGGTACTTCTGCTGCCTTATGCGGTGATTTACGCGACCCTGCTGAGTGCTCTGATATCGCCTGCCAGCGGCTCTTTGCGACTCTCTTCGTGCGATTGCAGAGCAATCCTTCGAGCAATAGCGTTGTCCACGATCGCACGTAGAGCATACCTGAGCTTCTTTTCGACAACGCGTACAAAGAAAGGAGCGGAAGAATTCCATTCCGAAGAACTACCATTCCCATCCCCTACCCAGTCAACCGCCGCGGGGTATGGCCTAATCCCTCTGAGAATGCGAAGTCGGCGTTTAGATGCGGATCTTGGTCGGTGTTAACAGTGGGGCTGAGACCGTGGCGATCTTTAATTCACTTGTTTGTACCTGCAAGATGAACGGTATCAATATCCTTGAGTATCTGACCGACGTCCTTGGCTCCCTTGATAAACCAGCCTCAGCGCTCACACCTATCGCCTGGGCTAAAGCCAGAGCAAGCGCTACGACGGAATCCGTAGCAGGCTCGCAAGAGCCCCAGAAATAATCAACGCGAGTCCTTTCTCGCTACCAAAAATACCGCCAATCCGGAGGGGGTTAGTTACGGGCGCTTACGGCCCAGGTGTGGAGCTGAATTTTTGTATGTATCAGTGGATGGGGGGTAGTGCATGAGGGCTGATGTCTCGACTGCCACACCCTCGCTTTGCAAGCAGAGTTATAAAGCCCGGGTAACAAACTGAATTTACAAGACTTTAATTCTAGTATGTACCAGGGGAGGTGGCCCGGGTAACAAACTGAATTTACAAGACTTTAATTCTAGTATGTACCAGGGGAGGTGGAACGGTCGGAGAAGTACGACAGTCCCTGTGAATCCCCAACCGTTACAAGCAGCAGGTACAGTCCGAGTGCCTCAGCGCTCACGCGCTTCACATATCCAGAGCGAACAAGCTCCTGATCAACCCAGCTAAACTGTCTAGGGACTCGGCGCACCCGCTCGGGGTGTAGTAATTCCTTTCGAACCATATTGACTGACCTCCATATCACGCAAAATGTCGTGCCCAAGGTCTAGCAGAGTCGAAATTGCATTAGCCATGTCGTCTTGTAACGTAATGTCATGGATCTTTGCGATTAATCCAATCAATAGAATATGTTGGCTGCTCAGTGCGTCTTGTAACGGTGGCCTATTATCAACTACTTGGCTATCCAGTGCGTCTTGTAACGGAGCTTGGGGCTCTTTACCTGCGCGCTTCCAGTATCCTGGGTGTCGTGCTCGCCACTCTCGTACTCGCTCAACGTGCTCACTGCCGCGAAAGTAGTTTTCGTTCTCCGGCTTGCTCAGCCACCGTCGCTGTCTAGCTGCCTTCATCGCTCGCCGGCACGCTTCTCGGCGGCAGCTTAACTGGCGACGCCGATTTCGATGATCAGGCTGGAATAACTCACCGCAATTACAGCACTTACGC
>JBIKKR010000059.1:0-16918 GCA_044360225.1 Bdellovibrionota bacterium | reverse complement strand
CCTCGGCTGCGTTCGCAAGCAGGGGGGCCTAGAGGATGATGCGCCGACGGATCCTGGTAAAGGTATGTGGTATGCGCGAGCGTTCAAATGCGTTAGCGATCGCGCGCTGCATGCCGGATTACATGGGATTTATCTTTGTGTCAGGGTCTCCCCGTTTTGTTGAGCCAGCGCTGCGTGCTGAGCTTTTACAGAGCATTCCAGCAACTATTAAAACGGTCGGAGTATTTCGAGATGCTGAGATCGCCGAGGTTGAAGAGACGACCAGGCGTTTCCGGCTATCGGCAATTCAGCTTCACGGCGCGGAGAACTCCGATTTTATCGCCGAATGTAAGCGTAGGATGCCGAGCTCCTACGTGTTCAAGGCGTTATCTCTTGGTGAATCAGGGGTAGACTTTACGCAGCTACCGCAAGGCGCAGATCTCTTTATATTTGACGGCGCACGTCCGGGTAGTGGCGAAGAGTTTGATTGGTCACTACTCGATCACTACACAGCTCATATACCGTTCTTTATCGCTGGAGGTATCGGTGTTCATAGCTGTGAGAGGGTGCTGCATTTTGTGAATACGCATCCGCTCTGTATCGGGATCGATATTAATTCAAAGGTAGAAAGCAGTGCAGGTATCAAGGATGAGCGTGCGGTGCAACAGGTATTAGAGGGGGTACGACTATGAGTTTTGCTGTATCGGATGATGGATATTTCGGTGAGTTCGGTGGGGCCTACGTCCCTGAGATGCTTTATCCCAATGTGCGAGAACTCCAGGAGTGTTACCGCGCGATCATAGAGAGCCCTGATTTTATCCGGGAATTCAACGCGCTACTCGCCGATTTTGCTGGACGTCCAACGCCGCTCTTTCATGCAGAGCGACTCTCCAAGCGCTACGGAGCTGAAGTGCTCTTGAAGCGCGAGGATCTGCTGCACACTGGAGCCCACAAGATTAACAACACGATTGGGCAGATTTTGCTCGCTAAGCGACTCGGTCGTACGCGAATAATCGCTGAGACCGGGGCTGGCCAGCACGGAGTTGCAACGGCTACGGTGTGTGCCCTCATGGGACTGCCGTGTGTGGTCTATATGGGAGCTGTAGATATCGCCAGACAGGCGCTCAATGTTGGTCGGATGCGGCTCCTGGGTGCTGAGGTGCGTCCAGTAACCAGCGGCAGTAAGACCCTCAAAGATGCTACAAACGAGGCGATGCGTGATTGGATTGCGAATCCTCACGATACCCACTACATCATAGGCTCAGTTGTAGGGCCGCACCCATTTCCAGATATGGTGGCACGCTTTCAGTCGGTGATTAGCCGCGAGCTACTCGATCAGTGTCAGGCGCGTGGTGGTCGAATGCCAACCCATGTCATCGCTTGTGTTGGTGGTGGTAGTAATGCGATGGGAGGGTTTTACCATTGCCTGGAGCACCGAGAGATAGCGCTTGTCGGTGTTGAAGCCGCTGGGTGTGGACTCGCAAGTGGTAAGTCAGCAGCGACGATAGCGCTCGGGAAGTCAGGGATTCTTCACGGTAGCCGTACGGTATTTATGCAAACCGGTGATGGTCAGGTTGAAGAGGCACATTCGATCTCTGCCGGGCTAGACTACCCAGGAATCGGACCACAGCACGCGCACCTCTGGCGGACGGGTCGGGTGCAGTACGTGAGTGTCACCGACGCAGACGCTCTTGCAGCAGCGAAGCTACTTGCTCGAACAGAGGGGATTATCCCTGCGTTGGAGACAGCTCACGCAATCGCCGCGATGGATCAGCTCGCTTTTACGCCTACGGATCGAGTCGTGATTATCCTCTCAGGTCGTGGTGACAAGGATATGACGACATACCTTGAGGCGTTTGGCGATTCAATCGGAGAGTAGGTAGAGAGGTATAGTGATAGTATGAACGCAGGGAAGCAAACACTCGATAGATTCACCCGATTGCCTAACAAGCGTGCCTTATCGATCTTTTATACAGCAGGCTATCCACGTTTGGGGGATACTGTACCGGTATTACGCGAGCTTGCAGCAAGCGGTGTTGACATGGTTGAGATCGGATTTCCCTTCTCCGACCCGGTAGCTGACGGACCAACGATACAAGAGAGTAACCGTGTGTCGATAGAGAACGGTATGACGCTATCGGTGCTCTTTGAACAGCTCCGCGAGGCGCGCCAGCACACTGATATGCCGATTCTCCTGATGGGTTACCTCAATCCAGTTGAGCAGTACGGATTCGAGCGCTTTCTACGCGATGCTGCTGCGTGTGGCGTTGATGGGGTGATCGTGCCGGATTTACCTTTTGAGCAGTACCAGAAACGTTATAGAGCACTTTTCGTCGAGCATCGAATTCGCCCGGTGTTCCTGGTAACTACTCGTACGCCGCCAGAGCGGATACGCGCCTTTGATGCTGAGGATCCCGCTTTTCTGTATCTACTTTCATCAGATGCAGTAACCGGCGGGAGTGTTTCCGTTTCCTCGGATCGGGAAGCGTTTTTTAAGCGGGTATCAGAGATGCAGCTTAGGCGGCCGCTATTTGTCGGATTCGGAGTTCGAGATCGACAGAGTTTTGATGCCGTTACGACCTTCACCCAGGGAGCGATTATCGGAAGCAAGTTCCTACAGGCGATAGCGGATATTCCGGCCTCACACGAGGACCCAACCTGTAGCGAGCTTTCAGGTTCGCGGACGATTGACCAGTTTGTAAAGAGTATTAGGTAGCACCATGATTATTACCGTTCAAAACACGGCAACTGAAGAACAGCTTCACGCACTCAGCTCGAAGCTTAGTAGCTTTGGTGCAACAGCAAGTGTAGTGAGGACCCAGGCAGGGCGTTACATCGTAGCGCTTGGAGGTAAAGAGTTTGATATCCGGTCAATTGGACATATGCCCGGTGTGTCTGACGTACACTACGTACGTGATGCATACCAATTAGTTTCACGGCAGTGGAAAGTCAAACCCACGGTGATTGACCTCGGAGACGGCGTGACGATTGGCGGTAGTGATCATCAGGTGATGGCAGGGCCGTGCTCAATTGAGGGTGAAGAGCAGGTGCGAGCAGATATCGAGCGCCTCCGTGCGCTTGGGATTCGAATTATGCGCGGCGGGGTTTTTAAGCCCAGAAGCTCGCCCTATTCATTTCGTGGTATGGGGCTCGCAGGATTGACGATGTGGTCGAGATACGCGCGCGAGCACGGAATGAAGATCATTACCGAGGTTCTCGACGCCAGCCAGATCGAATCTATGTATCCGTATATCGATATGTTTCAGGTCGGTGCGCGGAATTCGCAGAACTTTACCCTGCTCGATGCGTTGGGCAAGGTTGATAAGCCGGTTTTACTGAAGCGCGGTATGTCAGGAACGCTTGAGGAGCTACTGCAATCCGCTGAGTACATCTTTTCAAATGGAAACGAGAAGATCCTGCTCTGCGAGCGAGGCATCCGTACTTTTGAGAAGGCATACCGTAATGTGCTCGACTTGAACGCAGTGCCGTACCTTAAGGACAAATCGCACCTTCCGGTGATTGTTGATCCATCGCATGGGGTTGGGGTTAGACGGTACGTGGCGCAGATGGCGCTGGCGGGGGTGGTCGCCGGAGCTGATGGTACCCTCTTAGAGGTTCATCAAACACCCGAGGAGGCTAAATCTGATGCCGCGCAGACGCTCAGCTTCGGAGAGATCGGAGAATTGATGCGCGAGATGCAGAGATTAGTTGGGGTAGGTCGTTTGGAGTAGGATTATTTCGCGGTGGTTCTAGTGGCTTCAAGATCCCCGAAGCTCCGCTACAAGATCTCTTCTATCCTGAAATTTTTCCCAGGACTTCTGCGATAGAACGTTCATCGCGATTATATTGGCAAGCGAGGCTACAGGAAGGCTCAAGCCTGGGAGGATTTCGATCGTATTTGCATGAGCTACTATTTCTCTCCCCTTTTCTTAGTCCTTTTCTCTGTATATGACTTTTAGTTTACGTACGCCCTACCCCTTTTACTTATACTCCCAGTAGCGATACACTACCGCCGCAGTGCCGTAAAAGTTTGAAGAGTCGAACCTTAACCTCCAGACTCAAACAGGCGAATCCAGGTGTAAGCCGATATGCACTCCATCTCTCCATCAGGCAGCTCCAAGCTCTCTGGCCTCATTACCCTCAGCAAGCCACGAATCTTGGTCATGGTCGTTCTGATGACTGCTGCTGGCTACTTTCTCGGCGCTCAAACGATTGAGCCGGTGTGGACCTTCCTGATGACACTCGTTGGCACTGCGATAAGCTCTGCCGGGGCCGCAGCGCTCAACAATTATCTTGAACGTGATTGTGACCTTGAGATGAACCGCACCAAGATGCGACCTATCCCCCAGGGAATCGTATCGCCGGGTGAGGCGCTCACCTTTGGCTGGGTTGCCGCACTCCTCGGTGTAGCGGTCCTTACCTGGCAGGTAAATTTGTTAACCGGATTTCTCTCACTCTTAACCACGTTC
This sequence comes from Bdellovibrionota bacterium, assembly GCA_044360225.1. Taxonomy (GTDB): domain Bacteria; phylum Bdellovibrionota_C; class UBA2361; order UBA2361; family OMII01; genus OMII01. The sequence goes on along the minus strand of JBIKKR010000059.1, from coordinate 12,470 downwards.
CTGTATGTGGTCGTGTATACACCCCTCAAAAGGATTACCTGGTGGAACACGGTAGTAGGAGCTGTGCCGGGAGCACTGCCACCGATGGGTGGTTGGGCTGCAGCAACTGGAGAGCTTGGGCTCGGGGCTTGGATCGTGTTTCTGATACTATTTGTGTGGCAGCATCCACATTTTTACGCGATAGCATGGATGTATCGTGAGGACTACGAGCGTGGTGGGTTTAAGATGTTGCCGGTTGTGTATCCCGATGGCATTCGCACCTTTCGTCAAATTATCGGATTCTCGATCGTGTTAATCCCGGTATCGCTCCTGCCGTACCTGTATGAGATGGCTGGGCAGATCTACGCTATCGGTATGTTGGTGCTCAGTGTTGGAATGTTGGCTATCGCGATTAAAGCGTGGCGCAGCCATACAGTGAGCGACGCACGAGCACTGCTGCAGGCGAGCGTGATTTATCTACCGCTCTTCTTCGCGTTAATTCTCTGTGACAGCACTATCTGATCTACCTGCCCGCCACTTCACCGATCTGAAAGATCGGTAGGTAGAGAGCCAGAACGGTGATGCCGACTACAAGACCGATGAGTATCATGAGTGCTGGTTCGAGTAATTGCTTCAAGGCTTCAATAGCTTGCTCGAACTCAACCCGATAGTAGGTGCTAGCCTTTGTTAGCATCGACTCCAGGTGACCTGATACTTCGCCTACCTCAATGAGTTGACTGAGTAGCTCTGGAAAATAGTGCGAGTCTCTAAATGCGGCGCTGAGTGCCTGCCCGTCTCCAACTTCAAGCCGAATCCGATCGAGAGCTGTGCGCGCCTGAGAGCTCTCTATCGTGTCAGCAGAGATAGCCAGGGCTTCCATAATTGGTATACCGACTCGGGTAAATGCAGCAAGCAAGGCTGAGCACTCGCTCGAATGCTTAGCGCGCACGAGAGTCCTCCATCCGGGTATACGATGAGCTAATCGTTCGAGAGCCCGACGCTGCACGTGCCGGCGATGTGAGCTCCACACACTATAGGTTGTGCCAGCAGCCATCAGCAGCAGCAAGCCGATGAACCAGTAGTGCACGACCCAGTGCGAGAGGCCGATTAACCCGTGAGTAAGGAGCGGGAGATCAACGCCACTCTCAGCAAAGAGATCCTCGAAGATCGGCACTACCCAGGTCAGTAGGCACAACACGACCACTGTGAGCGTAAGAAAGACAATTGTTGGGTAGATCGCGGCTCGGGCCATGCGCGAGCGTAGTGCTCGGCGCGACTCTAGTTGATCGCTTATCGTGTCAAGCGTGTGGTCGAGCAGACCGGCGTACTCTCCAGCTGCCACAAGTGCCGTGTAAAAGGCGGGGAAGCAGTGCGGGCTACGGCGCATGCCGGCAGCGAGTGAGTCGCCCTCGTATACCGCGTCACGGAGGGAGCTCAGCGCTTCTTGTAGTGCAGGTGAGCGGGCGTGCCCACCGAGGGTGGCCAGGGCTGATGGTATGGAGATGCCAGCACGCACCATGAGCGCGCATTGGCGCGTAAAGAGCAGGAGATCTGATAGTGGGACCCTTCGGGAGCTGACTTTCATAGGCTAGGTGTGGTTGGGGTGTGCGGTGGCAATCGAGCTTCGCTTGTACAGACCCGATCCTATGTTCGGAGTTTTAGGGCAAAAGTTGCGTAGGGTCGCGCATTGAGGGTTTGGGTGGACTCGGTGTAGAGTATGATCGATCCGCCAGGCGGGATAGCGAGTCAAAACCACCCGATACAAGGTACGTACCCAGTGAAAAAAGACGGCAAGAGACGGCCCGCAAAGCAAGGAGAGCAGGAGCCACTACCGGTTCTTGAGGGTGAGCTCTTGCCTGCCGAGCATCCGGCCTCCGCGGATACACAACCAGCGGAGAGTGCAGTGGGTGAGGAGCTTGAGACGCTCGACGATGATGGGGGGGAGTTTGTTGAGATCTCTGCAGACGATATCTCCGAGGATCTTGAGGGTGCTCAAGTTGGCGACGATGCCGAAGAGCGATCGTACTCCGATGATGAGCGCGGAGTTGTTCCCTACAGTCCACTCGATGCATACCTGGCGGAGATACGGAGGTTTACGCCGCTTAGCAAAGAGGCAGAGCACGCAGCAGCGGTTGAATACCACAAAACCAAGAGCCCTGATGCTGCGTATACGCTCGTATCAGGTTCCCTCTGGCTTGTAGTCAAGATAGCGCGCGACTACGAGCGAGTAGCAAAAAATGTACTCGACCTGATTCAGGAGGGGAACATCGGCCTCATGGAGGCGGTGCGCAACTTTGATCCGTACCGTGGGGTGCGCTTTCCGTCGTATGCGGTGTGGTGGATTCGGGCGTACATCATTCGCTACATCATCGCTAATTGGCGCATGGTCAAGATCGGCACAACGCAGGCACAGCGCAAGCTATTCTTTAATTTAAAGAAAGAGAGCGATCGCCTAGAGCGAGAAGGTATCTATCCATCAACGAAGCTCTTAGCTGAACGACTCAATGTTAAGGAAGGCGAGGTCGTTGAAATGTCGCAGCGTCTCAGTGGAACAGATATGAGCTTTGACGCTCCGCTGCAGGAAGATAACGACTCAAATCTCCTCTCAGTGATACCAAGTAACAATGAATCAGCCGAAGATCACCTAGCTAAAAAACAGTTGCGAGATACCCTCGCACGTAGCGTATCGGAGTTTGCCTCAGGACTAACCCCCAAAGAGCAAGAGATCTTTCGCGGTCGGATTATGGCAGAAGAGAAACTTACCTTGCAGGATCTCTCGGATTCTTTATCTATTAGCAAGGAGCGAGTGCGACAGATAGAGAACAAGCTGCGCGAAAAACTCAAAGTTTTCGTTTCAAAACAGCTCGGTGCGGAGCTTGGTGATTGGATGGAGCCAGAGTGAGGGCAACCCTCAGTTCCCCTTCGGACCGCGGAGCTTCTGCTCCGCCGAACCTGCGGGTGGGGCACGGGCCCCAATGACACCGGAAGCCTGCAAGCACTTTCGAGTAACAGATAGTCCTTGCCCCCAAGCGGCCGAGTGCGTTACCGTTTCCGGCGGGTAATCTGTAATAATCTATGAGGAACTCTGTATGAATCGATCCCTGTTTTTGACAAGCCGTTCTGTTGCTCGTGCTTCTATCGCCGCAGTTTCGGCCCTCTTTGTTGGCTGCTCTGCAACTCCATACACCGGCGATGTTGTCTCTGAGGCAACGACACCAACTGGATTAAATGTGATCCAGACATCATCGCGCTCTGTTCTCCCGGGGGGTGGCCTTGCGGGTGAAGAGTCAGAGCTCAAGACGATGACCGCGAAGGTCGAGAGCGTAAGTCTTAAGACTCGGACACTAACTCTACGAACCGCTGATGATAAGGTTGTACCGCTCAAAGTTGGCGAGTCAGTTCGCAACCTGGCACAGGTAGAGAAGGGCGATACTGTCGAGCTTGATTATTTCGAGGCAGTAGAGTTTGAGGTCCGGCAGCCAACAGCAGAAGAGGTAGCTCTTGCGGGTGTTGGCGTTGATGTTGCTGGACGTGCACCTAAGGGAAATAAGCCAGCAGCCCTCGTTGCCGGAGAGCGGGTGGATATCCTCACGATTGAGTCGATCGACAAGAAGAGGCAGTTGATTACCCTCAAGAGCCCGGAAGGGTATGTCACCGTTAAGGCCAAGTACCCGCAGAACCTTAAAGTAGTCAAGGTAGGTGATACGGTCGTTGTGAAGACCTCGGAGCTTTTTGCAGCGCGAGTAAAGGAGTTGAGCTAATACAGTGCCAGCTCTAAAATCACTATAAGTATCTAATATTGTTGTTTTTGTTTGCGCCTATCCGGGCACTTCTGATGCCCGGATAGGCGCAGTGCTTGCCCTCGCCAATTGTAGCGATCCGTTATAACATTCCCGAGTGAAGTAGCCGGCGCAGAATCGCTGAAAGTGGCACAAAAAATGGGTCGTATATTCCTCAGCTTAGTACTCTTTTTTATCGTTGCTGGAACTGTTTCAGTTTATCAGGCGACTCGCGGGACAAGTTCGCTCGTGCTTACGCCTTCTGAGCTGATTACTCGTGCGCACGCGCGGGATCTGCCTCGCATTCGGGTCGGTGGTAAGGTAGTGGAGCCTATTGAGTATCAGACCGAGCCGTTTTTTCTGCTCCGTTTTCGTGTGAGTGACCCGTCAGGAGGGGCTACTACAGTTCCCGTAGAGTATCGGAACTTAAAGCCTGATATGTTTCAGGCAGGGAGAGATGTGTTGATCGATGGGGACTTTAAGGGTGGGACGATAGTGGCGGCTAAACTACAGACGCAGTGCCCATCGAAGTACGAGCCGGCGCTGCCTGGAGCAACAACAGAGAGTTCGGAATCAGTAAAGTAGGGGATGTAAGGAGGGTTGGTGATCGAGTTTGGGCATTTTGCGCTGTGTATCGGATGGTTGCTTGCTCTGGTTGGAGTAGTCGGCGGAGCAGTGATCGGATCCGGTCGGAGTGGAATCACTGGTGCGCTGTTACAGGCGCGAGTTGAGATGCTTAGGCGGGTCACCATCGGTGTTGCATTAGCCGTTGTTTGTTCGCTGGTTGGTCTTGGATACGGTTTCGTTACGAATGACTACTCAATTCAGTACATTTGGCAGTACTCAAACCGAGCGATGCCGTGGATCTATAAGATTACGGCGATCTGGGGGGGGATGGATGGATCTATGCTGCTGTGGTGCGGGTTGGTCGCGCTCTTCTGTGCAGCTGTTGCGCGCAGCTCCGTGCGATATCCGCGACCGCTTTTGCCCTGGTTGTACTGCTTCTTAAATTCCTCAACCCTGTTCTTCACAACGATTACCCTCTTTCTTACCAATCCGTTTCGTTATCTCAAGGCGCCGATGGTGATGCCGGACGGTAACGGGCTCAATCCGCTTCTGCAGAATGAGTATATGGCGATCCATCCGCCGACCTTGTACCTGGGCTTCACCGGTCTCGCGATCCCGTATGCATTTTGCATGGCAGCACTCGCCTCAGGACACATGTCAAACGATTGGATTCGACTGACTAGACGCTGGATACTGATTGGGTGGACCTTTCTGACGGCGGGTATCGTGCTTGGTGGGCACTGGGCGTACTTAGAGCTTGGATGGGGCGGTTTCTGGGCCTGGGATCCGGTGGAAAACTCATCGTTTCTTCCGTGGCTAACGGCCACAGCATTGCTGCATTCAGTCATGGTGCAAGAGCGCAAAGGGATGCTCAAGGTGTGGAATATCTTTCTCTGTGTGTTGACCTATGCACTCACGGTGTTTGGAACGTTTCTGACGCGCTCAGGCATCGTCCAGAGTGTTCACGCCTTTGCTTCAACTGATATCGGCTGGGTATTTCTCACGTATTTAGCGCTGATACTGCTCGTAGCATTAGGGCTCGTTCTGTATAGGCGTGTGGAGTTGAAGCCAGAGCGAACGATAGAGAGCCTGTTCTCGCGTGAAGCTGTGTTCCTCCTCAATAACCTGGTGTTGCTCAGTATATGTTTTGCTGTGCTCTGGGGAGTAATGTTTCCGGTGTTCTCAGAGGCGTTCACCGGGCAAAAACAAACAGTGGGCATCCCGTTTTTTAATGCAGTCAATGTGCCGCTCTTTCTAGTGCTCGTGTTCCTTATGGGGGTTGGACCGACGATCGCCTGGAGACGCTCCTCCCTAACACAGATGATGAGCACATTCGCTCTGCCGTTTGCAGGGGCATTCGTAGTTGCGATCGCTCTTGTTGCAGCTGGAATTACAGAGGCATATCCCGTGTTGGCATACGCGATATCGTTCTTTGTCGTGATGACGATTCTGGGCGAGGTCAATCGGGGCTTAAAGTCGCAGAGCTCTGCAACGCAGTCTGCGCCGACGTCTTCATCAAAATACGCTCCGAAAAGGATACTTCAACTCTTCCGTCGTCACCGCGTAAAGTATGGGGCCCACATCATCCACTTCGGAGTAGCGATGATGACGGTGGCGATTACCGCTTCGATGGCGCACAAAGTTGAGCGCGAGTTTACGTTGGCACCCGGTGAGCGTTTCGCCGTAGGTCGGTTCTCGCTCGAACTAACGGAGTTTCATGAGGAAGAACAGCCCAACTACAGTGCCATCCAGGCGCACGTAACCGCCCGATCCCTTAAGGACGATTCGGTTCTCACTGTGCTGGTGCCAGAGCTGCGGTTTTACAGAAAGAACAAGGAAACAACGACTGAGGTCGCTTTACGCATGGGGCAGCGAGAGGATCTCTACTTGATACTGGCTGGTATCGACGAGTCCGGTACAAAGGCTTCGATGAAGGTCTTTATCAATCCGCTTCAGGTATGGTTGTGGTACGGGGCTATCATCATGGTCGTAGGTGGAATTGTAGTTGCGGTTCCAGTTGCAAAGGGCGCTACAAAGAGTGCCCCGGTGCGAAACCTTGAATCAGCTCAGGTAGTGTAAACAATATGGTAGTGTGGATAGCTCTCTCGATCGCTCTTTCCGTGTGTCTTGGTCTCTACCTTGCGGCGCCGCTTTTTGAGCGAGATGCAGCTCTTGTTGAGGGTACAGGTGTCTCGACCGAAGGTTCGCTAAGACTCCTTGATGCTAAGGAGCGGGCCCTCCGAGCGCTCAAGGATCTAGAGCTAGACTTTGCTATGGGCAAAGTGAGCAAAGAGGATTATGACCGGTCGTATGCAGAGTTATCCGGCGAAGTAGGGCGAATCATCAGCGAGCTCTCACGTCATGAATAGCACCACTGCAGTACGTGATTGCAGTGCTGAAAGTCCACGCTCTGGGTCCGTTGTAGAAGCGCAGGGTCTTGTAAAGCGCTTTGGTCACCACGTGGTTCTGCAGCAGCTCTCTATTTCATGTAGTGCAGGAGAGATAGTTCTTGTACTCGGTGCCAATGGAGCAGGAAAGAGCACCCTCCTACGGATGCTTGCAGGGCTCACAACCCCAGATAAAGGGAGTGTTCGAGTTGCGAGTGGTGAGCGTCTCGGTTTTGCTGGACACTATACATGTCTCTATTCTCGGCTCTCGGTTGCGGCGAACCTCTCGTTGTATGCGACACTTGCAGGGGTTGATCGGGGTGAGTTAGCAGCGATCGTGCAGCGTTGGCGACTTGAAGTTGTGCAGCACAAAGCCGTTTCAGAGATATCACGCGGAGCGCAGAGTAAGGCATCATTAGCTCGCGCTTTGATGGGTAATCCTAAGCTGCTGATCCTTGATGAACCATCAAGCAACCTCGATGAGGAAGCTACTGAGGTGCTCTGCGCTGTAGTACGAGAGAGAGCTGAAGGTGGGGGCACGACGATAATCGCTACGCATGACTTGGCGCGGCTGCAAGCGCTCGCAAGCCGTGTGGTAGTGATGGATCGGGGAGCGATTATTGCAGACTCTGGATACGGCTCAACGCGCACTTCGATCGATTCAGTAGTCGAGCAGTATAGAAGGAGTAATCGGTAGGATTTCGAGCGAATAATCTATGGAACGCTGGTTGAGGGTCTTGCAACTATTGATACGAAAGGAGCTCGCCGTTGAGCTACGCGGCAAAGAGTACGCTACACTCCTCTTCTGCACCACAATTGTGATCGGAGCCCTCATCGGTGCAGGGGTGAGCTCTGCGGTGCTCGATGCGGCCACGACAACTAAAATATATCCGATGCTCGTGTGGGTAGTTTTTCTGATTACCACGACGACATCGAGTGCTCGGGCAAGCGAAGCTGAGCTCGATGGGCGTGGTTTTGAGGGGCTGCTCCTCGCTGGAGTAACCGGAGCACAGCTCTATCTCTCAAAGGTGGTTGTAACTACAGCGATGTTCTCTGTTACATGGGTGTTGTTACTAGCAGTTACGAGCGCAGCGCTCGACCAAACTCTATCGCCCGTCTACGGCACATTGCTTTTGCTCGGAGCAGGAGCTGCGCTGACCGTGTCAGCGCTTGTGGTGCTTGTGTCTGGAGTTGCAGGAACCTCAACGCTACGCGGAGTTCTGATGCCCCTCCTAACGCTACCTCTTCTATTCCCTCTGTTCTTTGCAGGTGTTGAGATAACTACAGAGTGTATGCTCTACGGCGCCCTGACCGAGGGGAGTATCTGGCCCGGGGTGATGACGGTGCTGTGCGCGGCCTTTCTGCTTGTCGGGGTTAACAGCTACGAGGCGGTGGTAAAGGGATAGGGGTATTTGAACAGCACCCCGTACCTTGCTATAGTTTGAAGGTGGTTTGTCCGAGCCAGGGCTCTGGCAATCACCTTCTTCGAGACGAGACATGAACTCCAAAACCCCTACCATGTGGCACTCTCTGGCAACCGTTGTGGCCTTCTTGCTCGTGGCCTGTGCGCAGTACTACGTTTTTATGGTCGTTCCAAACGAGCAGGTGATGGGTGCCGTTCAACGGGTCTTCTATTTTCACGTTGCAAGCGCTCTAGCGTGCTATGCGGCTATAGGTGTCGTGTTCGTTGCGAGTGTTACGTATCTGGCAACACGGAAAGAGGGAGCCGATCTCCTCTCGGTGGCGGCAGGTGAGGTTGGATTTGTGCTGTGTACCGTTGTGCTCGCCACTGGGATGATCTGGGGACACAGTGCTTGGAATACATGGTTTCGCTGGGAAGAGCCGCGACTTGTTACCTTTTTAGTACTCTGGTTGATCTTTCTCTCATTTACAGTGCTTCGGAACTTCGGAGATCCAGCGAAGACAGCGGTACATGGAAGTGTGCTAGGAATCCTTGGAGCGATAACGGTTCCTATCGTCTACGTATCGATAAAGTTTCTACCGCAGAGTGCGAGGCTACATCCTGAGGTAATTGAACGCGGTGGTCTCAAGGATCCATCGTACTGGCAGGCGTTTGGTCTCTCAGTCTTTGCGCTTATGGCGTTGTGCGCCCTGCTGGTGTGGGTGCGGTATTGGATTGGAAGCGTTGAATACAGGGCAGGAATTGGATGCGATGAGGAGGAGCGTGCGGTATGACGGTTGATACCTATCCAGATCTTTTTTGGGCCTACACAGCTGTGTGGGCGATACTAGCGATGTACATCGCATCGCTCGGTGCTCGATTAAAGCGGATTGAGCGCTCTATCGGTAGTTGCGGAGCTAGTCAACGAGACGTCGCGGGGAGTTGTGATTCGAAACGCTGAGTTTCTATTTGGGGCTCCTTCGCTCACTACCATTCGAAAACAGCACCTACCGGAGGTTGCCATCGTCGGTCGTTCGAATGTCGGTAAGTCGACCTTTATCAATCGACTCACGGGGAGGAAGCTTGCGCGTGTGAGTGGTAATCCCGGATCAACTCGGGAGCTTAATTTCTATCGAGTCGATGGCGTGTGGAATGGTGTGGGCCGAGAGCTGTGCTTAGTGGATATGCCTGGCTTTGGCTTTGCCAAGCTCTCGAAAGAGGTGCGTGAAGCGATCTCGCGTCTCTCGGTTGATTTCCTTCGTGAGCGGCGTCACCTGCGAGCGGTGGTCTTGCTTAATGATTGTCGTCGCGAGCCCGGCGATGATGAGATAGCGATTCAGTCGATCTGCGCCTCTGAAGGGATCCCGTGCATCATCGTTCTCACCAAGTTCGATACTTTACGACAGAACGATAAACCTAAGGCCACCAGAGAGGTCGCGCAGTGCTACAATCTGGAGCCGCAGGATCTCCTCTGCACAGGAGAGAAGATCTCAGTTGAAGCTATCTGGGAGCGAATTCTCGGAATAATCGACTAGCAGGGGCTACGCCTCATCGAAGATCGGGATCGGACGATTCTGGTTATCGACAGCGACCATAACGACCTGAGCGGTCGTAACCTTGATCGTCTGGATACTATCAACACCCCGGACGGCCTCGACATCGACTTGGATTGCAATTGAGGTGCGGCCTTGTTTAATCGTTGAGCAGTAGAAGCTTACGGCGTCTCCGACGAATACGGGCGCAATAAACTCGACTTCGCGCATTATCTTGGTGACGTACTTTTTTGGAGCAACAGTTCGAGCGTGTTGACCAGCGGCTAAGTCTATCAGGCTCAAGATATGCCCTCCGAAGATGCTCCCCAGCGCGTTCGTATCGCGGGGCATCATGATTGTACGGATGGCGGGGTTTCGGGGGTTTGTTTCGTTCATATCCTATGATTATTGAACTTAAGAAGCTCCGGGGAAAGGGAAAAGAGCATCGCCGGGGTATCGTAGGTCTGTTGCCATCTACCCGAAACAGCAGGAAATTTTGACTGGGGGTGATAACGCGGTCGGGGCACGGGGGCGGTTTGCTGAAATCTAAAGGAACAAAACCCAATTATTAGGGTTTCTTGTCGATGCCAGCGTTCTGTGCAAATTACAATATTATTTGTATTTTGCATGGATAGCATGGTGTAGAGGTACTGGCGAATACGTGCAAGCAACGTCTACCAGCGCAAGCCCCATACGTGTATACAGAATAGGAATACCTAAGAGCCCGGTGTTTGAATATGGAGATAAACCTAAAAGGCAAGAGCGCACTAGTCACCGGAGGCTCCAGCGGGATTGGCGAATCGTGCGTTCGGATCTTGCGTGAGTGTGGCGCCGAAGTTGCCTTTACCTTTCACAAAAGTGGCGACAACGCAGCAACGATCGCAGGCGAAACAGGTGCCACTCGGATTCGCTGTGACGTAACGAACGAAGTAGAGTGTCGAGAGGCGGTTGAGCAAACGGTAGCTGCCTTGGGAGCGATTGATATTCTGGTTAACAACGCAGGTATATATGTTGATTCTGTAGTTGGCGATGCAGAGTACCTTGCAGCGTGGAGAGCTGTCTTAGAAACGAACCTATACAGCAGCGCCTATTTTACCCATTACGCAGTGCCATTTTTGAAGTCAAAGGGTGGCAAGATTATTAACATAAGCTCGATCTACTCAGTCGGAGGCACTTCGTACGGATCAGCATACCACAGCTCCAAGGCTGGGATGGATGCCCTTACGCGGTCCCTCGCAGTTGAGCTGGCACCGTTTAATATTCAGGTAAATTCCGTAGGGCCTGGGCCGGTGAAGACACCGATCTGGGAAGGGACCTCAGCCGAGTATATTAGTAATGTCACACAGTGTGTGCCCGCGCGTCGCTTTGGAGAAGTTCACGAGATAGCCACTGCTGTTGCGTTTTTCTCATCGTCCTTATCTGACTACATTACTGGCCAAACTATCTTCATCGATGGCGGAACGTTGGTTAATATCTGGGGTATGTAGTTGTGTGATGGTTTAGGGATATTTCAAAGCCCGAATAAACTAGCTCCCGCACCCCATCCGAAATCATCCCCAACCAGATACGATCCGGGTACCCTTTACCTCGTGTCAACACAACCCCGCAGAGGAAGGAGGCCGTCATGGAACAGCAGTCATTTACCACAGGTCAAACATCAACCGATCAGGCTGGTCGGGTGCCACCACAAGAGGAGCTGCATGCGCAAACTGCGGGGCAGTATCTCGACAAAGCCTTAAACCTGATCGGCGCCAAGATGCGCCAAGCCGCAACCCTGGTGAAGGAGCGAGCTCCGCGTGAAGGGGTGGCTAAAAGCGCGCTAGAAACGGCATCACAGGCGCTCGATTCCACCGGGCAATACATGATGCGTGAGGAGGTCGGCCAGGAGATTCGCGGAGTGGTTCGACGTCATCCGCTACGCTCGCTTGGAGTCTGTTTTGCCCTCGGAGTAGTGTTCGGTAATGTTGCCCGTAGCATACGCAGGTAGGAGTTATGATCGATTCCATTCGCGAAGAGCTTGAATCAACGGTCACACCACTTTTGAGAGAGATTCTTGATGATGCTCGCAAGCTGATGCACCAAGAGGCGCAGCTTGTGCGTGTTGAGGTTCGAGAGGAGAGTGTTAAGGTGCGCCAGGCGCTGACCTACGTCATAGCCGGAGGTACGGCGCTGCTCATCGCCGTATTTCTGTTCGCTTTTATGGTTGTGCAGTTGGTAGCAACTGAGTGGTTCAAGGCGCCTCTCTGGGTAGCCTTTGGAATGGTTGCTCTGGTATCGAGCGCTCTTGGTGCAATCAGCGCCTATGTCGGGGTGAGAAAGTTGCAGGACGTGCGAGCAAGTTCAGAGCAGGCGATGAAGACCTTGCGAGAGGGGTTTGGATGGATGCAACGCACGATGTAGGGGGGCAGCAGTCTCCGCCAGCGCCAGGAGCGGTCTTGGAAACTGCAGAGCGGCTACGCGAAGATATTCGAGTAACTGGTCAGGTTTTGCATGATCACGTAGAGGAGCTGCGACATCACCTTAATCACCGCGTGGAATCGCTCCGTAATCCGTTTGGGCTCCGCGAGAGTGTGGCAGAAAGCCCGTTAGTCGCCTGTAGTGTCGCCTTCGTCGCGGGGCTTGTGCTCAGTGGAGTGCGGAGCCGGCCGGTTCCAACGGCGATAGTGCAACACGTCGGAGGTGCCCTTGGCAGTTCGCTGGCGGGCCAGATAGCGGCACGGATGCTCCGGTCGCTTGGGGTATAGCTACTTAGACCCTATCTACCTTATTTCATTGTCCTCTCGCTCTTTTCAAGAAACCTGACTATACTTCCGTCAATCGAGTC
>JBIKKR010000058.1:0-17103 GCA_044360225.1 Bdellovibrionota bacterium | reverse complement strand
TCTCAAAGTAATGTTTGACTCTAATCACTTCGATTACTTACGAGTCGAGAGGGATTCCTTTATGAGGCTACATAGCAACTATTCCTAAGACTTCTGCAGTGCTCGGTTGATTGTCCGTACATCCTTGTTTGCTACGACTGTCAGTTCATTGCGTCCAGCCAAAACATCGCTGATACTCACCCTCTGCCGGTTAAGTAACTCAAGGTGCGCATCAGATAGAAAATCAAGCCGCCCTGTCGGTGCGACCGCTTCCCCTGCCGGCTCCTCTGCCCTCCGATAGCTAAACCCCATCCCTCCGGTTTCATGATCAGCTGTTAAGACCACTAGGGTCTCAGGGTGGCGCTCCACAAAATCCTCGATGACGCGCAAGACGGAACTTAGTCGAAGCATCTCCGCGAATACCCACCCCGCATCGTTATAATGCGCCGCGGTGTCTATCTGCCCCGATTCTACCATGAGAAAGAAGCCGCGCGGATTCTCTAAAAGAGAGAGCGCTCGCTCGGTCATCTGCGCCAGGGTGGGCTCAGCACCTTCCCCCTCCCGGAAAGCATTTGCCATGTGCTGCGGTGCAAAGAGGCCTAACACAGGGAGCTGTCTCACTCCGGCCAGCTCTGCCAGTGAGCACACAACTGTAGTACCACGAGCCTCTGCTTGAGGTACTAAGTTGGTGCCATCCCTCCGTCGTCCCCAGTCAGACCGATGACACGCAGCGGAGCGAGAAACTGGCGTGAGACTCTCCGTAGTCGGACCTGGGAGGAAGAAATCAGCGCCCCCACTCAACGCTAGATCTGCATCTGCCTCAATCAACTGCTCGGCTAACTTAAACTCCTCTTCGCGGTCACCCACATGACCATAAAATGCCGCCGGTGTAGCGTGGGTTATTTGAGATAAGCCCCACCCGTAGCCCTAGCTGTTTCGCTGTACGTAACACTGAGTCACAGGGCGCTCCATCAATATCAACCCCAATCTGCCGCGGTTCACACCTGCACCCTCCAGCAAGCTGACTAGCTGCACAGGCCGAATCATTCACCAGCGATCGTTCAGGCAGAGGAATATGAATACCGTTGGTCGCCTTTGAGAGAAAATGATGTAGCGGTGCTGCCCTCTCATCGCGAGTCCGCTGCCAATAGATCTCTGAAAGTGCTACCTGCTGCGGGCCCATCCCGTCACCAACGACAAGAATCACTTAGGGGATGGACCAGTATCAATCGCACAGCCGGCCGCAGCGAACGAAACGACAGCGGCGATCCGAAACAACTTTTTTACGGAGAAACTTCGCATGACTAGTCTAGCAAGGCTCGAAGATAGCGCGCCCCGCGCCGATTACTTCCTTGTAGCACAAAACGTATGGAACACAACTCCGGGCGGTAGCCACAGTCCAGGGTGCCGAATATAGTACCGCGCCATCCCCGGGTGCACAAACGAATAACACGAATCGCTAAGCATACTCCACCCGCGAATATTTCGATTTACGTCATCGAGGTAGTTCCACGCCTTCATCAAATACCCCAACGCTTTGATCCACGCCTCGCCACCATGAGTGTGTCCTGAGAACATGCAGTTGAAGTTTCGCGGGAAATTAGCGCGAATTGCGTCTAAATTGTGGGTTACAAGCACATTGAATCGGTCCTGTGGCACATCATCATGACTAGGGGCCTGCGGCCGACCGAAATATGCGTCATCGACACCATACACCGCAAACGGCGTCCCAGCACGCCTTAATTCCGCACTGCGATTGGTTATATCGTGAAAACCCGCGCGCGAAATCCACTCACTCACTAACGCTGGAGTGTGTCCGTGATAGTCATGGTTTCCGAGGGTAAAGAAGCTGTGCTGTGCGCGGCTCGCTATCCTTTGAAGGATCGACTGTGCCCGATCATCCAAATCTTCCGTAGATCGAGTGATCAAATCTCCCGAGAAGAATACCAGATCGAGTCGATACCCTGTACGTTTAAGGTAGCTATCAATTACTGCAAGCTCATCGATTGGCCTAGAATTACCCTTGAGCAGGTGGACATCCGAGAGATGCAGCACTGTCAGACCGTCGAGAGCCGCATGCTCGCGCGGAAGCGGAACTCTGTATTCATACGAAGTGGTCCACGTCGAGAGGCGGTTAATGACTTCTCCGGTCTCCAATTCGGTGATTCTAGCCGTGCGAGCCCGCAGCTCTGAACGATCACGAGGAGCTTCATAAAACGGCAACTCTGAATTACCGCAGGCAACCGGTGAGCGCTTCTGAGGGAGGTCAGCGTGATCCGGAGCCCAAGGACCTTCAATCCAATCAAGTGCTGCCTGCTTCAAGCGGGAGATAAGTGACGAGTCATTCGGCCGGAGCCCCATGTCATGGGCTGCCCGAATAGCCTCTGCCTCGATCTGCTGTTCAGCGAAAACCGCTCGCAACTCCTCCAGGTTATGAGCAGCCGAAGTAAGTAGCTCGACTCCTGAAGATACCGCTTCGTCCGTCCTAGTATTCTCGCGGCGTGGACCCAACAAGGGTAGGTGAACCAGTTCCGCCGCATCGACTAAGGTCTGTGAATTATACCGTTGGAATGCCGCACTGAGTGTCATCAACTGCATTGTGTACGAAGAGTGAAGTTTGCGCCAATTAGATAGTGGTTAAATAATTGCTTGCGGAGTGTTAGTGCTACCAAACATTCCAACCAGTCCTAACAATAAGCAAACGAGCTAACGAGGCTGACGTGTATTAGGCTACAGGGCTAGTGAGTATTAGTCGTAAAGGTGGTCGCTCTCTATCATGCTGTATCGACGCACCACCACTCGGAGAAAGTTAGCAAACCATGGCTGCAATCTACGACCGCTATTTTCGTTGGGTCCACGGAAATCATCTTGTGTATAACTCGTGTTGGGAAGATCCACGTCTCGATCGCGAAGCCCTGCAACTCTCTGCCGATTCTACTGTGCTCGTTATTACATCCGCTGGATGTAACGCTCTTGACTATGCCCTTGCTGGAGCTCGTGCCGTATACGCCGTGGATGTGAACCCGCGCCAAAATGCTCTCTTGGAGATAAAAGTGGCGGGTATTCGAGCACTCTCGTTTGAAGAGTTCTTTCTTTTGTTTGGCAAAGGTATTCACCCTGACTTTGCATGGACATATCGATCTCGACTACGACACCTACTCTCTGAATCCGCAAGGAGCTTTTGGGATGCTCACCTTGACCTATTCTCTCGTTCAGGGCACATTCGCGGCTTTTACGATCATGGGACTAGTGGACTCGTCGCTCGCTCAGTCGGTTGGTATGTGAGAAACCTGGCTCGTGTCGAAGGGCAGGTTCGCGAGCTTTTTAATTGCTCGTGCCGAGAGAAACAGCGTGCTCTGTATTTTGACGAAATCAAGCCCCGCCTCTGGAATAGCTGGATACAATACATCGCAAAGAGCCCTCTATGCATGTCCCTGCTCGGGGTGCCCCGAGCGCAGCGTGAATTACTAAAAGGTTCACATCAAAACGGCATATGCGGTTTTATCGAATCTGCTTTTGATGCCGTCTTTGCCGAGCTCTCGCTGCAGGACAATTACTTTTGGCGCGTCTACCTCCTCGGTAGTTACGATGAGCACTGCTGCCCCGAGTACCTCACCGAGTCAGGATTCACCAAACTAAAAGAGGGCCTCTGGGAATCCATCACCGTCAATACCTGTTCGGTGAGTGAATTTCTTGAGCGCGCGACCACCCCAATATCGCATGCGGTCCTACTCGACCACATGGATTGGCTCTACGCAAACAATCGAGACGAAATTCGCCGAGAGTGGCAGGGGCTCATCAACCGTTCGCCGGGAACAACCCGGGTCATCTGGCGCAGCGCCGGCTCTCACGTCCCCGGACTGGAACACACGCCGGTCACAGTAGCCGGCCGACAGAGAGAGCTCGGACTAGCTCTCTCAATGAACGCAGACTACGCACACGAGCTACACCAACGCGACCGCGTCCACACGTATCGCAGTTTTCACATCGCCGACCTCACTATAGCATCTGCAGCATGACCGGATTCGCACGCCTCTACAACGACTGGCGAGTCATCTGGTCACTGATAAAACCTCGCAGCCACCAATCGTCCCACAGCAATTCGCTTGAGAATTTCTACCGAGACCAATCGGAATTATACGACGACTTTAGAGAACGCCTCCTCCCCGGTCGGAAAGAGCTGATCGAAGCAGTTATCCCAGAGGGTTTCTCCGGTGTCTGGATTGACGTAGGAGGTGGTACCGGACGCACCGTAGAATACGTAGCACACAGACTAGCACCCTCTTCTCAAGTGATCATCCTTGATCTGTGTCAGGCACTCTTAAAGTGCGCAGACGAGCGGATCGCCCGTCATGGCTGGTCGAATGTTCATACACGCTACGGTGACGTTAATCAGTGTCACGATTTCAACGGCGCAGCTGACGTGGTAAGCTTCTCTTTCTCCTTATCGATGATCCCCGATTGGGTGACTGCTCTTGACTCTGCGCACCGAATGCTTCGGCACGGAGGCAGGATCGCCCTAGTTGATTTTACCTGCGGTCACGAATCGAATTCACTCAGCACGACTTTACGCGACACCTTTTGGAGGTATTGGTTCAGCTATGACGGTGTTGAACTTTCGGCGCTACATCGATTAGAAGCGCAGAATCGCTTTACGACCGAGAGCTTAACTGTTCTAAAAGCTAAGGTGCCTTACATGCTCGGGATGCGTGTTCCCTACTATCGATTTGTTGGAATTAAATAAGCTCTGAGCGAGTGGTTTTTTAAAACATCGCTTGCAATGGCAGGGCGAGCGCAATCTTGGCGTAGCCAAGTTGCGCCGGTAACGGCGCTCATCACGCCGTATAGGGTCCTAAATTCCGATGTTTGACCGGTTGCCGCTCTTGCCCAGGTGTTGTGCTTACGCACTAGCAAAAACACTATCAAAACGCATCAAGCCGCTCTTGCAGCGCTGGTACACACTCGCGCCACTCTGGGAACTGCTGAAGAGCGAGCGCTCCGCACACAAGGTCGTCTACCGAGGTTACCTGGTCGCTCAAAGCGGCAAGCTCAACCTCACCCCGTAAAACGCCAGGGGCAATTTCACGCAATCCATTTGGAATAAGCGGCAGGTACCTCACGCGACCGCGCCAACGGCCGATCACTCGCTCTATAGTCTGCTCCGATATGCCCTGGGCTCGAGCTGTCGCCCTAAATGCATCTGCATCGCAATTTCGTTCTCCACCCGGCAGAAGCATTGCCGAGAGGCTCCGCAGTGGGCGCGGCTCACTTGTGAGCGCCACGAGCGCCTTCACTATAGTGTGAGCGCTACGGAAGGCATCCCATGGGCCCCGATGGCTGCAACTAAACACTCCTTTAACCTGGGATATTCCATAACGACGAGCCCACTTGCCAGCGAGCTCGCGTCGACTCACCTCGTGGTGTACTACCCAGCCAGCCTCTGTCACTGCATCGTATATGACTCCATCAATGCTCTCCGGCGACAGCGGTTTCGAGCCCCACAACAGGGAGACTTCAATCAGAGTGACCCCACGTCGCTGAACAGCGACAAACGACCCGTCACTCAGTTCAAACGATACGAACGCTGCAGCGTTCTTTGCCGAGCGAGGGGTAGCTTCGTACGAGAGTTGAACTCCAGCGATCTCAGGGTTGGTTGCCGGAACCACGTATGAACCGAGCCGTGATGGAGGTAGCGCTCCATGTGTGGGGTCAAGCACCACACCACCTATCCTGGCCTCAAAGTCCTGATTGGTCACCGTATCTTGGAAGCGGACAACGTAGCACCCACTCTCAGCCGATTCAGCTTCAAGATACATGGGTGTTACAGCAGAGAGCACCGATGCCCCCTCCTGACGCGCTGCCAGTATGGTTTCACGAATAAGCAGGCGCTCATCTACTCGACACACCGGCACAAATTTTCTCACTGCGGAAGCAACTACCCCTAAAACCGGATGACTATCTTTAGGCATCGGCGATAGTAGATGGGGAGCTCGTTCCCATTGAAGGGTCTTGAGCGCAGAGCGGGCTCGAAAGAGCTCCCTCGGATTACTTCGTAAATGCCGCGCTATCCGAATATCCCAGGAGAGAGCGTCTGCTCCAAACGAGCCACGCTCCAGGAGCAGAACCTTGATACCTTGCAAAGCAGCTTCGTGGGCGATGATTGCGCCGGTCAGCCCTCCACCCAGAATCAGCAGGTCAAAGTTGCGATTCTCTTGTATCTTCGCTAGTACCTGTGCTCGGGTGGGAAGATTAACAAAGGGAACACTATCATCGAGCACCTCGCCCGATTCTAAGCCATACAGAGACAACAACTGCTCATGCATACAACTGCACCCGCCACATATACCCCTGCGGTACGGAGATCTGCCACGAACCACCAGTGACTTCGGAGAACGTGCACTCGGATTTTACGGAGATTGCAACTCTCTTTTCCGCAGCTAAACCATCAACATTGGTCGCTACACACTCACCTTTCGCAGCCACACCATTGAGCGGCTCAAGGGTTACTACCATGCGAGCAGCCCCCTGAGTAATCTTAACAGCCCGTACCAATCCCCGCGCATCGACCACCCTTATCTCATCCGCTGACGCATCAAAAACCACGGCGCCAATCGATACGAGCGCAGATATCCAGACAACTGTAAGCAGATGCCACGCATGTACTTTCATCCAACGCGAACTCCGCATATCGAATTATAGTCCTATATCGCGCCTAACCCGACGACCACGAAGCTGGATCATATCAACGAGCTTGTATGCCGAGTGCCTCGACTCTGCCACCGTTTCGCCCAGAGCGACCACGCTGAGGGTCCTTCCACCACCAGATACCAATTCGCCTTGGGAATTGCGGCCTGTTGACGCTTGAAACACGATAGTATCAGGCACCATCGTCATAAACTCTAAGCCACTTATGCGACCGCCCTTCACCGGAGCCTCCGGATATCCGTCAGAAGCGATCACCACGCAAGTTGCCACCTTTGAGCTCCACGTGAGCGCCGGCAACCTATCGGATTTGCCCGCGACCCACTCATACAACTCAACAGGATCGCTGCTTAGCCGAGCCATAATTGACTGGCACTCAGGGTCCCCGAGTCGCGTATTGTACTCCAAGACCTTTACTCCAGCCTCTCTCGGCTTGCTCGGATCAATCATCAATCCGGCGTAAAGAAACCCTTTAAAAGGCACGCCGCGCTTGGCCATCGTCTCGACGATCGGCTGTGCGCAGGTACGCTGGATCCAATCCATGTCATCAGCACTGATACGCGGCGTCGGACAGACCGATCCCATACCACCAGTATTCGGCCCCTGATCGTTATCACCGAGTCGCTTGTAATCGTGTGCTGGCGCAAGCGCAACGACTTCTCTTCCGTTACTTGCAAAGATACAGCACACCTCATAGCCCGCCAGGAACTCCTCAACTACCACCTTCTCGGCTCGCAGTTCGCCGAAGAGCTGATCCAAGGCGTTTGTAAATTGAGTTGATTCCTGAATAACAAACACACCCTTCCCTGATGCTAACCCGTCTGCCTTTAAAACGAGCGGCGCACCTCTGTGAGCGCAATACTCCTCAAGGGTCGAACGTGACGTAAACACTTCATACGTTGCCGTAGGAACCCCGGCAGCAACCATAATCTCCTTCGCAAAGCTCTTGGAGCTCTCGAGCATCGCCGCCGCCTTAGTTGGCCCTACAATCGGAAAGCCGGCATCTTGAAAGGCATCAACGATTCCAACGGCGAGAGCTGCCTCCGGCCCAACGACAGTCAGATCTATCCCCTGCTCCTTCACCAATGCTAGAAGTTCCGACACTGCGGTAGTACCTACAGAGACACACCTTGCTACCTCAGCTATTCCCGGATTCCCCGGGGCCGCCAGCACCTCCGATACACGGGGCGAACGCTTGAGCCGCCAACAGATGGCGTGCTCGCGGGCACCACTACCGATAACTAATACCTTCATAGAACTCGCTCCTCTGACCCCAAATCCTAGTGCCTAAAATGCCGGTCGCCTACGAAAAACAGACTTACATTTTTTTCTGTTGCCGTGGCCTTAACCTCATCGTCGCGTCTCGCACCTTCTGGAGCAACGACGCACGATATACCTTCAGCTGCAAGCGCTTTGATCGAATCTGGGAACGGAAAGAAGGCATCCGAAGCAGCGACAGCGCCATGTAACAGATGCCCGTGCAGCTTGGCTTTTCGTATCGCTAGTTCGATTGAGTCGATTCGACTCATCTGTCCGGCGCCAACTCCAATAAGAAGTCCGCCCCGAACGAGTACGATCGCGTTTGACTTGACGTGACCACAGATTCTCCACGCAAGGTCGAGATCGGCTAGCTCGTCATCGCTTGCCTGCCGTGGCGTAACCCGCGCTGTATCCGTCACGTTGGAGCGCGTTACATCTGGGTCTTGAAGCAGCACAGAACCAGCTACTGTTCGCAACTCGAAACCAACAAGGTGCTCAACCTGTACCTCAAGAATACGCAATGTCTTGCTCGTACGCAAAACATCGAGAGCCTCCGGCGAATAACTCGGCGCTACCACAATCTCCGCGAAGTCTCCCCGAATCTCCTCAGCTGCCTCGCGGTCAATCTCACAGTTACTCACGAGAATGCCACCGAAGTGGCTCCGAGGATCGCACTGTTTTGCTCGCTCAATCGCCGAACTAACGGACGCTGCAGACGCGACGCCACATGGGTTGAGGTGTTTGAGAATAGCCACAGTCGGCTGAGAGGTCGGCAGATCAGCGAGAAGCCGCAACCCAGCATCGAAATCAAGCATGTTGTTATACGACAACTCCTTGCCACCCAGCTGGCTCCACGATGATCCACGTAATGTCGGAACACTTGCGTGCGAAACCCGATACACCGCAGCGCGTTGATGCGGGTTCTCGCCGTACCTGAGGCTTGCGTCCTTTTGGAGCGAAATCGATATCTTCGCCGGGAAATCCGCGTCTTCTGGTGCAGTAGAAGCACTGCCCAGAGAGGCAAAGTAACTGCCGATCGCTCCGTCGTACGCGGAAAGGGAAGTGAAAACTTTTGCAGCCAACCCACGTCGGAACTCTAACGGAAATGGATCCGTTCCTCCTCGTGCAAGCAGCTCAATGACCTTTGGGTAATCACTCGGATCAATCACGGGAAGGACAAAGCGGTGATTCTTCGCCGCAGCGCGGATCATCGTCGGCCCACCTACATCTACCAACTCGGTCATCTCTTCAGGATTGTTAGCGCGCTCGCTGTTGAGGTACTTAGTGAAGGGGTATAGATTGACAGCGACGAGATCGATCGGCGCGATCGACTCGCTCTGAAGCTGTTCTACGTGGTGCTTTGAATCACGTCGGGCAAGAATTCCGCCATGAATCTTGGGATGCAACGTCTTAACTCTGCCATCCAAGAGTTCAGCGAGCCCCGTGTACGACTCAACGCTGGTATACGGCACCCTTTCAGCGGCCAAGGCCTTGCCTGTACCGGAGGTAGCCAACAAGGTGTAGCCTGCACCAACCAGAGCGTGAGCGAACTCTGCTAACCCGGTCTGATCTGAAACACTGAGTAACGCCATCTTTTGCATAACTACCTCGACTGATTTCCTTAGTCCGTGATTCCTGTTTCGCGTAACACGCCGGAAATACTAAGCTCAGCAGCGGATAAAAACAAGGCCAGGGTGTCGCAGTTTCGTCGCTATCTACTCTAAATCGCTGGAGGTTTCGATGCGGACACATGTGCGGGCAATCGTTGCAAAATCCAATAAAAACAGCTACCACGGCACATTTGTGGCTTTTAAAAATGGGCGAGAACTGCGATGCCCTGATGCAACTCTAGGGGTTTCCCGGATTAGGTAAGCGATTCACCCGTATGCAATACCATGGTAGTCTGTCCCTAGGATTATGACGACTGTTAGCTCTGACTCATCACCATTTAACCTCTCCCTGCTCCGCTGTGCGGCGGGAACAGATGTCGGAATGCGCCGTGAAGAGAACCAAGACTGCTTTGGCGTTATCAAGCGAGCTGAATACCAGGCATTTTTCATCGCCGACGGCATGGGGGGCGCTCAGGGTGGCGCCACAGCATCGCGGCTAGCGATCGCATCGTTGCAAGAGGCCCTCGGCAGCGATGGAGTTCGCATCTCGGTTGACTTTATCAATCAGGTCATTAAGACGACTAACGCACGTATCTTTGAAAAGGGTAGCACCGATCCAGCGTTTGCAGGAATGGGCACAACTCTTGTTGGCCTGATCTTCACCGCTGAGGGTGTGCTCTCAGTAAACGTCGGAGATTCCCGTGCCTATCGCGTCCGCCACCAGAATATTGAACAGGTCTCGAAGGACCACACGTTACTGAGCGAGCTTGTTGCTACGGGCGCGCTCAATCCACAGGACGTTTCCGACCACCCAGTCTCACACATGCTGACCCGATCGTTGGGGCCCGTTGATGAGGTCGAAGTTGAATGCAAACTCTTAATAGAGAGGCCAGAGGACGGAGATATATATGTACTGTGCTCTGATGGACTCTATAACTACGTACCGGCTGAGGAGATTCTTGCTGTAGTGCGGCAGAACGCGCTCGATGACGCCAGTCAGATTCTGATCAATCTCGCTAACCAACGTGGAGGCGGCGACAATATCACGGTACTTGTGATTGCAGTAGGTGAAAGAAAGGCCCGCGGACGCAAGCCAACCCTACCCTTTCCTCTGATCGATATAGAAGAGCCCTTGACTGGTCCGCTACCGATTGAAACCGAGGCAAGCGCGCCAAAGGTAGATGACGAACCTCATCTACCGCCGCCGGTCGAAGAGCCAAAGGATCGCAAAGTTCAGCAGCGAGCCCTTAGGGCTCGGAGTCGGGTGTATGCGGGCTCTCCCCGACTGATGCCAACCGTATTGCTGCTCGGTGTCACCCTACTGATTGGGCTTGCCCTCGGTGGTCTCGTTCGAAGATTATCGTTTGATTCGTTGCTTGGCGTACGCTCCTCAACTCCTGAAACCCCTAATACCGTCGATCTACCTTCGAGCGACGAGGGGACGACCTTGGCATCACTTGCTCGTCAGATACGGGCAGAGCGTGGTTTGGGCCAAGGCGATCCGAGCCAAGCGAACTCACAAGTGGCCGGGGAGCCTGAGCAGCTGCAGGCAGCCATCGCTCGCTTAGAGCAGCAGATCGACACCCTCAGCCAAGCTTCGGATACCGTAGTTAAAGTGAGCGTTGACGCCGTACAAGCCGAGGTGGACAGACTTGAGCGCGAGTATTCTAAGATTGAATCGAGCCTCGACGTCGCCTCTCGCGCAGTTACCCTCTGGCTAAGCCGCCAGGTGGCATTAGAGAGCCAGCAAAAATCATTCGACTCGTTGTCCGAAGTTGAGCAGGTAGCAGCCTACTCCAGTGCTATCAAGGACAAGCTCGCGGCGCTATCGTCGCTCTCGTACAAGTTTAGAAGTAAGGCTGATGAAGTAGAGCTATACCCGGGCAACGCAACGATCCGCGCGGATCTCGAACAGCTGCAAGTGAAACGTGAGCAGCTCCGCACAGAATTGCACGTTGATGTCAGGAAGGCGCTCGGAACCATCTTGGCTAACGCGTATAAGGACTACGAGACGATTCGAATTCGCCGAGACATGCTCTGGCTTGACCTGCAGACAGCTAAGCGCGATCTCGAAATTCAGACCATCCTCTCGGCCGGCGATCTCACAAAGCGAACAGAACTTCTCAGTGCGCTCAAGGAGCGCCTAGCAAACGATCGACGAGTGCTCGCTGAGATGCAGAAGCGGGCCCGTTCTGGGAGGTAGTGCGCTTAAGGGCACGCCTACTTGTTGACCTTTCGAATAAATGGCTTGCTCGCTACGAAGGACTCACTCTGTAGTTGGCCCACCAGACGCTCAGCCTGAAGCTTGTTCTCCTCAGGCCCGACAAGAACGCGATAGAAGCTCTGGCCGTTAACTGAAGCTGATTCCACAACTACCGGAAACCCCGAACGTTTGAGCTTCTTTGCTACCGCCTCGGCCTCCGAGAGCTTCTTCGGAGCAGATACCTGCGCAAAATACCCTGGCGGTAGGACCTTTTGAACGAGATTGGTATTTTCACTGGCTTTTACTGCTGTTGCTTCTGTGCTTGTCGTCTCTGCAGCACCCCGCTTCTCTTGATTGACCGCAGCCTCTCTCTCGGCAGCCTTTGCTGCCTCATTCCTGGCATTGGCTATCCGCTCATCGAGCACCACTGCCGCAGCTGCGGCGGTTCCTCTGGCCTGAGGAGCATCCGCGGAATCCTTCCTTCCAAGCATGCGCACGGTGCTTGGACTCTTCTGTTCAACCTCTTCGCCGAGGCCATCATCTGACCCCACGATCAGCTCTCCGCCACGTGGCACCTCGCGAAATATGTCATCATCGGCCGATTCAAGAGATGGAGCCTGCTCAACCACAGCACTGCCATGCGCGATCCTCGTACTCTCTCCCGAATCTAACACCTGTACCCGGCCTGCAGCATCTACCGGCTTAGCGACCTCGTCGATTTTTGCCGATGCGCGCGGACCTGATGAATCCGGCAGGATAGCCGGTGCCTTCAGTTTATCGTATACCCGATTTGGGCTAACCACCGATGCATCGGCGAACATCTCAGGAGCAGGTAATTTCGGAATCTCTCCTGAAGAACTCTGCCGAGCCGACTCAAAACCAACATAGCGTCCCGAAAAGAAGCCGACGAAATAACCGCCGACGCACGCACCGATGGCGAGCCCTAACCAAATGGCTACCTGGAGGGTTCCGAGGCGTATCTCCCACCCCGAACCAGCACCACGAGCACCGTGGTTGCTTGGTTTAAGTGTATACCCACCAGGGGTACGCGCGCCGTTTGCACCGACATCACCCCTCGAACTACTGGAAGTTCCTTTCTGTTCCGCCACTGATCCGCGCATCGCTCCTCCGTTAGACTAACGGCACTATACAAGAAAGACCGAAGCCGAGACCAGCCGCAATTTGCGCACAGGTGTCATCGCCACGCATCTTTTCCAGATACATCCTTGTTGATGGTGCATTAATAAATGCGTGTCCTTCTCGAGCTAGTCGCTCAAAGGCCCCGCACCACGCATCTATTTCGTTATGGAGCACGGCGCGTGCCGTGTAGACCGGAAAGAACAAGCCGCTTAGTACGAGTTTTCTGTAGGGTTCAACCTCTCGAATACATTGAGCCAATTCATCCCGTGAGCTGAGCTGTGGAGCAATCCCACTAAATCGTTGAAACCTCGACAAGAGCGCCTGTATGCTCCACAAGGGAGATGCACACTCGTCAAACAAGGCTACCGCCGGGTCAAAATCACCAGAGGGCGTGGAGCTAGCCAGGTGGAAGAGAAGACGACGCCAGCCGCTTCTTCCCTGCGGCTCCGTCTGCCTGACCTGATCGATGACACGCCCTAGGGCTTTAGGAGCTAATATCTCGGAGAGAGCGCGATCACGACTGAGCAACCAACCGTCAGCAGGCATGGTAACCTGCAGCTCTCCTGCTCGACGCAACTCGGCTAGCGGCCTCCGCACAGTCTCCGACAATCGCTCATGGTAATGATGCGTGGTCCAGACTATGTGGCGACCATCAGAGTTTGGAAAGACTACCTCACGCCGCTCCTCTGATTCATGGCTCATAATCCACTCGACCGCAGCGCGAAAGCAATCAAGCACTCCTTGCGGTGAATCAGTCTCTACTATCGGGAGGGGATCGACACGTAGCCGGACTCGCTTACCGTACGTGACGGCAAGAAGAGCCTGGAGCGAGCATCTCCCGAGAAGACGGAGCCGCGCGTACACAGGCTCTGTGCTGTCTGGAAGCAAACACCAGATCCTCAGTGGCGACAGTACTGTGGCTGACCCGGCGGAAACGCACTCCATCGCAGCTGCAACCGTCTCCTGTAACTCACTGATCACAACAGGCATCGGTACATGTGAGCAGACGGTATAGCCTTTATCACTACGCCATTCGATCCCTGAGCCATCAGCTAAGCCAGCGATCAGCTGCTCCGCAACGTGCTCAGCATGCAGCTTGGTTATCTTGGCGATCTCGACGGCGGCTGTCGAGCTTAGGTCTCCAGCATCAAGCGAACTCATAGGCCAGAACGCCGCGCTTGCCGGCACTCGACATTCCGGATACTTCTCCGCTAGCACTGCAAAGAGCCGATCACTCAGAAGTCTCATCGCGCTCCTCCACTCAGGCACCCCTGCAACAACATACGCAGATCCTCCGTGCAGTGAATACAATACGCGGCAGCAGCATCGGGAATCGTCCGCAATCCACCGGGATTCTTATTTGCTTCCAGCACCGATCCCGCTCGCTGTATGATCCGATTACCTTCATGAACCGCACGGGCGACATCCTCGCGGCCATCTCGTAGCAGACCCGCGATCAGGAGCACCTTAGCTGCCTCTGCAAAGATCTCCTGTCCCAGCTTCGCCTTGAGAATCTCCAATCGTTGCAACGCCTCAAACACCCACGCCGGATCTCGAGTGGAGATGATCGCTAGGTGCGAGAAGAGCCCGCGCTGTACAAACTCTTGTAACACTTCAGATGGCACCTCTTCATCGAGAGCTACCAACACCTCGTTCCACACTCTCCGTGGAGAGAGCGTTGAAAGCACCCCGCTCTTTACGGCCTCCAAAAAACCGGCCAGGGTCTGCATATCAAAATGAAATGAAAGCCGGACGATATACCGAACAGCGCGGAACAAGCGGGTTGGATCATCGACAAAGCTCTTGGGGTGCAGAATGCGCAGAGTGTTATTCGTTATATCAGCTAGACCACCACACGGGTCGACCGCTGCTCTGGCTAGCTCGCCCGGAACCACTCCTTGTGAAACCATGCTCTTGAGACGCTCAAGCGGCAAGGCGATCGCGTTGGCGGAGAAGTCGCGACGCCAAAGATCCCTCTCGATCGACGCCTGTCGTACTGTTGGAAGTGCGCCGGGACGCTCGTAAACCTCTTCACGAGCCGTCGCAATATCCACCTCATCCAGCTGTACTCCATCGCCCTCTGGAGAGACACCAAAGGGGGCGATCAGCTTGGCAGTAAGAAAAGATTCGTGCACTCGTACCGAACACTGAAGCACCTCTGCTAGTCGGTGGGCAAACGGAATACCCACCCCCTCTACAACGATATCAAGGTCGTGGTCTAATACTCCTCGGCCCATGAACGCGTCTCGGACCACTCCTCCGACAACAAACACACGTTCACCCCGTTCAGCTGCAACCTGCAACGCCGAGCGAATGGCAACTGATGCCGCAACGCGAGCGTTGCTATCGGGCGATTTGCTACCTACCACGTCTCTGGAGCCCTAATTCCCACCGCACTCTTCATTGGACATAATCTCGTCCTTGAAAATCGGTAGACCCACCGATTGTTGACCTCGGTACTTTCCAGCGTCGTCATAACGAATAACGCTCGGCGACTTGAGCTCAAAAAGTCCCACTCGTGCGATCTTCATCTTCGGATAGAGCAAAATCGGATTGGGGCCGTGATTGGCCAACTCAAGGGTCACTGGCCGGTTGCTGTGCCCTGGATATACCATCATAGCCGTCTGAACTATGGTCAAGCCAACGCGAGCTAGGGTGCTACGTCCCTCGATCATAAAGCCAAGCGAGGAACCCACGGTGACGCTCTGAAAGGTGTGTCCCAACAGGAACTCCCCAGGCTGGAGTACATACGGCTTCTCCGGCTCGATAATTATCTGATCATACGGTGGAGGCTCCGACTTGCGAACGTCTACGACATATCCACCACGCGGCTTGAGCAGCTCAGCTCCGAGATGCAGGGTTATACCAGAGGAGCGAATCCACTTCTCTGAAAATGGGGATATCTTGAGCTCACCACTCTTAATAACCCGTTTTATATCTTCATCTGACAACATCATACGCAGCAAACCCCTATCAAGCACGCGAGCCTGATCGAGTACAGGCTGTCACACAGGCTCCAGTCCAACAGGATACCTTGATTAAAATAAAACCAATAGAGCCTTTCCAAGCGGCTAATAATATTGTACTTTACCGTCGTTGAACAGGGTTGTTTGAACACCAGACATCACGTGATGTGCTTGGAAAGTGGATGTGCTACACCTTGCAATTGAAGTCCGGGCATTAGAAAACTGGTAACTCTAAAATAAGGATTCTTTGAGAATGGAATCAGCTGACTTACGAGAAAAAGAGATTCAAGGTAGCTACAAGTGGTTGATGATAGCCGGAACTGCGGCAGTCCTCTTGAGCTGCTTTCTGTTCTATGTTGATGATGTCGTAATGCAGAACGCACCCGCACGTGACAGAGTCCAAGCAGCCGAGATTGCAGAGCTCAGACGGGCTCAAGCCGGGCTTCCAGCACGAGTCACTGACGATCGCCAAACCCTTCCTCTTCGGATCGAAAGCGAGACCGCTCAGGCTCACGATTAACTGAGTAGTCGCTGGTCAAGGTAGCGCTTCTGCACTTCACTCCTTTCATAGCAGCTCTTGTGTGGCGCTCCCGAGCACCGCTTTCCGCTTTGGACGTAGGGCAGCAAGAGAGCCTCTTGAGAAGCCTGTTGCGGCGTTCCCCTACGTGGGCTTTCGGACACAAAACTCTAAGCGAACTAGCTCTACAAAGTAACAACATTCCGCTGGCGTATTCATCGGCGATAATTTACGAGCGCTTGGCCCAAAGATCGCCGACCGATCGTCGCGATGCCCTCACGTTAATCGGGCGGTGTTTTTTGCGTCGCGGCGACTGCGACCGAGCGCTTGAGCATTTTCTCAAAGCACGAGAATTAGCACCGGAGACTCCACAGCTCTCCGAGGAGATCGCCGCAGCGTATATTCTCAAAGGAATGCACGCGGAAGCCTACGCCACGCTAAAGACGATCGATCCGGCTAGCTTAAGCGCCGAGGGTAAAGCGGCGCTGTCGTTTGTGGAGGGGAAATGTGGCTAGACTTAGATTCTGCAGTTGCGGGTCTGACAATGCACGCCCAATTTCGGTTAAACCCATTAAAAACAACATATTACGCGCAGTTTTGGCCCCATCCAAGAAGAGAGAATTGCGATGCCTGTCGCCAAGGCACGTTTTTCCCCGGGCAAACATAACATATGTGTTCCCACATTGAGTTTTAGAGCCGAGGATATTAGGTGAATAATTTCGTAAA
>JBIKKR010000188.1:0-4959 GCA_044360225.1 Bdellovibrionota bacterium | reverse complement strand
AAGGTCAGTGCAGCAATCCCAACGAGATATTTTGGAAATTAAGGAGTGCGGGGCTTGATACAGATCTACACGACGTGTGCGTTAGCGTTCAGATAGGATTTTCGACTGGTAGATTTTCGACCAACATAAAGACAGGCCAGTATGAGATATCTCATGGATATGCTGCGGAATGTGTACTTAATGCTGTGAAAGATGGAGCCCATATCAATGTGGACACACTGCTGAAAGCAGTGAATGAAAAGATGGGAGATGGAGAAAAGTACAATATCGAAGATGTGTGTCGGTCAATTCAGATTCTCTTGGCCGAAAAGAAGATCACAGTTGACACGGGTACTGGTAATTACATTTGCACGAATTGATAAAGCAGCCGGCCAAATAACCAATCGCGATTCCACCAGACGTGCCGCACGGGGCGCCAACGCCCCTACCTCCGACAGCTCGAACACCGCGACACCACGGACCAGGCCCCTGTGCCGCCCACAACGCGCGAGTTCAATATATACGTACCACGCTCGCGCGGTAGGAGCTCCTTAGGCCCTTTAAGGGCATACGCAACACCGCCAGCCTGCTGGATGTGAACCTGAACTCCTTTAGCACTCACGGAGCCGACGTTGGCCACTTCAACGTTTACATGCCGCAGCTCTGCCCCTCCACGTACCGTTCGCTGAACTATAACCGGCTGTTGGGCCCGCAGGCGAGTCTCGGTTGCGAAGATTTGAGTGCCGGCCTCCGTTGCCGCCTTACCGAGCTTCGTCGAGACGCCCGAAGACGCCCGCGGAGCTGCGGCACTAGAGGTGGTCAGCGATGAGAAAACACAAAGAGTGGCGAACAGCGTCACGAGGGTCATAATAAGTGGCATACCTACTTATTATCGAAAAGTAGAGGTCAAAAGTTGCGCGCAGTCGGATACTGCAAGCCGTGCAACCGAGCGTATTCACCACCTTGGGCCAGTAGCTCCTCATGGCTACCCTGCTCAACGATTGCCCCTTCGATCATTACGACGATCAGATCGGCTTCTCGGATAGTAGAGAGCCGGTGAGCGATAACAAGCGTTGTCCGTCCCTTGACAAGTGCCTCTACCGCCATCTGCACCTCGCGCTCTGCTCGGGTATCGAGGGAAGCCGTGGCCTCATCCAGAATAAGTATAGGCGCATTCTTGAGGATCGCCCGCGCAATAGCCAAACGTTGGCGCTCACCCCCGGAGAGGCTCATTCCCCCCTCTCCTACTTCAGTGTCAAAACCCTGCGGCAAGCGCTCTATAAATTCCATGGCGTAGGCTGCTCTGGCAGCCTGCATAACCTCGTCGCGTGAAGCGTTCGGGTTACCATAGGCGATGTTGTTGTAGACCGTATCATTAAAAAGAAACGTGTGCTGGCCGACCATCGCTACCGCTGAGCGAAGGTCCGCTAACGCCAGAGACCTTAGATCAAGTCCACCAAGCAAAACCGCTCCAGCGCTCGGGTCAATAAAACGAGGGACGAGATCCACGAGGGTACTCTTTCCTGAACCGGAGAACCCCACGAGAGCAACGGTTTTACCTTCCGGAATAACCAGCGAAATATCTTGTAGAGCCGATACCGTACGCTCGCCGTTTGATGTATTCGGATAGTCAAACGAAACTCCCCGCAGCTCGATCGTTCGCTCCTTTGGCAGCGGAACCGGCTCGACTGGGTCTAGAATCGTCGGCGCTGTGTCTAGAATCTCAAAGATCCGTTGAGCACCCGCCAATCCCTGCTGCACAGTAGCGTTGACCCTCGACAACTTCTTAAACGGCTCATACATCAGAAAAACGGACACCAAGAAGGCCATAAAGCCCCCCGCTGTTCGAGCGCCTGAGATCACAGTGTAGCCGCCGTACAATAAAACACCAGAGATCGCTAAACTCGCCAGCACCTCGTTAATCGGACCAGTTAACGCCCTGACCCGTTCAGACTTGATAAAGGTCTGCGTAAGATCCCGATTACCACGCTCAAAGCGCTGTTGCTCAAACTGCTCGCGGCAAAATATCTTTACGACACGGTGGCCCTGCATACTCTCCTGAAAGAGCGCTGCGAGCTGCCCGATCCCTTCTTGGCCACGCCGACTCAACTTCCGCATCCGCTTCCCGAGAAGGGCTATCGGATATCCCGCAACTGGAAAGAACACAAATGCGATAAGCGAAAGGGTTGGGTCGAGGTAAATGCACGAGCCCAAGAGCACAACTACTCGAATTGCATCACGAATCACAGCCGCTGAGGAATCGGTCAGCAGTGTGCGGATTAACAATACGTCCGAAGTTACTCGTGATAAGATCTCCGCTGTTGATGTTCGTATAAAGAAGTCTGGCGATAGGCTCAAGACATGGCGATTGACGTCATTTCGAATGTCTTGTGTCACCTTGTGGCCAACTGAGGCCATCATAAACTGCTGTCCAAAATCACTCACCGCGCGGATAATCGCGAATCCGATGATAATCGCTGGAAGCAGAAAGAGCAGCCCCTCATCCCTTCGGGTAAAAACCCCATCCAAGATGTGCTTCACTAGAAACGGAACCACTCCGTCTGTTGCTCCAAAGAGCACCATCAGCGCCAAGGCCGCCCAAAAAGACCTCATGTGAGGTCGGAGATAGGAAAGAATTCTTTTGTACATCTCGCTAACTTTGTAGCCCTTCTTACTCAGACCCCTTAACGGCCACCTGGAGTCTGAGTCTGATTCTCAGCCACCATATCAAACGCAACCTGCGAAACCCGCTCTGAAACAGTCAAACCTCGCCACTCAGCGGAAGAGCTAGCATCAGCCTCACACAACGAGCGCCTCACCTCTGCCAGCCCATCAATCATCTCACGACGGGCTTCGCCATCTGTTAGAATTCGCTCAACCTCACGAACCACATCGTCAGGTGAAAGCGTCGTCTGCATAACCTCCTTGACCGTGTTGGCCCTAATGATATTAACCGGCGAATACTCACGCAAAGCTACAAGTGTTGAAACTATCACCTTAGCCAGCAGTGTACCACTGTAGACACACACAAAGGGCAAACCCGCGATGGCGCCCTCTAGGTTGCAGGTACCGGACTTGAGCACCCCGACTCTGGCAACATACATCTCAGAAAGAGCATCATCATGACTCCATTTGACAAGCCCAACTACCTCAGACCGGACACGATCTCCGATGATCCCTTTAACCCACCCGACGTCGATATTTGGGGCCAGGAGCACAACTGGTTTTAGCTGCGGATGACGCCGGCGCATACTATCGAAGGCATTGAGCATCGGCACAAGCATCCGCTCCACCTCAAACTTCCGACTGCCGGGAAGAAACAGAATCGTATCTTCCCGCACAGAGGGATTGCGCTCCACACCGATCCGCTCACTGAGTGGATGTCCCACATACCTAACGCTTGAGAACCCATGCTGTGCGTAGAAGCCAGGTTCAAAGGGGAAGATCGCCGCGATTCTATCAATGTAACGACGAATCGCACGCACACGACCACTCCGCCAGGCCCACACCTTAGGCGGAATAAAATACAGCACCTTAATCCCGTGTCGTTTAGCAACGCGAGCCAAACGGAGATTAAAATCAGGATAGTCAACGAGGATTAGTAAGTCCGGTTTCCAGGAATCAAAGAGCGTTGATAGAGTCCTAAACGAGGAAAGGATCTTTCCTCCTGAGCGAAAAAGTTCAAAGAAGCCCATGCCAGCTCCAGCACGGTAGCAGTCGACGTCAAGCTGGGCACCTGCCTCTTGGCAAAAACGCCCCGCCATGCCGCGAATCTGAGCCTCTGGGCACTGAGCCTTTATTGCCCGAACGACACGAGCCAGGTGTTGATCCCCGGAAACCTCTCCTGCACTGATTACTATTTTTATCGCCACTGTACTGTTGTACCGCGTATTTCCCACGCGGTAAACCGGAGGCAAAAGATAAGCAGGACGTAGCAATTCTCTCTTCTTACCTATCTTCCACTTGGATACCAGACAAACGGCCACGTAGAAGATTAGTAATAGCCCGCGGAGGTGCGCTAAAAACAAGAATACTAATTTTCCAGTGTCCGGCATGCCGGTGAAAAATTAGTACATGTGGCCAAAAATGCGCGGGATGAATAAGAATAGCTAGGCGAGTGATTTTTTTCAAAAATCACTCGCCCAGGGTTGATAATCTTCTACCACTATCGCTTGGCAAGCAGATCACGAATCTCAATAAGGAGCTCCTGATCCTTGGTAAGTGCTGGTGGGGCCGCAGCTGCCTGTTCCTTTGATCTCATAATGAAGCCTAAAAACTTCACAATCACAAAGAAAAGTGCGGCCGCCACGATAAGGAAGTTAACAACCTCACCGATAAAAAGCCCATACGGCACATCTTTCCCGTTCACTACCAGCTTCCAGCCCAGGTACCCCTGATCACCAGGAAGTATGGCACCTACCAATGGCATAATCACGCTCTTTACGAGCGAATCGACTATCTTACCGAATGCGGCTCCAATAATAACTCCCACTGCGAGATCGACAACATTCCCTTTGAACGCGAATGCCTTAAACTCCTCAACGAGCGTCAACGCCTTTTTTGATACATCCATACTTCCCTCCTCACGCTAGAATTACAGGTTAACCTTCAGACCAGTAATCGTGTACACGTCGTTGCGCTCACGCCCCTCTGCTGGTTGGTTGATGTAGTAATCACGAACCGACAATACGAGATTAACCATCGAGCTCAGCGGCGCCTCGACGCCGATCTCTGCATTGACGATGTAGTCAGACGAGTCCTCAAAGGAGATCAGGTATTCAGCTGATTGGTAGAGCAACGCAGCTTCACTGATGTTCCACACGAAGCGATCGGCTATACGAGCTCCTGCAAAGTTATCGTCTCTTCCGCCCAACTGTTCCCATACATACGATGGACCAGCCTCAAGACTAAGTTTTGTGATATCGTTCTTGAGGAGATACGCACCCATGTTTGGGCTCAAAATCACTCGGTAGTCCAGAT
>JBIKKR010000057.1:0-17385 GCA_044360225.1 Bdellovibrionota bacterium | reverse complement strand
ATGGCGGCAAACGTCCCAAGCCCGAAGAGCCGTATGTGAGAACCACAAGTACGGTTCCGTGAGAGCCGGGGGAAGGTAACTTCCCCTAGCTACTCGACCCCAGCTATTCTCATTCATTTTTTTCAAAAATGAATGAGGCTGGGTTTATTTCAGACGAGCAGCGCCGAAAAGGATTCCGACAGGCTATAGCCTGAAGTCACCACCGAGGTAGTACCTGCGAGCTTTTTCGGATGAGGCGATGTGCTCTGGAGTGCCTTCTTCAAGCACCTTTCCGTCAACGAGGATGTATGAGCGGTGACAGATCACCAAAGTTTCGCGCACGTTGTGGTCTGTAATGAGTACACCAATACCTTTGACTCTCAGTGCAGAGACGATCTCTTGGATATCCTTAATGGCGAGCGGATCGATACCAGCGAAGGGCTCGTCGAGTAGGATGAACATCGGATTGCGAGCCAGGCAGCGACTGATCTCAACACGGCGACGCTCTCCTCCGGAGAGAGCGCTAGCCATGCTCTTTTCAACATGCTTTAGCCCGAGCTCCTCAAGGAGCTCCTGGAGACGCTCCTCGCGAGCGGCAGCAGAGGGAAAATCCATGGTCTCAAGGATAGCTAGGATATTGTCCCGCACCGTGAGTTTACGAAATACCGAGGCCTCCTGCGGCAAGTAGCCGATACCGAGACGCGCGCGCGAATACATCGGTTCTCTGGTAATATCGCTCTCTCCCAAGGTCACCGAACCTGAGTCTGGAGCGGTTAATCCTACGCACATGTAGAAGGTCGTTGTTTTGCCCGCTCCATTTGGTCCGAGCAGTCCGACTATCTCTCCGGCTTGTACGGATACAGATACTCCATTGACTACCGTACGTCCGCCATAGCTCTTCGATACGTTGTTGGTTTGCAGAGTGATGCTCATAGTGGGGGTGTCTGCTATCTTCGTCGCAACTGGGTTGGTCTCTGAGGATGATCTGAGTGTGCGTGGCTCACCTGTTCAGCATCGACTAATCCTTTGAGGAGGTATAATCGCTGAGCATCTTCGCGAGAGAGCTGTGTAATCTCTACGAGCGATATCAGGTCGGGCAACAAAGCCGAACGCCTGTACGAGCCAGCCTTCAGAGCCTTCAGTGGTGTGGATCTCAGTCTACCCCATAACGATAAGAGCATCTGGATCCGTTCGCGTTCCTTACGAGGAACGGTGAGGTGTGTAAAACACGAGCTCAGGCGCTCACCCAAATCGCGTGCGCTCGGCATGGATTCGGCGAGGTCGCGCAGCCAGATCGAATCGCCAGCCATAAAAATCGCGAGCACCGCAAGAACTGCTGTAGCCGAGATCTCGACTCCTTGGCCCGCTAAATCGTCTATCTTCTCAAGGCAGAGGCTGCAGTCGCTTTCAGCAGAGAGTAGTTGACCATTATTTTCAAGGAGTTCGGGAAGGATGTGTTCAAGCAGCCCAGTCTCGCCGAGTAGCGAAAGGATCGTCAGAAAGCAGCCGGAACTTACATCTTTGCGAATTTCATCAAATACTCTTACCTGGGAACACTGGGTAATCAGCTGCGCGTTGCGCACGATACTATCCCAGCACTGCGATTCTATTCGAAAACCATTGCGGGCAGAGTGCCGCACCGCTCGGAGCATGCGAACAGGGTCCTCTCTAAATCGCACATCTGGATCTCCGATGATGCGGATAGTTCCATGGTGGAGGTCTCGCATTCCCTCTACGTAATCGATTACCTGCATCGTCGAAACATCGAGAAACAAGCCATTAATTGTCAGGTCTCGCCGTAGAGCGTCCGTTTCCTCTGTGCCGTATATGTTGTCGTTTGCTACCGGCGCAGCGCTCGCTCCGTCACTCTCTGTAGGCTCTGGAACGTCAGCTGTATCACGGAATGTTGAAACTTCAAGGGTTTTGCCGTGGGCAAAGAAAACGTGTGCGAGTTTGAAACGGCGACCGATAATTCGACAATTCCGGAAGAGCGATTTGATCTGTCGCGGAGTGGCGTCTGTGGATATGTCAAAGTCTTTCGGAGTCTTGCCAAGCAGGATATCTCGAACTCCTCCGCCAACGATGTAAGCTTTGAATCCTGCCCGTTGAAGTCGGTACACGACCTTGCGGGCATCTTCGTCGATATCACTCCTCCGTATTGAGTGTTGGTCTGCCTCATACACAACTACTCGAGCTTGGGCAGCATCGGTGGTCGCATCAGGGGGTACAACTTGGTGGGTCGACATCGGGGTTTTTAAAAAGTACGTGTCGAGCCACTGAGTAGCGCCGCCTCGCGCTCTACGAGGCGTAACGTCAACTTAAGCAAACGACTGCAAAACCGAACGCATAATGAGCCAAACAGTGCCGACCAAGGCACCCGGTTCTTTAGGTCAAGTCTAAGGGTGTAACCGATATTTCTCAAGTGAGCGGAATCGTTTTTGGCTGCTTAGGTGGTTTTTTGAGTTGAATGCGATTGAAACACGGTTTAGCCCTTAGACGCTCTTTGGGCTCGCAGAATAAGAGAAAAAGATCGTGGCGACTTGCCTGCTAGCTGTAGTTATTTCAAATAGTTGAGTGGCTTTTGGGAGCTTAGTACCTGCATTATGGAGCTCAAGTAACACCGCAACAGCGCCGAAACTCTCTATAAGCAGGCAGGATAGGTACGTTAGCAGTTCTATCGACGGTCTTAGGAACTGCTGTTCTCATGGAGGAGAGGTATATGGCAAGAGCAATATTTTCCCACGAACTTGGCGATCCGGATTTTCAGTGGTTGCTGACGAGTTTTACAGAGCAGCATCATACTACCGTGATGGTAGATGCTCCATGTCTTCCGATCGTGCTCGTACAGCTGACCCCCGATGAAAAGGCGGCTGTTTTGACCCATGCACCGATGCCCGTCATTCCGCACACAGAGTCATTGAGCGGGGACGCAGTAAAGGAGCCCCCTAACGATTAGGGGGGGGCATTCACGGCATAAGGAAGAGTTCGCCATAGGATTCAGGCAGAATCTCGCAGTTGTACTTAGTCTGTAAAAGCGACCATGCAGGTTTATCACAAAAAACCATGTACTCAGCCGGGTCTCGGCGTCCGGAGAACTGGCTCATCTTCTTTTCCTGAATAGCGGCGAGTTTGCGCGCTTGGCGTTCTGAATATTTATTCTGCTTAATCCAGGTGAGCAGCCACACCGTACCCGAAAAAAGGATGGCAAGGATGACAACGATTCCAAAAGCCATCATCTCGGCTTCACCCCGCTGACCACGCTTGGAGCGGTATCGGCGAGCATTAGTTGTCTGCGGTGCGTTGGTCTGCATACTCACGTATCTTCTTGTTATTCTAAACTGCTACAGAGGTTATTGTCTGTTTTAGTTCGAATACGACATATCATGCAGAGTGTTTCTTTCTAGTTCAATGGAATCAAGCGGTTAGGTGAGATTGGAGAATATCGAGAAGCAAAACGCACGTTTTCGCAGACTTAAAACTACAGGAACACTCTAAAGGCTACTCAGGGTGTGTTTACCTGCATAACTCCTAGAGAGGGGGCAAGAACCGGTGTGCCGGTGAGCCTCTTCGGTTACGCAGGTTCTAAGAAGGGGCATATGGCGTTAGAAGACGAAAACGATACCAAGAACTCTGATGGTAACGCGCGCCGAAAGATTACCTTCCGTAATAGGCAGGCGGCGAATGACCTCGAACCCAAGACCGACGGGAGTGAGTTGGGGATCGTCAATCCCAATTTCCACTCAACGTACTCTCCAGAGAAGATCGGGTTTCAACACGTTGGGAGTCCTGAAGAGTTAGAGATCAAACTCGGTGAGGTGGGCTATCACTGTTTGCCGTTCTATGCAGTGCAGATGTCGCTCTTGCTGAATACCCGGGTGAATAGCGTTAAATGTATCTTGCTTGAAGGTCCATCAGGATGCGGTAAGAGCTTTATGGCAAAATCTCTGGCCAAGATCACGGGCGCAGAGTTGATGTGTATTCAGTGCTTCAAGGGGATGAACTTGCAGCACCTGATCGAGACTCCCTCAACACTTGGTATGGTCAACGCGATGACCGGACGAGCCTCCCAAGGGGATGTTGAAAATTTGATGACACTTGGACCGATCTCGAAAGCCTTTCTCCTTTCGCAGGAAAAACCTGTTATTCTGCTTATCGACGAGCTTGATAAAGTTGATGTTGCGATTGATACCTTTTTCCTGGGGCCGATACAGGATGCTCGGGTATGGTGCGAGTCTCGTCCACCGATCGATGCCAATCTCGACAATCTGCTGATCATGTTCACCAAGAACTTTGAGCGGCCGATTAATGAAGCGCTCCTCCGGCGTGTTCATCCGCTGCGGATGAAGTTCATGGACTCAGCGCTTGAGCGACGTGTATTGGCGCCTCACTGTAAGCCCAAGTTAGCAGAGAACTTGATTCGAGTTGCTGACCTCATGCGAGCATCCGATGGAAGCTATCCGTTTGAGCGACCACCAGCACCGGAGGAGTTGCTGAAAGCCGCACATTACTTGAATCACCTGTTGACCTGGGACCTGATCGACTATGCCTTCGTCGGCAGGAATCTCTTTTACATGCTCGCTAAGTCAGAACACGATCGGACGGTATTCGAGCAGATGATGCGCTACCATCCAGATTTCGCAGATCCGCTCGTTCCTGATAATCGTAACGCAACGGCAGAGCAGATTCATGCACGGTTAGGTCGCTGGCTCCTTGAGGGGATTATCGATGATCCCGATGCCAAGCGCCGAGGGAAGGCGTACAAGCCCGAAAAAGTGGGTCTGACAAAGTTTGATGATCCGGAAGAGATGTCGCGGCGACTCGCCGCTGTGGGATACCAGTGTGCGCGCTTCACCGCAACACAGATGTCACTTCTGCTAACCTCTCCAAGCGATCGCACCAGGGCAATCCTCCTTGAGGGGCCATCAGGTTGCGGAAAGAGCTTCCTTGCAAAGTGTCTCGCCAAGGCCACTGGCGCTGAGTTTATGTGTCTGAGCTGCTACCAGGGTATGAACACCGCGCACCTCATTGAGGTGCCATCGGCGCTTGCTATTGCTGCATCAATGGCGGGGCAAGAGATGCAGGCACGGGAAAAGCTCATGAATCTTGGAATTCTCTCTCGAGCGTTCTTGAAGTCGCAGAATCAGCCAGTCATCCTCTTGATTGACGAGATCGACAAAGTTGACGGTCATATCGATACATTTTTTCTAGGTCCTATCCAGGATGCACGTATCTGGCTTGAGTCACGTCCGCCGATCGACTGTAATGTTGATAATCTGCTCGTGATCTTTACCAAGAACTTTAACCGCAGGCTCGACGATGCATTCCTTCGTCGTGTGCATCCGATGAAGATGAGCTACCTCGACTCAACGCTTGAGCGACGTGTTCTCTCCAAACACTGCATGCCACAGTTGGTCAATAACCTTGTGTGGATTGCTGACCGTATGCGAAATAGCCAGGGGACGTATCAGTTTGAGCGCCCACCAGCACCGGAAGAGTTGCTCGCTATTGGGCACTACGTGCAACGTATGCTTGAGTGGAACTCTGCTGATTTCACCTGGGTCGGTAAAAATGTGTGGGCTATGATCGCCAAGTCCGAGCATGATAGAGCGGTGATGGACCACATGCTGCGATTTCATCCGGATTTCCTTGACCCACTGTACCTAGACGGTAAGAATGCTTCTATGGATGTGATTTATGCCCGGCTTGGGCGCCTCATTCTTCAGGAGATCGTTGAAGATCCCGATAGAGACCGTCGAGAGCGAGCGTGGATGGAGATGGAGTACGCGTAGGGCACGGTGAGCTAAACTATGGATGGCTCAGGCGATAAAAAGATCGTTTTCAAAAAGGGAATTTTAGCTCCGAAGATCGCATCGGTAGATGATGCCGCACACCGAGAGGCAGAGGTGGCCCTTGAGCGAGAGCGCGAAGCGGCAGCAACGCAACTACAGTATGAAGGCGAGGTATTCGACCAGTTTTATCGACCACTATCGGTGCAGGGCGGCGTTGAGAGAATAGTGCAGATCGCTGCAGCACCGCCCATCCCGCAGGAACCTCCACGAAGGCGCTCGCGAGAGGACCGAGACGAGCAAGCAGCGAGGCATCAGGAGCTCGCCGAAGCTCTGGCACATCAGATCTATCGACTAGCGCAGAAGCAGCGTGAGACTGACCTCGATCTGTACCTGAGTGCCTGTAACGTTGTCGTGGCCGATAGATCGCCGCAGGAATCAAAGCAGATTCTCGATCGGGCCAACGAATTCTTTACCGAAACCTACTACACACCGATTCGAGATCGTGGCGAGCGTCCTGAGATATCACATCAGATAATCAAACGAGTTGGTCATGAGGGAGAGGAACGGATAACGCAAATAGTCAACGGCATGGACGTAGAGCAGGTGGCTCAGAGTTTGTGGAATCTCTACCACGGTCCGCATGCTGATAAAGAGCAACGCATCGCCGATATTCTCCTTGATTGCACAGAGCGTCAATTGGTGGCTGTTCGCGATGAATTTCTGAGGATTCCGTACAAGAGCTTAGCTAAGCAAGCCCACTTGATTCTGAATGCTCAGACGCCAGAGTCAAAGGCATCACTCCGCAAAAGTATCGGCAAGAGTGAGGTAACTGAGCAGAAACGACTTGCAGCATTTCGTGCCCGAGATGATGTGCGGGCTCTGCGGTACCTCTTTCTCGGGCGAAGTGTGGAGGAGATGTCGCTCGTAAAGCGCCTATACCTCGAGCTTGCCGACCCTGACGCCACCGAGGCAGAGGAGGGCCTAGAAGCTCACGTGTGTCGAGTGTTCTCCCAAAGTGACCAAGAACGTCTTATGGGAGTGCTCGGTGGATGGTCCCCGCATAGGGAAGCAGAGGTTATTCATAACCTGCTTTTTCCGAAAACGCTTCATGACCCGATCGATGACACTTTAAGCGATCCACGTGATTCGGTTGACCGCGACCACACGCAAGGCATAGGCCCCTTTTTGCGGTATTTTAAAAAGCACCGGATGTGGCATGGTAAAAGGTCGGTGTACAACCGAGTGCTCTCCAGCTATGAGCTGGTAGCTGAACGTGTGGATGCCCTTTCGACGGAGCGATTTGCGGGGACTAATAAAGCCCTCTTAGAAATATTTGGGTATGAACTCGATGCCTCGATGTTCGCTTCGCGGCGCGTGTTTGATCCACGCCGGATTGCCATGGTAATCGCTGAGCGTCTCCAAGTAGCAGGTGATTTTTTTGAGATTGTAGCTCCGATGCACTTTCGAGAGCCGCGAGACTGCCTGGCTGTTCAGCAGGCTTTTCGAGTAGTATACGGCGAATCCCTTGAGGAGGCGATACAAAAGCGACTGAGTCGAGTAACCCCATCAATGAGCGATCACGAGCGAGAAATCCTCCTTGATCGGTACGTACGTGGGAATGGACGCTGGCCGCTCGCGATAGACATCCTCGGCAGGTACCGTGGGACAGAACCAGAGCCGGGGGTGTGGCAGTGGGAGTACAGCAGTCGCGTGCAGGACGAAGAGGCGGCGATGTCACTTGCGGCTATTATGGACCAAGAGCTAGAGGTTGGTGAGTTCGACCGGCCCGTGCTCGATTTTTTGGCGAGCCACGATTACGGTGAGCGCAATCGGATGGAGCGAGCTTTTTTTGATCTTACCGAACCGAATATGTCAATGCGCGAGGCTCTGCGGAATTGCCTCTCGCCCGAAGCGTTTGAGATGGCTTCTCTGCTCTTGGCCGGTGTCGATGTGCATCCGCTCGTAACAGCGATTCACGCCGAGCCTAAGGAGGTGCAACAACTCAGTGATCTGCCTCCGACGCTTATTCGGCTTGTGCGAGAGGCCTTTGAGCGGGTGCATTTTGTTGCGCTCGATGAGTTCTTGTTGCAGCACCATCCGAATCCCGAACACGAGGATGATCTGATGGAGTGTCTATCGCTTGTGCTGATGCCCGAGATCTTCGCAGCCCGAGAGAGCTTATTGCGGGTCTCTCGGGCAATAGTAGATCAGATCGACGATATTCGGGCAATCTGCCGTGGGCCGCTTGGGTTGGTCATGGCGTTTGAACGCGGGTTTGATATGAACTTCCCGCGGCTGCGTGTGCACCTGAAGTATGCGGCAGCGAGAATGGCTCTCTCGGCTCCCGTGTTTGGTGAGGTCATTTTGCGTTTGGAGGGAGTTGATCCAGAGGTTACTGCGCGGATCTTGGAGTATTTTGATGCGGTAGATATTCACCTCCTGTTGTCGACGCTCAGGCACTATCAGCACGAGCAGCGAGTAATTGAGGAAACCTACGATCTACTGAACCCTGAGGCACAGCTCCGTAAGAGCATCAAAGAGATGAAAGTTGATCCGGATCTGATCAACGAGACGTTGCTACACCTTGAAGGGTACTCTGCAAAAGATGTAGCGCTTGAACTCCACGAGCTTGTGCAGGCGTACTCGGGTCACGAACTCGGTGTGGCGCTGCTGGCTGTATTTGCAATTCCTACCCCACAACGTCCCAATCCCCGCATCCCTGAGGACATTAACTGGATGGATGAGATGGCC
Source organism: Bdellovibrionota bacterium (assembly GCA_044360225.1). Lineage (GTDB taxonomy): Bacteria > Bdellovibrionota_C > UBA2361 > UBA2361 > OMII01 > OMII01. The sequence continues at coordinate 8,866 of JBIKKR010000057.1, read as the reverse complement.
TACCAGATCCTCTTAGCATACCAGCGCGACTACGGTTCAGATTTGATGGATGTATGTCGATCGAAGGGGCTTGACTCGTATCAGCTCGAAGAGCTTACAGGCCGAGTGTTTGGTATGGAGGCAACTTCGCTAGCGCGCGAACTGTTTGCGCTGCTTAAAGCGAACAAAGAAGGGGCTTTTGCCCAAGTGCCGACTGAACAGCGAATCTGCTCGTATGTAGAGAGTCGAGGAAATCGCTATCGTGCACGCCTCGTGCGGGCATACAACGCCTATTGGGCGCACCAACCGGGATTTGAAAGTTTGTTGGATGATATTGCTTCGTCATTCCACGATATGGCGTCGAAAAAGAAGTTGCACGCGTTGCTTCTCGGAGTTGGGGCGGTAGGCAAAAGCCGCAGGGCGAATGCGATCATACCGATTCAGTAACCGGGGTGTTGTGATGCTTTCGAAAATGCGCGCAAGCGAGGATGTGCTGCTTCTCCCTGGATCCCTGGCCTTCTCCGTAGCGGCTATCTCTGATTCTTGGTAGGCTTAGGGACATGAGTGTACGATTTGCCCTTTTTGGAGGAATCACAACGCTGCCAGCTGAGAGCAATCCCTCATTGTACCCGTTGGTGACGATGGGGCGTGCCTGTGAGCAGGTAGACCTGTCACAATACCGAGGCAAAGTGGTGCTAATCGTTAACACGGCATCGCGGTGTGGTTTTACAAAGCAGTACGATGCACTTGAGGAGTTGTTTCAGCGCTATCGTGAAGAGGGCCTGATCATTCTTGGGTTTCCCAGCAATGATTTTATGCAGCAGGAGCCAGGCTCTGACGCTGAAATAGAATCGTTCTGCCGGATAAACCACGGTGTAACCTTCCCACTCTTTCCGAAAGCTCCTGTGACAGGGGAGGGGATTCAGCCCGTATTTCAGGCGCTCACAACCAAGGGGCCTCAGGAGCTGCGAGGAAGGGTGCGTTGGAACTTTGAGAAGTTTCTGCTCGATCGCGAAGGGCGATTGGTTGGGCGGTGGCGGTCGTGGGTCAATCCGCGCTGGCGGCTGTTTGAGCGCGCGGTGCGGAGGATCTTTTAGTGCTTTCTCTCCCTGCGGGCTTGATTTATGATCGCGTGCCATATCCTGTGTAGCGACGACCTCTTATGGCCGAACTTAAACTCTCTCATCGTGCAGAAAAGACCCCACCGTCACCCATTAGAAAGCTTGCGGGACTAGCTCAAAAGGCAGCCGATAGAGGCACGCACGTCTATCGGTTGAACATAGGCCAGCCGGATCTGCGGTCGCCGCGGGAGTTCCTCCAGGGGATATCGCAATCATTAAAGCCGGTCGTGGCGTATGAGGCATCCCAAGGAAGCCAGCTACTTCTGGGAGCGTGGAGTGACTACCTCAATCGTGGCTTCAATCTTGGCATTACACCTGAGCAGATGCTCATTACTATGGGGGCGAGTGAGGCGCTCATATTCGCCTTCATGGTGTGCTGTGATCCGGGTGATGAAATACTGATTTTCGATCCAACCTACGCGAATTATATCGGATTCGCTGCTATCTCTGGTGTGCGGCTCGTACCGCTTCCGTGTCCTCCTGACTCTGGAGCCGCGGTGCCGACGCGAGAGGAGATAATGAGGTTTATCTCGCCGTACACCCGGGCCGTTTTGGTTTGCAATCCAAATAATCCTACAGGCGCGGTATGCACTGACGCGCAGCTTCAGATGCTGCTAGAGCTTTGTCACCAACAGGATCTCTTTCTCATCGTAGATGAAACGTACCGAGAGTTTGTCTTCGATGGCTTAAAGCCACGGTGTGTATTTGAGTTGTCACCTCAGGACCCACACGTTATCGTTGTGGACAGTATCTCAAAGCGGTTTAGCCTCTGTGGTGCACGGATCGGCTGTATGCTGACGTGGAATAAGGAGTTGATGCAGGCCGCATTCCATATTGCGCAGGCGCGGCTTGCGGCCCCAACGATTGAGCAGGATGCTGCAGCGCATATGCTCCGCACAGTAGGAGACGCGTATCTTACGGAGGCACATGCTGAGTATCGTAGACGGCGTGATGCTGCAGTCGCGGCGCTTCAGGTGATACCGGGGGTCACGGTATTTATACCGAAAGGAGGATTTTACCTGCTGGCCCAACTTCCGGTGGAAGACGCCGAGCATTTTGCAACCTTTATGCTCACAGACTTCAACCATGATGGGGCTACCACGTTTGTTGCCCCTGCGGCTGGCTTTTATATGCATAGAGAGATGGGGCGTAGGACGATACGTATCGCATTCGTCCTGAACGAAGTAGATACACGGAAAGCGATATCTGTTCTTGGCGCTGGGCTCGACGCATACAAGGCTGCATGTGGGACGTAGCGAGAGAAGTGCGGTATTCAGAGAGGCAATGAGGAGAGTTATGAGTCAGGGGATGGCAGAGAGGGTTGAACGTCGATGGTTTGTCGCCACAAAGGGACGACTGATCGCCTGGATACTCGGAAGCGCGTTGGTCTGCACCGTATCTCAGGCGTATGCAGAGCCAGAAGAGCCCTATGATCCCGCCGAGCCGGCCAATCGCTTTATCTTCGATGTCAATGATACCCTTGATATTCATGTGATGGAGCCGATAGCAAGGGCCTACAAGGAGAACATCCCCGATCCGATCCAGACCGGCATCAAGAACTTCTTTCTCAACCTGCGATATCCTTCGTACCTCGTGAGTGACATCATTCAAGGTAAATTTGATCAGGCGCTCGATCACACTGGCCGTTTCCTGATCAACTCAACGATCGGGGTGTTGGGCCTTGTCGACATGGCCAAGGATTACGGACTTCCTGATCATGAGGAGGATTTCGGAATAGCGCTTATGTACCACGGAGTACCGGCGGGTCCGTATATCGTTCTCCCGTTCTTGGGGCCCTCAAATGTGCGCGATGGAGTGGGACGAATCGTTGATGGTTTTCTCGATCCGATCGGATGGGTTGGATACTCATCACTCTCAGCAGGTACTAAGGTGGCGATAGCAGCAACGGCACTTGGAGTGAAGGCGGTTCACACACGAGCAGGATTGCTCCAGGCGATAGAGGCGGGTAAAGAGAGCGCGGTTGATTACTACCTCTTTGCGCAAGGGGCGTATTACCAGTATCGGCAGGGATTGCTTACCGATGGTATGGACGACGAAGAAGATATCGCAGTAGAGTCTGAGCCAAAAGTCGAGGCCATCGAAGCCGAGGCTAATCAGTAATCAGAGAGGTGGATTATGGGCGTAGTAATGACCGGCCGCTACACAGGCGGCAAATCAGTAGAGCTAACGCATGAACCATCGGGAGCCGTCATCACCACCGACGCCCCTAAGGATAACGGGGGAGAGGGCAAGGCATTCTCTCCAACAGATTTAGTTGGCGCAGCACTCGGCTCATGTGTAGTAACAACGATGGTTTTAGTGGCTGAGCGTCACGGAATCGCGCTCACCGGAGCACATTTTCGCGTAGAAAAGATAATGAGCACAGATCCGCGGCGGATAGGACAGCTTCTGCTTGCAGTCCACTTACCGCAGTCCCTCAGTGATATCGATCGGCAAAAGCTTGAGCGTGCAGGCGCTGCTTGTCCGGTGCACAAAAGCGTGCACCCTGATACCCAGATGGTACTAGAGTTTGTGTACGACGTCGCACACTAGGTGTTTTTAAGCACAGAGAGAAGCTCCTCTCCGTACAGAGATAGTTTCTTATCTCCAACGCCACTGATTCCCCGCAGTGCTGCTAGTGATGCAGGTTTGTACGCCGCTATATTTTGTAGTGTAGCATCGCTAAAGATCATGTATGCGGGGAGCCCCTTCTCGCGAGCGGTATGCATGCGCCAGGTGCGGAGCTTTTCGAAGGCAGTCAGGTCATAGTCGATCGCCCCGAGTTGTTTACGTTGCTGCTCTTTTTTCTCTACAGTGAGGCGTGACGTTACCAAGGGGGCTTTGAGCGTAATAGTACGCTTGTCTTTGAGTGCTGCCACCCCTTGGGGCGTTATCTCGATCACATTAAATCGTTCGGCATTAATCCGCAGCAATCCTGCAGATACGAGCTCTCGACCGTAGTAGAGCCACTCGGGTTTTGGGCGACCACGTCCGATGCCATACGTAGAGAGAGTTTCGTGTCCCCACTTCCGCACCTTTTCATTGTTAGAACCAGTAAGTACATCGGCGATGTGCGCTAACCCAACTGCAAATCCACTATGCTTTACGATCCGCACGACGCACGAAAGTAGTTTTTGAGCTATCTCTGTCGCATCGATCTCGGTGCGTGGTGTGAGGCAGTTGTCACACGCACCACACGTGGTGCTGAGGTTGCCGTCACTATCGTGATACTCTTCGCTAAAGTATCGGAGTAGCGACACGCGCCTGCACTCCGAACTCTCAGCGAAACGAATGAGCTGTGATAGCTGCTTTCCTGCAACCTCACGCTCAAACGGATCAGATGTCTGTTCGATAAACGTCCGAAGCTTCGCGGCATCCGCTGAGCTATAGAGCAGCACGCATTCACTCGGTAATCCATCTCGCCCTGCTCTGCCAGTTTCTTGATAGTAACTCTCTATATTCTTCGGAAGATCGTGGTGGAGTACAAACCGCACATCCGGTTTATCAACCCCCATGCCGAATGCGACCGTAGCAACTACCACGCGGACCTCATCGCGAGAGAACTGCTCCTGCCGTTTGGCGCGCTGCTCAGATGTTAGGCCCGCATGGTAGGCCACCGCCTTGATGCCGTGACTCGAAAGCTCCTGAGCCAGGCTTTCAGTGCTGTTGCGGCTGAGACAATAAATAATTCCGTTCTCATCTGGATGATCAGCTAAAATCTCGCGGATCTGCTTGCTTGGGTTTATGCGAGGAATTACACGATACGAGAGGTTCGGGCGATTGAAGCTCGCCACGAAGAACTTTGCATCTGGTATTCCGAGCATGTCGACGATGTCCTGGCGAACGCGATCTGTCGCAGAGGCCGTCAACGCCAAAATGGGGATATGCGGGTGGTCCTCGCGGATCTTTTTTAAGGCTCGATACTCTGGACGAAAATCGTGCCCCCACGACGATATGCAGTGCGCCTCATCCACAGCAACAAATGTAAGATTCAAGCTGACTAGTTTTTCAATCATGCCATCAAGTAGGAGCCTCTCTGGGGAGAGGTAGAGGATCTTGAGTTCGCCCTTATACAGCGCACGCCACGTCTCTTTTGCGCCAGCCTCATCCACGCTTGAATTGAGGAACGCAGCTGGGATGCCGTTCTCACGGAGTCCATCAACTTGGTCCTTCATGAGTGCAATCAGTGGAGAGATAACGAGGGTGAAACCATCGCGCGCGAGAGCAGGAAGTTGGTAGCAGATCGATTTACCACCGCCGGTTGGCAGCAGTGCCAAGGCATCACGACCAGCAAGTGTTTCTTCGATAATCTCGCGTTGCAGAGTGCGGAAGCCTTCAAATCCAAAGTGCTTCTTGAGTAGCGCCTCAAGATGAGTTGCAGATACGACGCTGTTCATAGTCAGCATCATCGCCGACACTGTGTGCGGAGTCCATATCTATCCAAGACACCGTTGAGAGGATATAGGCCGTGCAGTACTGAGTGTTGTTACCAGGTGACCTCAAGCTTTACCCCAACAGCACCCCGACCCGGTGACCATGGCTTCAGGGTTACTGAGTCGAGTTCGTTACGTTTGGCTATCTCTTTGGAGTCGAGCGAGATACCGAGACCCTGTAGCGTGGGTAGGTCAATACTCTTGGCGAAAGACTTTTTTCTATCCGATGGTACAGGTGCGCTTCCTGCGTTGGAGTCGACCGCCTTGGACTTGGTGTTGTTGATAAATTGGGCGTGATACTGGGATCTCCCTCTCGTCTCCGAGAATCCCGCACACGGATTCACCAGCACTCCTGTCACCAGGCTTGGAAGCATTGCCCATACAAACAACCGCATAGCGGTAGTTTCGGGCTGACTCTACAGTAGCTTCATAATTTGGCGCACTTTTTTCGTAAGAGGCGCTAAGCTTCTGAAACCACCGAATAAAGTTGCATTACATCGATTCGAGGATGTCGTCCGTAATGTCTGCGGAGGGCTTGCCAAAGAGCACTGGGCCCCGATACTTCTCACTCTTATCGATTACGAGATCGTAATTCTTAGCTTTGGCATACGTTTCGATCTTCGCCATGACCTTTTCAGAGAGCTCCTTGTTGACCTTCATGTACTTCTTCTCAAGGTCAGCTTTCATATCAGCGCGCATACGTTCGAAATCGCGAGCCTTTTGTCGGAATGCTTCAGCCTCCTTCGATTCTGCCGATACCTTCTCTCCTTCCAACTTATTTTTAAGAGCTTGGAGATCCTTACCCTTAGCCTCAAGTTTGTTCTTCGCTTCTTCTGATGCGGCGTCGAGCTCCTTCTTTTTGGACTTTGCATCTGGGGCTTCGTTGATGATGCGAGCAACGTCGACAGTAGCGATCCGAATCTCAGCTTGGCACACAGGAGTACCAAGAACAGTAGCGACCAGAGCGATTGGAAGAGTCAGATAGCGGATATGCATACGATATTCCCCGTAAGAAAGCAGAGCTTGGGCAGTATAGTAGGGTTTATCTTGCAGGGCAATGACCGGGGCGGAGGAAGCCAGGGCACAGGGCAAGGGCAAGGCTAACGGAACCGAGGGGCATATCACGCACTACTTTTCTCGTCGCAGCAGCTGCGCTATCCTCCGGACGCGTAAGCAGCCCAGCAGCGGCAAAGAGGAGACTACTATGTCAACGAGAAAAGAGCGCGATTCAATGGGAGAGATGGAGGTTCCGGCGGATGCACTGTGGGGGGCTTCTACGCAGCGAGCGGTGTTAAATTTTGAGGTGTCTTCACTGCGCCTCCCGCAATCGTACATAAGTGCGCTCGGGACGATTAAGTTAGCAGCTGCTCAGGCAAATATGGCTCTGGGGCTCCTCGATCGTGAGCGCGGCGATGCGATCGTTAAAGCAGCTCGAGAGGTGATCGATAGCACCCTGTACAAGCACTTTGTCGTTGATGTGTTTCAGACTGGTTCTGGAACCTCTACCAACATGAATGCAAATGAGGTGATAGCCAATCGGGCCCTTGAAATCCTTGGTAAGGGCAAGGGTGAGCGTGGATATATTCATCCCAATGATCATGTTAATAACTGCCAATCTTCAAACGATGTGATCCCATCGGCTATCCATATCGCAGCATATCAGGCGATTGCGGCGCGGTTGCTTCCGGCTCTAAGTGAGCTGCACGAGGTGCTGGTGAAGAAGAGTAAAGAGTTCGACAACACGATCAAGACCGGCCGAACGCACCTTCAAGATGCCACTCCTATCACCCTAGGCCAAGAGTTCGGCGGATACGCTTCGCAGGTCAAGCACGGTATCGCGAGGATTCAAGGCGCTGCCAAAGGGTTGCTCGGTTTGGCGCTCGGTGGCACTGCGGTAGGGACCGGCCTTAATACGCATCCAGAGTTTGCATCCACTGCGATCAAAATTATTGCGACAGAAACCAGATATTCATTCCACGAAGCGGACAACCACTTTGAAGCGCAAGCAACTCAGGATGTGGCCGTTGAGGTGAGTGGCCAGCTACGCACAGTTGCCGTATCGCTTATGAAGATAGCAAACGACGTACGGTGGCTATCTTCAGGTCCGCGGTGTGCTGTGGGAGAGATATACCTTCCAGAGATTCAGCCCGGCTCAAGTATCATGCCGGCCAAAGTCAATCCGGTTATCTGTGAGTCCGTCATGATGGCGTGTGCGCACGTAATGGGTAACGATACGACCGTTACAGTGTGTGGTCAGCACGGAAACTTTGAGCTCAATGTGATGATGCCTGTGTTGGCCTACAATCTCCTTGAGTCGATTGAGCTGTTGGCAAATACAGCGCGCAACTTTACTCGCAAGTGTGTCTCGGGCATAACCGCGAATGAGGAGCGGTGTCTTGAGCTGGCAGAGAAGAGTTTGGCCACGGTAACCTCATTAGCGCCCAAGATCGGCTATGACAAGGCGGCTGAGTTGGCAAAGAGGGCCATGAAAGAGGACAAGACCGTGAGGCAGGTTGCCCGAGAGATGCAGCTCTTGCCCGAATCAGAGCTCGAGAGATTGCTCGACCTCATGGCGATGACGAAGCCCGGACTGTAAGCCTAGAGCTCTAACCCTAGAGAAGAGCGGTACAGCCTCGCTTTGCTGGGGTTTCGCCTGCGAAAATGTCCGATTCGTTTGTGCTCAATCGCTATAAGGTGTTGTTTTGACTCGTAATCAGAAAATCCAGCAGTTCCGAGTAGATAGCAGGATAACTGCGATGCCCTACTTCATAGTACGAAAATTTTACTAAACTAAAGAATTTTTGAGACACGCCGATCATCTAACCTAGTATACTAGTAAGTATAGGGTTTGCTGGAGCAATATCGGCATGATCAATATCTTTAATATATTTGAGGCTTTAATAGCGGCTCTCCTTGGCTTAAAGCCGGTTCCTGTCCCGGTTAAGAACGGCGGACGGCGTTAACTGCTTGTCTTTCCGGTTTTTTTGGTGAATGAGGCCGCCGGTTGTGTGGGATCGTGCTCTGTGCTCTGATCGTCTTATGAACCTCGCGAAATCCTCGGATTCACCAGTGCTGCATCCGTTTGCAGGATGCAACAAACTCCTTGAGCAGTATCGAATGATCGGCCGGGGGCTACTGGCCTACGAGGCCGGCGCGTGCGCGGCGTTGATCCCAAGCGCACGGAGTCTGGGTGATTTTTCCGCGGCGGTCTCCTTCGTCCCGGTTGAAGTTTTAGAGACCTACCTTGATGACCTGCTCGACCTCGGAGTGAGTGACGAGAGCCTCTTTATCAAGAAATCCAAGCCGTGTTGGCGCGGGCGTTCCTTTCTGACC
>JBIKKR010000056.1:0-17509 GCA_044360225.1 Bdellovibrionota bacterium | reverse complement strand
CGAACCCCCTCAATCTCTGCAGCCGTTTCGCAGATGTCGCTCCCAAAAATTTCAGCCGTTATACCACTCTCACGCGCCTGACGCATGAACGTTGCCAACTGATCGGGCAGCAGAAATACACCGATACGGTCTACCTTGAGGGCCTTAAGCTTAGAAACGATCGAGCGGAACTCTCGCTCTGTCGGCAGCACTTCGGCAAGGACAGATAGCTTGGCGTTGGGCTTTATCTCACGCAAATGCGCTCCGGCGTCACCTATTAACTGCAGAAAAAAATCATACTGAGTCGTCACCACCGGATAATCGAGTTGGTTACCCACGGCGATAAATTCAGCCAACGCCCGCGCATACTGTTGAGTATGATTCATCGAGCGCACTATGTACGGATTTCCGATCGCAGGTTTAGCCACGAACGAGAGGTTAATAACGGGTATCTTATCCCGCACCACATCTTTGCCCATCACTGTCGGAAAAAAGTAACCAAACGCCACAATCGCACTCGGCTGAGCACTACTATTGAGGTGGCTATATACTGTACGTGCAAGCTTCGGATCGTGTTGGTCGTCCTCAAAGCGAGTCTCGATTGCACTCATCGTATCCGGATTTTCAACCCGAGCTAGCTCAAATCCATTCCGTATGGCAGCTCCGACACTTGCCAAATAGCCCGACAGCGGGGCGATCACTCCGATCACTGGCTTGGGAGCATCTGCGTGCGCGGCCGCCACGTAGATAAAAATCGAGCAGATGTGCAGGGCTATCGTTACGCGGATCAATGCTGCTCCACTGCGCCCACATCCATTCCATCATAGCCCGCTAACCCGTAGTGCTCAATCATCGTATACGAACCTGTGCTTTCTGGGGTTTCACCTGACAGTCTAACGGCTTGCCTAAGGGTTTGATGAAAGGGGGTCAAAGGGGTGGCTGAAACCCGCTTTCAGGCTACCAAGCTGCCCTATGGACGCAGTAAAGACCAAAAACAATTCTATTCGTAATATAGCGATTATCGCCCACGTTGACCACGGAAAAACGACCCTGGCAGACCACCTCTTTGGCCAGAGCGGCATGTTCCGCTCAAACCAGATAGTTGCTGACCGGACAGGGCATCGCAGTTCTCATCCATCTTAATAGGCCAAAAATGCGCGGGAAGCGAAAACAAATCAAGCCTCCGACGATAAACTCCGATCGCTGCTGAATATCCATCGGGGCCGCATGCCGGTTAAGCACTTTCCGGAAGTGAGGTGCAACCCTGCCCCTTACAAACTGCGTCTGCCCCCAGCGTTCGTACTCATTTACTCACTTTGAGGTTGAACTCACCGTAAAGCTCCCGTATTATTCCCTTATAGTTCCTCTATAGTTCCGATATAGTTCCGCAATTAAAAGAAATAATTCTGTATTTACAATAATTTACCAAATGCACCCATCATCGGAAGATCATCGGAATGAATTTAAGTCTCGTCCTTCCGGACTGTCGCGAGAAATTGCCGCTTTCGCTAATGCTCAAGGGGGCCGGATCTACATCGGACTAAATGATGACGGCTCAAAAAGCGATCTAAGGATCGATAACAAAGTCAGATCGGCGATCATCGATGAAATTGAGAACTGCGAGCCTCGACCAAGCTTCGAGCTTATCGAGAGCGAGGGACTCCTGATTCTTGAGATTCACGAAGGGCGCGACAAGCCATACCGTGCGCCGAAAGGGTTCTTCTTGAGGATCGGAGCCTCCTCCAGAAAGCTCAAGAGAGATGAAATTTTAAAATTCGCCATGGATGAGAATCGAGTCCAGTTCGACTCACAGATCAGATCGGAAATATTTACCCTTAACGACTCTACCTCATTTTCACCCTCTCTCTTTGGAGCATTCAGAGAGAGATCTAGGTTACAGACAGAGATGAACGATATGGCCCTGCTCGAAAATCTAGGCCTAATCAAATACGAAGGAGGAACGGCACATCCCACAAACGCTCTCATCCTTCTCTTCTCCCGTGAAGCATCTTCTGTGTTTCCGCAGGCACGATTAGTCATATGGGAGATGGGCGATCCCACAACTATCACAGATCAACGTGTGATTACCGGTTCCCTATTCAATCAACTCTATCAAGGGCTCGCAATTGTTCAATCAAAACTCCGTCAGAACTATCAGATCGAGGGATTAACACGCACATCTACGCCCGAATTCCCAGAAACTGTATTGAGAGAGCTTGTGGTGAACGCTCTTGTTCATCGCGACTATTTTGAACGCGGCGCCGAAATTCAAATAAAGATATTTCCCGATACTATCGAGATCTCAAATCCGGGAAAGCCGCTCTACGATACTAAACCCCAACAACTACTGGGTCGCTCATTAAGACGAAACCCTCTGCTCGCAGAAGTCCTCCACCGAGCCGGCTTAGTTGAACGCGCCGGAACCGGACTTATTCGCGTAAACCAACTATTAGCGGAGCACAGGCGCCTTCCAGTTACCTTAACTACAGAGGGGGAGTTCTTCATTGCCACTCTTAGCCGACAAATTCCGGATGACAAATCCCTAGGGCTATCACACCGTCAAAACTCTATCCTAAAAACACTAAGCAAGGGGCGCAAAATATCAACCAGCGAATACGCCAACCTCTATAAAATCAGCACCCGACAAGCTCGCAAAGATCTTGCCGAGCTAATCTCTCGAAAGCTAGTGTTACAAGAAAAAGTCGGTCGCAACACTTTCTATGTAGCATCACACACACAGCGAAAATCTTGACTGTCGCTATTTCTCTTTCGCTATTTCTCTTCGCTATTTCTCTCAGTGACCGCGCGCTCTAGCTAGCTGATATTACTCGGCTCTCGCAGTCTCTGAGAGAAATAGTAGGGACGCTGGAATAGCGCTCTAGCAATAGCAAGGCAGATGTGCAGACAGGAATACACAGATCTGAGCAGTAAGAATGAGGGAACCGATCCAGCGCTTCTAAAGCTCGGTGCCGTAGTGAATGCTGCGAATGGTTTGGAGGATCTTGATAGTACTGAACGGGCTAATATCGGTTTTATGCGGCGGATTTTAGCCGCGAAGTGTACTCCAACCGATTCTATGCAAAAGGCGCTGGATTATTTCGGCGCTGACGATGCAGAGTTTCTGTTGTCGATAGCCGAGCGAGCAGATAGCATTTTTGCAGATAGAATTTTTGATATCCTGATCGACCTGAACAAGGGTACGATAGATATCACACCGCTCGATCGGGGTATCATCGATGCGGCCCTGGAGCTTGATTTTCGAGGGCTCTCCTCAGGACTTTTTGCTAGAATTCGGCCGATATTCGAGAGTTCTCTGGCGGAAGGGCGTAAGGCCCTGCTGCTGAAAATCCAAGGATTCAGCTTGCGCTTCGATCCCTAGTGGGTTGACGCAGCTTCCCCTGTTACAGACTAGAATTTAAGTAAGGCTGCTACGTATTACCACCCTCTTCCACCGCACCCACATCCATTCCATCGTAGCCAGCTAATCCGTAGTGCTCAGCAACTTGATAAAACCAGTCGTTAAGCTCCATCAAAGAATCAACCGTGTGGTACTCTACCCGTGATACCTGCAAATAGTATTCTTTCGGCTCCCCCTCTGCCGCATCTTTCTCGTCCTCTGACGACGGGCCAAGCACCTCGACAAAGGTAAACCCCTCCTGCTCCAGGGCCTCGCCGACCGTCCTCAACAACTCGGGATCAGAATCGATCAAGAAATACGACCAGAGACACTCCTGGTCGATATCAAACGGCGCATCCTTAAACTCCCGAATCATGTCGAACATGGCTTGAATCGTTTCACGCTCAATCATCGTGTACGTCCCCATGCTTTCTGAGGTTTCTGGGTTTACTGAATTTCACCGACTGGTCGTTTCAGGAGTCTAGCTAAGGGTTTGATAAAAGAGGCCCAAAGGGGTGACTGAAACCCGCTTTCAGGCTACCATGCTGCCCCATGGACTCAGTAAAGACCGAAAAAAACAATGCTATTCGTAATATAGCGATTATCGCCCACGTTGACCACGGAAAAACGACCCTGGTAGACCACCTCTTCCGCCAGAGCGGCATGTTCCGCTCAAACCAGGAAGTCGCAGAGCGCGTCATGGATAGCATGGACCTTGAGCGTGAACGCGGAATCACCATCGCCGCCAAAAACTGCTCGGTTAAGTGGGGCGATGTAAAGATCAATATCCTCGACACTCCAGGCCACGCCGACTTCGGTGGCGAGGTTGAGCGAGCCATGATGATGGTCGACGGCGTTGTACTCCTCGTAGACTCGTCTGAAGGCCCCCTTCCTCAGACCCGTTTCGTACTTCGTAAGGCTCTTGAAGCCAAGCGATCGATCATAGTCGTTATTAACAAGATCGACCGCCAAGATGCGCGCCCACAAGAGGTGTTAAACGAAGTATACGACCTCTTTATCGATCTCGATGCCACAGAAGATCAACTAGACTTCCCGCTTCTGTATGCCATCGGGCGCGACGGCATCGCACAGACCTCGCTTGAGGAGCGCGGCACCAACCTGGCACCGCTCTTTGATGCGATCGTTAAGCACATCCCCGGGCCATCGTACGATCCGGCCAAGCCGTTCCAGATGCTCGTTTCAAACCTATCGTACTCTGACTACCTAGGGCGGTTAGCTATCGGCCGTGTATTTAACGGTAGCGCGCGTAAAAACGAGCGCCTGGGATGCATCGGCGCTGATGGCAAGGCTAGGCCACTGCGAGTAACGAAGCTCCAGGTGTATCAAGGAATTAGCTTTGAGGAGGTCGATGAGGCTCAGGCAGGAGAGATCATTATCCTCTCAGGGGTGGAGGATGTGTCGATCGGTGACACGATCTGTACGCTCGATAATCCTCAAGCACTTCCGCGCCTCGTGGTTGATGAGCCAACGATCTCGATGAAGTTTATGGCCAACACCTCTCCGTTCTCTGGGCGTGAAGGCAAGATAGTGCAGCCGCAGAAGATCAAAGAGAGGCTCTACAAGGAAGCCCTCTTTAACGTGGCGCTTAAGATCGAGGACTCAAAAGAGGATGAAAGCGTGCTCGTGCGAGGTCGCGGTGAATTCCAGATGGCGATCCTGATCGAAACGATGCGCCGTGAGAATTTTGAGCTCTGCGTTGGCAGGCCACAGATTATCTTTAAAGAGATCGACGGCGAGCAGCACGAGCCGATTGAGCGCGTTCTCATCGACTGCGACGAAGCCTTTATCGGAATTCTCTCTGAGAAGTTAGCACTTCGCCGCGGTAAGATGGTGAACATGGTCAATCACGGCTCAGGCCGGGTACGTCTTGAATTCGAGATTCCATCTCGTGGTCTTATCGGATACAGAAATGAGTTCCTCACCGATACCCGCGGAACAGGAATTATGAACTCGTACCTCAAGGGATATGAGCCGTTCAAAGGTGAGTTCGTTTCTCGTCTGAGTGGCTCTCTCGTTGCCGATCGCCAAGGCGAAGCGATTCCCTACGCGATCTTCGGACTACAACCACGTGGTAAGATCTTCGTTCAACCTGGTGACCCGGTGTACGAGGGCATGGTGGTTGGTGAACACAACCGCGACAACGATCTCAATGTAAATATCTGCCGTGAGAAGAAGCTCACCAACATACGTGCCGCCGCTAAGGACGAAAACGTCATTCTCACTCCGGTTGTGCCGATGAGCTTGGAGAAGGCGATCGAGTTTATCCGAGATGATGAGCTTGTTGAGGTTACGCCGGTGTCGGTGCGAATTCGTAAGAAGGTGCTGGCGGCTAATAAGCGCTAACGGCAACGCTTACAGATGTACTATCTGCGCAGCTGTATTACCACCGTCGACGTAGAGCATCTGGCCAGTTACATACGCAGCATCGGCGGAGAGGAAGAACACCGCTGGTCCGGCACAATCAGCGGGTACACCCGAACGAGCCATCGGAATATGTCTGGACCACTGCTCTTCAAAGCGCGGGTTCTCGGTCCAATCTGCTTCGGTCAGAGGTGTGCGAGTTTGTCCCGGCCCTATCGCGTTAACTCGAATCCCGTACTGTGCAAAATCAACCGCAAACGAGCGCGTCTGCATCAGGACCGCGCCTTTACTACCATCGTACGCTGTGTGTCCGCGGCTCGCTTGCAATGAGTTGACCGATCCCACAAACAGAACACTCGCCTCCCAGCTACGCACTCCTACCCGGCGGCGAAACTGGTGACTGCCAAGAAAACCACTTCGAACATTAGTCCAGTACGTCTTCTCAAAAGCAGCCTCGTGAGAAACTCCCGCACCGCCTTCGACGAAGATACCCACGTTACTCACAAAATGATCGAGGCCGCCAAGTAGTTCATACGCCTGATCAATAAGAGTAATAGGCCCCTCCTCGGTAGACTGATCTGCCTGCACGTAGTGCACCTCTCCACGCCGCTTAAGATCCGAGACGCTCGCTGGCTCGGGGAGATGGGAATTGCAGACAACTCTAGCGCCTTCTTTCAGAAACCGCTCTACCATCGCCAGACCTATGCCTGATGTACTGCCAGAGATAACGATTCGTTGATTTGCTAGCCTCATATATCGATAGTTAAAGGGACATTAGCTCACTAGCTCGGTTCTGGCGCACAACTTCCGCTCCCCGTTTGTTACCCAAGCGACTGACGCTCCGCATATTGCCTATAAATGCCCGCTCCGCGCGCGAGCTCGCCATGAGTTCCCTGCTCCACGACACACCCTTGATTGAGTACGTAGATTCGGTCGGCATCTCTTACCGTCGATAGCCGGTGCGAGATGACTATAAGGGTTACCCCCGGCAGATACCTGCGAATTACTCTAAGCACCTGCCCCTCGGTCTCACTATCGAGTCCGGACGTAGCTTCATCGAGAACAAGCAAAGCTGGTTTGCGCAATAATGCCCGCGCTATGGTCAGTCGCTGACGTTGGCCACCACTAAGCAGAGTGCCGTACTCGCCCAATAGAGTGTCAAAGCCTAACTCAAGAGTCTCGACAAAATCCAAAAACTCCCAACCGGCAAGTATCTTTAGGGCCTCATCGCGTAAAAGGTACTCATTGCCGAGCAAGATATTCTCAAGCACCGTGAAGCCAAAGAGTGTCGGTTCCTGTGGTACCCATGCGATCTGCTCTCGCACCACCGATTCATCGAGCCGCGCCAGGTCAACGCCGTTACACAGTATCGTGCCAGCACTAGGCTCATAGAGTCTGCACAAGAGCTGAGCAAGAGAGCTCTTGCCAGAGCCTGATGGGCCAACAAACGCGGTGAACGAGCCGGGATCGATCACACACGAGAGATCGACGAGTGCGGACTGCTCGTTGCGCCCAGGGTACGCAAATCGGACCCCATTGCAGAGAACTCCCAGCCCAGCACTCGCTGAAAACGTTGTCGAACCTTGGCGGACCCTCGTCAGCGAGGGCGCCCTCTCTCCGACTGCAACACTACTATCTCCATCAATCAACTGGAGCACACGCTCCAGTCCCCCAAGCCCCTGCATGAGATCGGTGTAGGCTCCCAGCAGAAACGAGAACGAAACCGCAACGATTGCCCCATACAACACAAACGCCGCCAATTCATTAAGCGGCAACGTTCCACCCATAACGAGCGTGACTCCGTACCAAGCGACAAAGAGTAGTAATATATTCAACATCGCACTCGCCCCCGAAGAGAATCCAGCGCCGACCAGGACTCGTTGCTCTCCGGACACTCGCACATCTGCATTGGTAACGACGGCACGTTGCGTCAAGTGAGGGATCGCGCCGAGCGCCCTCACTATCTTCACTCCGCCAAAAGACTCAGACGCGAATGAAGTGAACCGAGCGAGTGCATCCTGGTACGTACGTGAGGCGGTGCGGAGCTTCGAGATAAACAAAAGCGATCCCCCAACAAGCACCAATACACTCACCACGATCGCAAGGGTTAGCTTCCACGACATGCACAACATTAGCACAACCCCAAGTACCACCTGGAGTCCATACCGAATAATCACCGAGAGCTTGACCGAGACCGCATCTTGAACCAGAGCCGCATCGGAGCTAATGCGGGCAGCTAAGTCACTTGCGCGGTTTGCGTCGAAAAACGCAATGTCCTTCAGTAAAACACCCCGGAAGAGTCGCTCTCGCAGGTCGGCGTACACACGCTGACCAACGAGCCCAAAGAGATACGAGCGCAGGAAGAACGCTACCGCCTGAAGTAAAAAGAGGACCACAAGACCCAAAACGACGGTTGGTAGATGGGAGGAGACCCATTCGAATCGCACCGGATCGAGGATGCGTCTTACCAACTCGGGAAGGAATAGGTTTACTGAGCTCCCAATAGCTAGTGCTACAAGCCCTCCGAGAAAGATCGGCAGCTGTGGGCGAGCAAGTGTAAGGAGCGTCGAGATCGACCGTTGTGGTAAGTCGGAAGCTGCACTTGCTGAAGGAGATTGAGGTCGTGCTGCTGGAGTAGGTTCTGCGGCTGTCATGGTTGTGAGGTGTATAGCGTCGCGGTACCGTACCATACCCTATACGATGTTTATGGGTCAAAAGGTGCCAGCAGAAGTTTGAACCAGAACACGGATGAACGTTGTGCATCAACTTAAAGCGCTCAAGGAGCTCCCCGCGGTTGCCGCAGCGCTTGACATGTTACGATCCTCATTGCAGACGGAACTTTATACAAGCAGGTGGTCTCGGATCCACTCTCGCGGTATCTCCTTGATGCAGACCTGGAGAACGTTGGTCGCGCGGATTTTTTGAAGAGAGCGGCCTACAGCGCCGTGAGCTCGGTGAGGAGATCGATTCATTTCGCAAAAAAACCCTCGCACTCGTTCGAAGCCACACGTGGCTGACGCCAGCAGCAACCCGCAAATGGCAATCTACAAAGGCTGCCAACCTCGCGCAACTTGAGCAGATGGTGTCTCTTGCGCCTAAAAATTGAATACAAGGATAAACCCTGCGCGAGTGATTTCTTCAAAAATCACTCGCGCAGGGTTTACAATCGGTACTATGAGCGGTTTGCTGATTCCAAGGGAGCGATTCTCAAGTTTTTGCGAACATCAAACAGTATCGTTGAGAGCTAAAGTATCTCATGACCCTTAACTTTCTCACACTCGGCACTTAGGAGTTTGCTGTCTTCTACGGCGCAACTTGGCTCCGCCAAGATTACGCTCGCCCGGCTATTCTCATTCATTTTTTTCAAAAAATGAATGAGGCTGGGTTTATTAGCCTAGCTTCGGCAATTGCGGGGCAGTGCCGGAGCGCGGACTTTCTAGTTCGCAGCACATGCCCGTAGTGAACGACTGGGTATGTTTGGCTTTACAGACGCACCCCGCACCGCCATACATCGTGCTTCATCACCGGTCCGGAAATTGGCGGAGCAGGAGCTCCGCGCTCCCTTCCATGCACAAGAGACCGCGGGCAACGGTCGGAACGCGAACTTTCTAGTTCGCCGCCCCTGCCCATATAAGACAACTAGCTATGTCAGGCTTCTCGAATCCCCTCTGTTCACTAAAGCTCCGCAATCCGTGAGTTCATCGCATGTGCTCATCAATTTTTATGATTCAAAAATTAGCAGGCCGCGAGACGTTTACACCGTGGGCGAATACAAGTTGACCACCAAGGGTTCCCACCCACACGGTCAACGCCACATGTATCACGACAACAAGATAGTATAACGCACTCACTATTCGGGCTCCATGTGTTGCTACCCGGCTGAGATAATAAAACGTCGCCAATAACAGAGACGTAGCGAGCAGCCCCTTCCCAAGCGAGTGGTGCCAGCCCATGGCACTTTCAACGTGCGGCGCCAGCGCTACAGCTCGACTACTTGCCTGATATCCCGATACAAAGGCAGCTATAACCGCTACTGCACACGCCACAACTGCTGTCGTTCTGAGGACGCTACTAACAGCCCGCGCTCGCGGCACGCATCGAAGCATCTCCGCCACACAGAGCAAGAGCGCGCTCGCGAGAGGCAGACCACTGGATGGCGGGTGGAGATCAATCATGACACTGTAGCAATAGGCGGGTCTTAGCACGCGAGCCTTAGGGAACAACTGCGTGCCGTAGGAGTAGCATAACGCTACACCTCGCGTTTGAGAAGCAGGAGGGTTACATCGTCCTTAAGGAGCCGCTCATCGAGAAAGTCAGCAAGCGCATCGATGATTCGCTCAACAATCTTCCCTGACGAGAGGTTATCGGGAGTATCTGCTATGACACGACAGAGCCGCTCAAGGCCGAACTGCTCCATCGAACGATTCTGCGCCTCGGTGAGTCCATCGGTGTAGAGGATGAGCAGGTCCCCGGGTTGCAGCTGATCTCGGATCAACTCGTACGGCTCGCCAGAGATAAATCCGATCGGGAAACCCTCACCATACAGCTGCTCAACACGTCCAGTGACTTTTCTTCGCACCAGCGCTGGTCCATGTCCTGCCCTGGCCCATAACACCTCACCAGAGTCGGGCTTGTAGAGCACATGCCCCGTTGTGATAAAGCGCCCACTTGGTAGCTGGGGTTGGAGATAGAAGCTCATCCGTTCAAGAAGCTTGTCGGGTTCGAGGCCACGTGCTGCAACCATAGCTAACTTGGCCATACTCGCAAGGAACGCCGCAGGGAGTCCGTGGCCAGAGACGTCAGCGATGTGCAGCTCGAGCGCAGAACGATCCTCACTTAATTCAACCGAGTACCAGTCTCCTCCCACCTCCTCCAGAGGGTGATACGATGTAGCGATCTGAAAACGCGGATCTCGCGGCAGTGTCTGGGGCATAAGACTACGCTGAATTTCGCGTGCCTCTTCGAGGTCTTTCTTCATGCGAGCGTTGAAATCACGTAACGCCAGATTCATCTCGGCCAGCGATCCCTGCGTAGTATCCGCCCCAGCCGTCTTGCGCAAACGTAAGACCGTAGCGATACGACTTGCGAGCACACCAACTGAAGAGGTGGGCGGCACGAGCTCGACACGTTCAAAGCGAGAGAGTTGATCGACAACACCACCTGCATCCGGTGATAGACACACAATCGGCACCTCCTTTGTGCTCTCCTGCGCGCGAAAGAAATGAAAGAGATCCACCGTGTTGTTCGATACCCGCCCATCGATCAGGATAATGTCCGGTAGCTGCAGCAGTACCGCATCCGAGATCGGTTGTCCCACATTCGCTTGTCGTACGGCATATCCGAGACGTCCGAGAAACGCTGGAATCTGGTCATCGCTGCTTCCAAGAAAGAATATGGTGTCCATGCACTGTCTTTGGGGAAAAGGCTAGCCCTTGCGGACTAATCGACAAAAGACGACGCGGCATTAAGGTTTGACGGCTCATTTCTGCAGACCACGTGCGTTACTGAGTGACAAACGTTGGTGATACCAGGTGCTTAGGCTGCCGCCTCGGGTGTCAGCGGCTGTAACATCCCGGGCGTTATCGCTACGAGCGGCTGTAGTTGATACCAAAGCCAGACGTTATCGAGCCCTTTGAGCGCTGCTGCCGTCTTGCCCGTGGAAAATGTCAGATACAGCACTTGCGGAGCGCCGTCGCTCGACGATAATCCACCAACAACGCCAGCTCCATCAGGGGTCAGCGAAACCGAAGTAAGTGAATGTGCGACCGCAAACCCGGTCTTTGTCTTGATTGAGAAAGCGACAGGGTGGAAGCCCCGGAACTTATACGTGCGATCCTCTACCTCAAGCTCAACTTTGATCGAGTAATCGACCACGGTGACATTTCTAATAGCAACACGAGCTGCTGGTGGAACGTTAAGCTGCCTGCCGAGATTAGCTCCCATACACAAGAAGGCAACCAAGCACATCATCAGACCGGCTTTTGGCCGTAGGTACCGCGGCAACTGTGTGCCTCCCTGCTTCTGAATCGTGGCAAGACGTTCCTGCCGATACGGCGTGAGACCTGCTCCACGCCACGCCTCGTCACCAAAGGCCGCCAACGCATACCCCAAGGCCGTATAGGTACTGAGTATCCAAAACACACACTCCGCCGACGATGCTACCGTCATCCAGACCACCGAACGACCATCGGGGCTAGGCATTGTTAGCAGCGCCGTAAGGAGCATCGTCAAGCCACACGGTACAACCAGTGAGCGGAGCGCCGCTGTTCCGTTCTCTCTGCTCATGCGCACAGCATACGTGAGCGCCGGACTCACCGGGAGTCCTAGGATCCCAACAACTGCGAAGTAAAAGTACACCCGCAGACACCAAACAACACCAAACACTCCAAGCACCACAAAGAGCAGCGAACTAGCACCTGAACCCGAGTTCACGGCGATCCCAAACAGAGGCATAGCAAGCAAGATCGATGAGGCAATACTCACAACCGCGATCCGCGCCGCGAGTCTCACCGGGTTGAGCACAGGCGCCTGCGCGCTCTGAAGACGACGACGCCACCGCAGCACAATCCACGTTACGACACCGATCTGGAGCATGCGCTCAACCGCAACAATGGCAGCCCAACTTGAATAGCCAAGCGACTCCAACGCCAGATCCAACCCCGCTGACAGGGCTAAAACGATACAGAGCGGAATAAGAAGAAACCGATCGTTCCACAAAAGCCCAGCCGCCAAACGGAACGGCTCTGCCTGAGACCGCTGTCCCATACCCTGCCCAGTTTTGTGGTGCGGTCTCTGATCAGCGTCAGCTATTGTACCCAAGGGAGCTCGCTTTCAAGGTTCTTGAGCACATCACGAAGGTCGACCCCCGAGGGTGCGATAACCACCCCACCATCGACCTCTCGAGCTATCTTGCCGAGGAACTTCTCCTGTTCACTCTCTGATGCGCCGAGCCGAACCTTTTTAACCCGGTCGGCTCCGAGGAGATCGAGATCATCCTCAAGCAGATCCTTATCATGAGAAAGAATCACCAACCTGTGTCCATTGATACAAACAGAGGCGGGTCGCTTTCCAGTGTAGGGGACGAAGAAATTATCCATACGAATACCTTCTCCTGATCTAACCATAGCCAGCGATAAATTCAAGAGGAACACCATCTCTCCAACGGACGACTCTACTTACCCTTTTTCAGGCCGCCTCCTATCAGCTCAGATCGCTCAAACTCAGCGATAAAGGTTCGGCACTCTGACGAATCTCGCCGAGCGAGACAATCCCGCTTGCGATTCTCGCAGAAAGCTCGCTGCGACTGCGACTCTACGCGAACTGCCTTAACATTAGTGTGCCCAACCAGCGCTGAAATAGACCTGTCGACCTCTATCTGGCAATTCATGTATGCCCGCGAGAGATCCGCCTCTGTTGGAATGGATGGCTTGGGTTGCTGGTCCAGGGTACTCGCGCTATGTGAAGCAGCTTGCTCACGCTCCGCTATCAGATGCTGCGTGGGCAGTGCAAAAAGCGCTACACTGATCAGAGCCGCTCTCGCAACTGCACGCCACGCTACGCTCCGGAGCGCTAGAGAGGACTTAGATTTACAAGAGACTCCCATCTGCTCTATTTCCTCCCCACCACCTCTTCCTAGCTACTTCTCGCTGACTACCCCTTGTTCACTCTCATTACTGCTCATGCCCCGGACGCTCTTTTTCTCTCTGTCTCTATCTGCGCTGCACCACGCGGAGTTTACCGTGATCGCTCAGCGACGAGATCTAGATACTTGCCCTGAGAGGGGAACTTCGTGCGCAGAGTGTCAATGGATTGCTTGAGAGCCTCTTGGTCTTCGGAAGTGGTCGCTATCAGAGAGAACGCAGCTAGTGCCTCAACAGCTAGAAACTCACCCCCATCAATGAGCGCCTTGAGCTTCTCTTTCGCTAAGGCTTGGTGCGCCTCAGACTGCGCTAGGGACTTAAGCAGTCCGAACGTCACCGTCTCAGCGATGTAACGCTTGCTTGAGCGAGCATCATTGATCGACTGCCAGGCAGGTGCGGCCTGTAGTGCCCGCTCAACCGCTGCGTAATCTCCGAATCGCCCTGCGAGCAACCCGCGGTAGAGCGTTGCATAGCTATCGAATGGCGGCGGAGAGTCGAGGGAATCGACCATCAGCGACACCTTGGCACGAGCCTCGTTGAGCTCCTTAGTTGCCGCTTCAAGCGACTCAGCAGCCTTCTTTTTTACAGCATCATCCTTGGCACCCTGCTGCTCATCCTGGAGCTTGGTGAGAGCCCCCTGTTTCTCAACAACGCCACGGTAGCTCTCCTGGATATCAGCGAGGAGCGTTGTGGCTCGCGCACGCTTTTCCAGGGCTGTCGCGCTAAAGATATTGTATCCAACTATCGCCGCACCAACAGCTACCAGGGTTAAGATCAAGGACCTCCAATTCTGCGAAACAAATCGCACGAAGGCGTCGTTCTTCGCCGCCTCACCAATCGCTGGATCCTCAAAAATACTGCGCCCTGTTGAAGCTGTGGTTGAATTGCGGGCCTGGTCTGGTATCGGTGCTGTCTTCACGGTGGGTACACTTATTAAAAACAAAACTACATCTTGTACTTGAAGTCATCGGGATCAAGCTTGCTTAGCAACTCCTCCCACTTATCCTTATCAACTCCTGTAAAGTCTTTGTCGCTGGATTCGTCCTCAGCCTGCCCCTCCTCACCTTCAGCAGCAGCACCCTCCTCTTGAGCACCTTGCGACTCCGGCTGTCCGAGCGGGTTATTCGCCCCAAACGCCACCTTAGCTTGGTCGAGCACCGACTGCGCAACGTAGATCGGTGCCGACGCTCGGAGCGCCATAGCTATCGCGTCACTCGGGCGGGAGTCGAGCACCATAACCCTGTCCCCCTGCCCAAGCACCAGCTCGGCGAAGTAGGTTGACTCCTTAAGCTCGGTGATCACCACTCGCTGAACCGTTACACCTACTTCAAGGAGTAGATCAAAGAAAAGATCGTGTGTGAGCGGCCGCGCCATCGTCACCTGTTTAATGGCGCTGGCTATCGATGTGGCCTCCGGAATGCCGATCCAGATCGGAAGCGTTATCGCCCCTGACTCATCCTTGAGGATCACTATTGGGGCCTGCGTCGCGGGGTCGAGCACTAATCCGCCCACAAACATCTCTACTGCTGAATCACTGGTCATGTCTGGTACTTATCTAGTCTCGTGAGAACCTGCACAATAGAGGCTACCCCACAATCCCTAATAGTACCACGTGTTATCTGGGGGCGTCTACGCGGCACTCGAAACCGTAGGACATCGCAGTTCTCGTGCTATTCCCCTCTCCTGCTACTCCGGCTCAAGCATCTCCGCCACCAGGGTAAAGCGCTTCTGGGCCGTAATACGAGACTTTACCATGCTGCCGAGCTGTACCCCGGGGTACGGGCGCTCAAAGTTCGCCATAAACCCCTGAGAAATTCGGCCCTGAAAGCACTCCTTATGGTGCAAGTTTTGATTATCTACCAGGATCTCAACTTCACGGCCGACCCAAGCAGCGAGCCGTCCGGCCATAATCTGCTCCTGCTTGGCCTGCAAAATCTTTAAGCGCTCAAGCTTTTCTTCCTGCGTCAGCGTCTCACTCATTCCCGCTGCAACCGTCCCAGGGCGCGGCGAGAAGGCGTACGAGTAGCTATTGTCAAATTGAACGAGATCCATGATTTCCAAGGTTTGCTCAAAGTCCGCTTGGGTCTCCCCTGGAAAGCCAACGATGATGTCAGTCGTGATCGCCATATCCGGCACACGCGACTTGAGCGCCTCGATGATTGCGAGATACCTGTCACGCCGATAGTTGCGATTCATCGCCTTTAAGATCGCATCACTTCCTGACTGAAGTGGCATGTGAATGTGTCGGCACACCTTGGGATTCGACACTACGCAATCGATAAAATCTTGGCGCACCTCTTGGGGGTGCGGCGAGATAAAACGTATCCGCTCAACTCCATCAATACGCGAGACTCGCTCTAAAAGCTCAACGAACGAGATCCGTGGAGAGAGATCTCTGCCGTACGAATTAACCGTCTGTCCAAGCAGCATGATCTCCTTAGCGCCGCGGTGCACTGCAATGCGCACTTCACGCTCGATCTCATCAACTGCGCGC
The DNA here is from genome assembly GCA_044360225.1 of Bdellovibrionota bacterium. Taxonomy (GTDB): domain Bacteria; phylum Bdellovibrionota_C; class UBA2361; order UBA2361; family OMII01; genus OMII01. The sequence goes on along the minus strand of JBIKKR010000056.1, from coordinate 1,617 downwards.
GAAACCTCAGGGCCACGGGTGGTCGGCACGATGCAGTAGGTACAGTTTTTGTTGCAACCACGACTAATCGATACAAATGCGGTGACGTTCTGTTTCTGCCCGCTACGCGCCAGATCGCTCTCTGCAAATCCCAGCGGCAGATCTTCCCACTCCTCACGGTAATCAACTGCTGCCTGGGGTGGCGCACCGTTTTTTCGCAGTTGAATGAGCGAGGGCACGAGCGAGAGGTTGTGTGTGCCGAATACGAAATCAACACCGCGCCCCTTCTTGAGGATATTCTCACCCTCTTGCTGCGCAACGCACCCGCAGACACCGACCATCATCCCGGGCCGTTCAGACTTAATCCCCTTTAATTCACCAAGCACACTGTAGAGCTTCTGCTCTGCCTTGTCTCGAACACTACACGTGTTCACAAGCACTAAATCCGCCTTTTCTGGCGCATCAACCGGCTGATACTCCTTCTCAAGGATCTTGTAGAGTTTCTGAGTGTCGTACTCATTCATCTGACAGCCATAGGTGCGGATGTACACCCCCTGCTTGGGGTTACCAGCTTCTGCCGTGCTCTCCTGCGTCGGCGCGCTCTCACGCGGAGGTAAGTGTGTCATCTTCTGAGCCGTCTTTGAACGATCATACGCCCCTAGTTTCGGGCTTTTATCCCTTCAAATCAAGGGCAACCGGGCCAAAAGGATGACTGATCAACCCGAATCAAGTACGATACCGACATGAAAAATCACTCTAAGTACCGTGCTTACCACGAGGCTTTCGCGGTTGACCTGCCCGATCGCACCTGGCCAAACAAAACCTTTAGCCGTCCCCCTACCTGGTGCAGCGTAGACCTGCGCGATGGAAACCAGGCGCTCATTAAGCCGATGGACGTGCACAAAAAGCTCCTCTTCTTTGAGATGCTGGTGCAACTCGGCTTTAAAGAGATCGAGATCGGCTTTCCCTCTGCATCAGAGACCGAATTTCAGTTCAATCGCGAACTGATCGAGCGTAACAAGATACCGAGCGATGTGGTTCCGCAGATGCTTGTACAGGCACGCGAGCATCTCATCGAGCGCACCTTTGAGAGCCTTGAAGGTTACACGCAAGCTATCGTGCACCTGTACAACTCCACCTCCGAGCTGCAACGCCGAGTCGTCTTTGGCCTGCGACCTGAGAAGATTCGCGAGATGGCGGTCGCTGGAACGCGCATGATCAGAGAACGTGCAGCTAAAACAAAAACGAAGGTCTTGTTTGAGTACTCTCCGGAGAGCTTCACGGGGACTGAGCGTGAGATCGCCCTCGACGTGTGTGCCGCTGTGATCGAAGAGTGGCAACCCACCCCTGACAACAAGATAATCATCAACCTTCCGGCAACCGTGGAGATGTCCACGCCGAACGTCTACGCTGATCTGATCGAGTGGTTCTCACGTAATCTGCCACGTCGCGACTCCGTTGTGCTCAGTCTGCACACCCACAACGATCGTGGAACTGGAGTGGCAGCTACAGAACTTGGACTACTTGCTGGTGGCGACCGAGTTGAAGGCACCCTCTTCGGAAACGGTGAACGCACAGGCAACGTTGATATTATTACGTTAGCACTCAATCTATTTACGCAAGGGATCGATCCGCAAC
>JBIKKR010000055.1:0-17598 GCA_044360225.1 Bdellovibrionota bacterium | reverse complement strand
TCACACGGAGCTACGTGGAAGGGGACTTCAACCGGAACATTCGGTGAATTCGGTTCTTTTAGCTTTTACCCTGGTAAAAATCTCGGAGCGTATGGCGACGGGGGTGCTGTGTGCACAGCATCAGCAGACCTTAACTCAAAGGTCCGGCGCCTGCGCAACTATGGGTCAGAGGTCAAATACGAGCACCCAGAACGCGGAACGAACTCTCGACTTGATTCGGTCCAAGCGGCTATCCTCGACATAAAGCTTAAGCACTTAGCAAAGTGGAACGCCGCTCGCCACGCAGCTGCCGTGCGCTACGCAGAGCGCCTCAAGCCTCTTGAGTCAAAAGGAGTTGTCATACCTGATGTGCGCACCGCTGATGAGCACGTATTCCACCTCTTCGTTATCCAGGTCGAAAACAGAGCAAAGGTGATGGAGTACCTAGCAAAGCACGATGTACACACAGGCATTCACTACCCGGTACCGTTCTACCTACAAGGTGGCTACCGCGAACTTGAGTACTCCAAGGGTGCATTCCCGGTGACTGAAGCCATAGCACCAAAGATTCTATCGCTGCCGATGTTCCCTGAACTCACCAACGACCAGATCGACTTTGTGGTCGAGAAGTTGGCTGAAGCATTGGGCTAAAGTGATTTGCAAAAGTCCGTGCCAGTAAAACTGGCAAGGCTTTGCCGTAAATCACTATCCGTTGTTATTTTGATTCGCCTCCGCGCATCGATAGCGATCGCCCGCGCATTTGTATCTTTATTCAAACTTCCAGCCATTTAGAGTAGACAGCGGGAGAAGTGCGACGTCCTGCGAAAACAGCCGGCGGTAGCTCTGCAGTCCTTTTTAGGTTCAATGTCGTCGACGTAAAGACTCGCAGGCTGCACCTGCAAAAGAAAGTCACATAACCTTTTATTTCAAACATTTAATAGCGCTATACACTATATTAACTTTATGCTATCCTTAAGCCATGGACCTTATCAAAACGATCTTTACTCAGCTTGATATTGAGTTAGCTAGAATCACTGACGAGCGCCGTGCGCAAGACCTCCCTGGCCTGCGTGCATTGGAGGTCAAAGTACTGGGACAGATGTCGCTCATCATGGACCCAGCCGGAAGAAGTCTAAATCTAGCAGCTACTCGCGACCTCGATGCGCTCATCCTAGGCGATTCTTTGGCTACTGAGGCCCTCAGAGGTATTCTCAAATCAAACGGGATGATTTACGACGAACTAAGTATGGAAGTCTGGCTGCCTGACTTGGCTTATTTCATGCCCTACCACTCAACCCCAAACCTGGTGGTTTCATATCTTGATCCGCTCTCGGCACTCACGAGCAAAGCCGTCAAAGCAAAAGAAAAGAACCGCTTCCTTATTCGAGAAGCCTTGTCCATCTTTGGAAACTCTCTAGAGGAAGCGATTCTTCGATACGGGGGAGAAATCGATTACTTCAAGCATGGCGACTCGGAACTCTAGTATGAGCAAGATACATCCTCTGACCAATGTTGAAAAGAGAGTCTTAGGCTTCCTCGTTGCTAAGGGTCTACTGGTTGCACCGCACGTAACCCCAATGAGTTCTTTGAAGCTTAGGATTTCAGATGCCATCAATGTGGGGCTTACGAGCGAGCCTCGTGTGCTGGAAGTACTTCCAGCAGCGCTCCTTCACTTTCCGCGCTCTTTCCTGGGATATGAGGAGATGCCTGAAAAGCTGAAAGAGACACTCAGTTGTATCCGATTGGGCAAGCCCTCCGGGCCGTCTCTTGGAGGGATTCCGTACAGCGCAATGTTGCGTTGGGCAAATGAGCCACTCCTGGATAAACGCACACGACCCGAGAGAGAGCGAAAGGTAACAAAGGCTTTTAGACTTAAACGATCCACTTTGGAGAAACTATCTCTCTCTGCTGCTAGGGCACAGATGACCGAAACGGCATTCTTGGAAAAACTCCTTGTAGATCTGGAAATCTCGAAATGATAAACCTAAGGGTTACCACAGAATCTTGGCAAAATCTTCTTCGCTCATATTTACCGAGAGACTGCTGGCGGAGCAGAAGCTCCGCGCTCCGCGGGCTACGTACCAAACCTCTTAGGCGGAACCCCAAGGTCATACCCAACACCTTCCAGAGTAAAGTTCGGATTGTAAAACGGATCACTGGTGAGCTTTGCACCCCACCTATCCTGCATCGCTTTATACTCTCGCTTAAAGCGGGCTTTCTTCTCAGGGCTGTCCTCATAGCCTCGCGAGACGGACTCGTGATGGAGTAGCTCGGCATACGGCGTGTACACAATTAGCCCGCCTGCTTCGCGCAACTTCAAACAGAGATCGACGTCGTTAAATGCCACGGCGAGGTGCTGCTCATCGAATCCACCAACTTTGTGGAAAAGCTCGGTGTGCACAAGCATGCATGCAGCAGTGACAGCCGATAGATTCTGCGGCAGCACTGCCCTACAGAAATATCCCAGGGTTTTAACCGAGTAGGTCTTAAACTGATGGCCAGCGACTCCGCCAATCCCGGTGATAACACCAGCGTGTTGCACGGTGCCATTTGGAAACAGCAGCCGTGCGCCCACTGCGGCGACATCTTTGCGGCACAAATTAGCCACCATCTCACTGAGCCAATCAGTGCGTATCACCTGGATGTCGTTATTTACGAACCCTACAATGCTGCCACGCGCGTGCCTTACTGCGTCGTTGTTGATACGCGAGAAATTAAAGGCACCCTCGTCTCGGATGACTCGAACTCGGCTATCTGTACTCGGCAGCTGCTGGAGATACTCAAGGGTCTTCGGATCATTACTGCGATTATCGACCACGATCAGATCAATGTTTTTGTACGTCGTTCCATTCAGTATGCCTGCTACACACTGCTCAAGAAGCTTCTGCTGGTTGTGAGTGGGAACGATTAGGCTCACAAGTGGCTCTGGCTGAGGCACAGCGTATCGTACCCGCAGCATGGAGAGCTCAGGGATCGACTCAACGCGTGCCCCACGGTCCCCCTTGCGTTCAAGATGCTCGGAAACTGCTCGTATCTGCGCTGCGGTGACGTAGGGTTTTGCTGCAGTTTCTTTTGCTGTTGAACCTTCAATGACCCGCCAGTGATACAGAATATGCGGAATATGTCGAATGCGGTCGCGCGTAGTGCTCTCCGAGACTCTGAGAGCAAGGTCCCAGTCCTGAGCTCCATTACACTCACTTCGGAGCCCTCCTATTCGATTAAAGAGATCACGACGCACCATCGTAAAATGGCACACACAGTTGTGACAAAGCAGCAGCTCAGGATTCCAATCAGATTTAAAGTACGGATCATGGCGCAAGCCCTCTGGAGTGATCTTATCTTCATCGCTAAAAATCAGATCTGCATCGCGGTGAGTCTGCAACTCTCGTACCATCATGTAGAGGGCATGCTCACGCAGTTCATCATCGTGATCGAGAAATGCTACAAATTCCCCCGTTGCTAACTCGGCAGCAGAGTTAGTAGCCCGTGATATATGGCCGTTCTCTGTTCTAAACAGATACTTTATGCGTGAATCACGCTGAGCGTACTCTTGAATCACATTACGCACTGCCGCATTCGGCGAATTATCGTCAGCGATGCAGAGCTGCCAATTGGTGTATACCTGCCTACGCACCGACTCAATTGCCTGACGCAGATACGTCTCGGGCACATTGTACACCGGCATGAGAATCGAGACACACGGAGTGTACTCCATCCGTTCGATATGTTCTCGCATCACCCGGCGGTCGGCTTCTGTTATCGTGTCGTGACGGGCTACCCACTCAGGATAGCTGCTGCCTCGCAACAGCTTCTCTTTAAGCGCTGCGAACCCGCCTCGTCGTACGAGGAGGTATGCTTTGTTCAGCTTGGAAACGATCATATGTGGATGACGAATATGGTAGCGCAACAAATCATACGCTCTAGGGGCATACTTCTGTAGTTTGCCAAGCTCATAAATGGTGACTGCTGGATACAGCGCTTCTGAATTACTTGAGTGCACTGTGATACTCATCTCCAGGACATCCGGGGGTATCTGCGTCATGAGATCAACCCTGCCGCTGTCATCACTGGCAAACCAGGCAAGTTGCTGATCATCAATCTCTCGTCCATCTTGTCGATGTTGCACACGACAGTGGATGCGACCGGTGACCGGCCCGCCAGCTCTTTCTACAACAATTTTCACACGCGCTAGCCCAACCGGATGCGCCTTCGTGCCGGATGGCAATGTAAGTTTCCAATGACTCTGGGGCATGGCTCGATCGACTGCATCTCCAGTAAAAATGCCGTCTCGCTGAATCACCGCCACGAACCGAGTAATCCGATACCGAACAAGAGGGATTGCAACCGACGCAGCAGGATGTGACGACGATGCTTGCCCCGAACTGAGTTCTGTCTGCGGACTCTCATTTGAAGCTGCTTGTGATGGGTTCATACGTTGGCATACCCTATTGTTCATTGACACCTGAAGATACCGTCTATGTTGATTGAAACAAATACTACAGGGAGACTTTTTCGGTCTATAGCTGGAAAGATCCACAATTGAGGGATACAGTATCGGTTGGGTTGCTCTTACCTGCTCTATGTCACTACGATCCCCCACCCTATCAGTCACTTTTCGCACGGTCACTGCTCTGACTCTCGTGTACTCTATTTTCTGGTGGAGCATCGCAGATCTAAAGGCAGCGTTCGATTTCTCGGAATCCCTTGCGGCTTGTAAGCTAATCTGGTGCTCGCTGGTACTCACACTTGTCGGACACGCCGCTATAGCTCTCATCGCGAATTGCTGCGCTCTGTATGCTCCTGAACAAACAGCGGATAGAGAATCGTTACTCATGCGCATGCCCTTCGTGAGTCGTTCTATCCTGGCACTCTGTGTCGGGCAGATAGCTAGCATGAGTTGGGTATTCGCGCGGTCAGCATTGAGCGGCCTTGTGTTCTACTTCACGGCGCACCAGCTCCCCATCTCCTCGGTAGAGGTGTGGGCTCTGGTAATCTGCGTGCTCTTTGTTGTGAGCAGGGCAAAAAGAGAGTCGGAATCTCGTTTCAACGCATGGCAGGTAGTTGGTTTGCTCGTCGTGCTTGCGTGCATCTCTATACCGGTAGCGTTTCGCGATCTTCCGCGCACGGTGGCGCTGTCGAGTGACCCAGACCAACACGCATTCTGGGCCTCGCAGGTTTACAAGCTAGGTATCGTCCCGTGGGATCAAGGGCTCACTGGTGTTGGGCCGTTAGGCTATCCTGCAGGGTTTGCAGCGTTGAACGCTATCTGGATGTTTTTCTCAGGTTGTAGCGCAGTCGAAATCGTTACGATTCAACCGATGCTGCAGTTTCTCCTTGCCACAGCAGCCTGTGCAGCGTATGCACCGATACTGATCGGCTCAGTACGCTTGCGCTCTTCGGCCTTCCGGGAAGATTCAGGAAATTGGGCTGTTGTCTTAGCGGCTCTCGCCGCGATCGTCCTGTACTGGTTTGCACTGCCATACGGACTGCAGGCTGAGAGGTTCCATGGAGAAGGTACCGCTCGACTGAGCTGCTCGCTTCTTTCAGCTCTGGTTCTCTTGTCCTGGGTTACTCCTACAAACTCCTTGCTAACCAGCAAAGAGCAATCAATTAGACTTATCGTGGTATCAAGTAGCGTAGCACTTCTGGCAACCATCAACCCTCTCTCCGCGCTTCTTCCCGGTGTCTTCCTTGGACTTATCGGACTTGACTACTGCTGGCATAAACTACGATCGAGATGCAAACGGGAAGCCCTGTGTACGCTTCTCGGCTGCCTGATGGTTATCGCGATCATCTTCGCTGGGGAGCCCTATTTGGTGACGCATGCGGTACGCGCGCTTGGTTTCTCTAGTACCTCAGCCACGGCAACTACTCAGGTAGCCACGTCGTCACCTCTCTCCATCACACTATCCACAGAGCACGTCTTCGAGTGGCTTAGTTTTCGTCGCATCATGTCGTACCTTCTAGCTGGAACGTACATCGACAACCCGATCATGCAGCCGATACACCTGCTCTTTGTAGTTGCGTGTACGGTGTGGGGCTTGGGCGCATTTCGTGCCGTCTTGCGTTGGATTGTAGCACTCGGCGTATGCGGGATTACTGCCTTTGCCTTCGTCGGATTGGGAGTGACTGGCTCTATTGAATTACCACTCTACCTAGTTCAGCCCTACGTTGTGCAGTCAGTCTTTCAGTGCGGCGCAATCCTTGGTTTTATCGCATTGATGCCCCTCCTCCTCAAGCTCTTCTCACTCCGTAGTGCACTCATCACTGCGTGTATCAGCGTCGTAACTATCTGCTGCTTCTGCGTTCCTACAACTCCCATTACAGCGCGAAGTGGCGCTTTTAACATGCACATACGGGGCGGATACTGCGGTTCAATCGCCTGCTTGAGTGAGGGAGATAGAGAGGCATTTTTATTTATCGAGCAGCTTGGGCATAGGATACAACAGCAGTACCCCTCACTGTCGTACGCTAATGCACCGAAGATCCTTATACTGGGAATACCAGCAGACCTCGGTGGGGAGCGCTGGGTATTTCCTTCAGGATCAGCCCGAGCACTGCCTATTATTTCACCTCTTCCAGTCGCATTCTTCTACGGGCGCGGGCATCCGGACTGGACCTTTGAGAACTACCAAGCCCGACTTTGCCAGAATCTCGATCTTGACTGGATAAAAAAGAGGAACATTCGCTATCTCTTCCTCGCAAAGAACGACCCTGGCTGCATGAAACGACGTCGTGAAGTCGTTCGTCAGGGCAAGGTCATTTTTGAACATCAGGGGACACGGGTCATTAAACTGTTCTAGGGAAGAGAGGCAAAAGCTCGCGTATGCGAGCGAAGCTTGTACACCGCGATATTTTTCTCGACATATAGTCGCTCTAAGCAGGCAAACTTCGCGGCGGCATCATAGTCGATCCACGCCAGATAGTTTGCTCCGATGGCGCGTAACGCACCTCCGCACGGGTCAATGGTCAACTGCCATGCATCTGGGGCTACTAGCTGAAAGTGCGGAGGGGTGCCGGTCTCCCCGAAACGCACTGCGATGTGCGCATAACGGTTGTATATCGCTGCTGATACTCCATCAGAATCAATCGCTCTCCAGATCGCCAGCTCTGGTATGTACTGCGACCCGTTTATAACCTTCTTGCCGGTCGCCTTAACAACCTGCGCATAGCGCGGCTCTCCAACAACTATCCAGCTCCCCTCCTTCTTGACGTCAAAGCGCTGCACAGCTCGCGCAAGCATTGAATCGGTTAAGACTGACACTCCCCGCATGAGGGGATTAACAAGCGCGTTTGGAATCAGGCATGCAATACAGATCAGCGCCACCATCACGCCTCTTGCATTCCACACCAATGCTGTAGCCAGGGCCATCGTGACCAGCGCTGCATAGATATACCGCAGCACCGATACCTCTAGCTCTACACGTGACCGATACCATGCCGTGAAGCCACCAATCATCACGATAGCGACACCACTAAGCGCCATCTTGTATCGCCTAGACATGCGGGGCATCCTGGCCATGGTCGCAACACAAAGAAAAACCCCTCCGAGCCCCCAGCCGATCACCCCACGATATGTAGGCACAAATGACCAACCAGAGGGGGCAGCAAGCCACATCGGCACACCACAGAATGCCCAGGCTGTAGTTAAAACAAGAAAAACAACGAGCGGAATGCATCTCCACCGTTCTTTGCGGCTGACAATCCCAGGCACACACAAGGCAGCTAGTGGCCAGAGGACGATAAAAGAGCTCGTCTCACTCATACTACCAAATCGCGCAGGAAATAGGTCCTGGCGGAAGAAGATGTCGAAGAAGCCCGAAAAATACTTCACGAGCGTCATCTCACCACCGAGCGACAATCGTGCCCCCGGATACACCGTAGCACTCATTCGATCTACCGCATCGGTATTCTCAAGCACGAACAGAACGATTACTGCTGCTCCGATAGTAACGGCCACACCAACGCTCAACCACCGCACAAGCCACGAACTCCGCGTGTGATTTCGCACGCCACTCACCAAAAGCGGAATGAGCGCTAGCCCCACGTACACCAAGGGCACCTGGAACGGTGGATACAGCGATAACGCAAAAGCAACGCCACAGAGAGTAAGACTCGCACTAGCGATCACTACACGCCAGAGACCTGATACGGCGAAGACCATCCAAAAACTAATACATGACAATGAAAAGTACGCGAGCATTTCCGCAACACTCGCGAGCCACCACTGCACAAAACCGGAAAAAATATCCACAACGCACCGACAAGCCCCAACACAAGCGATCCAGCACCGATCTGCGCACAGAGCACGAACAGTGAAACAAACAGGATAACGGTACGGAACATCCAGAACCAAGAGAACCCTCGCTCGAAATCAAAGAGAAAGAACCCCCAGTGCGCAGGACGAAAGATAGTTGTCCAATGCCTGGTAGGCAGCCCCACAAGAAGCGCCGACGTCTCAGCCCCCACCGATGGATTTCGAGTAGGCCATGCAGGCTCTGAGTTAGATTGAGAGAGCAACCATGGCGTACCCAACTGCCACTCATCACTCCGAATATACTTGGGAGTGCCAGCGACCAGCCCCGGAACGTCTTGGAGTCGGTCGAGGTAGACATTCCACATTCCCACCGATGAGACATGCAGCTTAGCAGCTACTCCGAGACAGAAAATAAGTGCCGCCGCTATGCAGACACTGAGATACCGTCTTGAACGCTGGGGCTGTGCATCGTTCCGGTCCGCCATCACCTACTGCCTCATGACGCTCGATTCTGGGCTATCGACTCCGCTGCATCTGCAAGATCCCGCGCCACGTAATGGGGAGAATTCTCAAACATACGGTCATTCCCACCCCGCCCCGTTTGCAAAAGAATCGCCGCACACCCCCCATTAATCCCCAGCTGCACATCTGAGGTCATATCGCCGATAACGTAGCTTTTAGACAGGTCGATGTTTAGCTCTTTGACTGCACGTTGTAAAAAAAGCACCCCTGGCTTACGGCACTCGCACCCCTCTGACTTCGAGTGTGGGCAGAAATAGATCTTATCAAACATCGCCCCCTGGCTCGATCCCTGGCGCATCATCTCTCGGGTCACTGCGTAGAAATCCTCTTTGGTGAAATATCCAAGACCTATCCCTGGCTGATTCGTTACTACAACTATTCGAAATCCTAGGTCACGCAGACGTTTGATCGCTGCATAGGCTCCCGGGATCTCTTTAAATCGATCCGGCTCACTCAGGTATTCGATATGCTCATTAATCGTTCCATCACGATCTAGAAAAACTGCGGGCCTGCGCTCATATACTATCGTCGGGCCACTTTCACAGATACCGGCCGTTTGAATACGTTCGATAATAGATGTCGTTGAGTGTCCACCCTGGAAGGGCACTAATTCAACACGACCGCCGTACTTCTCTACTATCGCCTTCGATGAAAGCTTCTCTGCTGAGTAATCTCCTGCTTTGATGTAGGCATCAGGCTTCAGCAGCCCAACATTTACGTTATTGTTGCGATCGCTAAAGATAAAAACGTGATCAACTGCACGTAAGCCAGCTATGACCTCGGCTCGCTCCTGCTCGGAACATATCGGCCGCGACTCACCCTTGTTGGATTTCACCGAACAATCGGAATTGAGCCCCACGATAAGCACATCCACCAGAGCTCGCGCAGCTTCGAGGTACTCAACGTGGCCTGGATGAAGGATATCAAATACACCACTGGTGTAGCCCACCTTCTTACCGACCGTCTTGTAAGAGGCTGCCAACTGCGCTGCCTGTTCTCTGTTAACTATTTTCGAACGCATGGCGATAGATTTGCCTATTTGGGGCCCAGGAGCAAGCCGGGGCGTTGCCGTTCTCCGACTACACGTTGCGATGAGCCTCTATCTCAAGGTATGACTCCATGCAGATGTCTCCACTAGTACAGATCGAACAGGCGATAGTTTCCGAGCTGCTATCACAGGAAGCGCAGCAACAGTATGCACGCGGTGATGTAGCCAAACGAGAGCTCACGCAGTTCGTGACAGCGCTACATCAGGTATCCTCGACATATGTATCGCATGAGTCTGGCACAAGACTCTCCTCACCGATCGACTCGCCCATAGCTGCTGCTGCCTACGCGCTGTACTACACCCCGATAAACGCAGCGAAGTTACTCCACTTTGTGCCGCTGCTCACTATACAACAGCGCCCCCTGCGGGTGCTTGACCTAGGGTGTGGTCCGGGAACCGCCGGACTCGCATTACGCGCCGCTCTTCCTGAGCCGATTTCGCTCACGTGCATTGAACACTCAAGCCACATGCTCGCTCTCGCTACGCGGCTTCTCTCCTCCTGCCCTACGCTGACTCCGCTGCATTTACTCACTATGCACGCCTCTTTACCAGATCTCCTCGCTGCGCCATCGGCCGATTCGTCATTCGATCTGGTGATAGCTGCAAATGTCTTTGCTGAGCTTGAGCATCACGAGGCTGATACCACGCTCGACACCCTGGTGCAGATGGTCACTACTGGTGGGACTCTTGTGCTGCTTGAGCCAGGCCAGCTGCTCCACACACGACGGCTCATGGCGTTACGTGATAGAGTCACTGTACAACACCCAAAACTAACGCCCGTGTTTCCCTGCCTGAGATCGGACCCCTGCCCAATGCTGGCACAATCTGCAACTGACTGGTGCCATGGGACGCTTGAGTGGGAGCAGCCACCCCTCCATCGACAGCTCGATCAACTGCTTGGATTCAACAAGCACCGAATTAAGTTCTCATGCTTTATCTTCCAGGATGCGGCCGAGCTCGGCAGTGGGGTCAGAGTACTCACCCCACCCGAGAAAGGCCGGTCTGGTGTTGAAGCGCTCCTGTGTGGTCAAGGAATATATGGGATCGGGCGGATCCCCAAACGGCTCCGTTCTGAGACCACCCGCGCCTTCGAGAAGGCTAAGGTCTTTGACCGGCTTATCTGCTCACCTCCTTTTTGTGGAGATGCGCCTCCAGGAATCGTCGTTCTATCAGGCAAAACGCCGCACCGCTAATTTCTCCTCATGTTTCTTATGTCACATGTCGACTATCTTGTCTGATAACAGTGAGTAGGGGGCTATCTAACGACCGGTTAAGGGACGGGGGGCTGCATGCCAGCTAAGGTTCAACTTAAATTACTTTCTAATTCCGGCGAGCTTCTCTGCGTAGCGAACTGCTGTGCAGGGAAGATCTCTGTTCTGCGTGCGTCAACACCGAGCGATCTCCGCCCATACCAACGCGCTCTGGGTGGTTCCAGCGGTAAAGACAATCTTGAGATCCTGTGCGATGGAGCCCCCTTCCACCCAGATGAGCATACGCTCATAGGATTCGGTGAGCCTTCACCAACAATCGGTCTGACGGTAAAAGAGTTCGCTACCCGCCACGGCATCTCTGAGCTCGCACTCGCCTCTCAGCTGATCTCGGTAGGGCTTGACGATGTGATCGACAAGCGCTGCGGTGAGCTAACGCTCGACCAGGAAGCCCGCCTGCGGTTACTCGCTGCGACGGCAGATCCTGAGAAAGTTATCGTGCTCAATGATCCGTTTGAGAACATCTCCGGCAAGTGGCGCGAACGTGCGGCTGAGCTGTTAGCTGAACTTGCTCAAACACGGAACGCACTGATTATCATCCCAAGCCTCTCGTACAGACCGGAGGCGTGGATCTCAAACCAGTGTGTCGAGAGAATTGAAGTTGGGCAGACTTCTCAGAAGACTATCGGGTTTGGTTCTGCTGGCTCTCAGAGCAACGCGCAGATTGACGAAATTCGCAATCAATTACGATCAGATCCCCGCTTTGCCGCTCACGGAGCTCATAGTGACTCACGATCGGCCTCTGCTGCCATCGCTGCTGGAGTGGCTGGCGCGATACACACCAGCGATCTAGCCCCCTCTGCCGCAAGAATAACCAAGCAGAAGGTGCTCCTTGCATCTTCTGGCAAATTACTCTTTGCGCTTATTGGTAGCTCAGTAGGCGGATGGGCTCTCTTCACGGCTGTATCGATGTACAGTGGACAATCAGCTTCTCTTGTAAAACAGGAGAAGGTAGTAGCTGTGAACAGGCAAGCCCCTGAGAGCAAGCCGCTATCGGCTCCATCGAGTAACAACAAGCCATCCGAGCCATCTCAGCAAGGGGTCAACAAGCCCCCAGCAGAGGCGGTGCTCGTAGCCAGGAATAAGACCACTGATGTGCAAGCCGGATTCCTTCTGGATGCGTATCCAGCCCAGATAAAGAGATCGATCCTCGATACCGCTCGTGGCTCAATTGACTTTCAAACCTCACCTGAGCAAGCCCCAGCAGAGCATCCCACTCAGAGACGCGCCGACTCGGGAAATCTCTTCTCACTCCTCGAAGCTGCCAGCAACGCTAAAGGCGACTCAGGGTCAGCAAATCCCGGTAGCCCAGCTGACTTAGCTGACAGCGAAGAGGACTCCGAGGCTGCAGATACATCAGGGATGACTCCAGAGGAGGCGCAGCGAGAAGCGATCAGAAATCGCTTCCTTGAGGCGATCAAGGCCTCTGCCCTCCGTCGGGAGGCCGAGGCCGCGGAGCAGATGGAGCGGTAGTGCAATCCTGCTCCTACGGAACGGGAATCGCAGGTCTCCGCCATTTTAAAAGGCCATAAACGCCATGCGTCAGCGGGGCTTTGCCTGGCCTCTCTACGAAGGCTCCTGCGCCTTGAGAACCCGTGACCGAAACTCCTTGTGGTGCGCAGAGATGATCTCAAACGCCTCTTCGGGAGTATCAACCAGGTGAATGCAGTCAAAGTCCTTCGTGTTCATTAGGCCACGTGCGCACGTCTCAGCTCGCATCCAATCGAGGATCCCCTGCCAGTATGCCTTCTCCAGAAGCACCACCGGGCGTGGGGCCACGTGCTTGACCTGAATCAACTGCCAGACAAAGAACAGCTCTAAAATAGTGCCTATCCCGCCAGGTGTGCAGATCACTGAGTGTGAGAGACGCATAAAATCATCAAGCCTTGAGGAAAACTTGTGGTGGTGTCTCTTGATGTCGAGGTGCCGATTCGGTTCAGGCTCAAACTCAAGCTGAATCGAGAGTCCATAGGAGAGGCTGCGAGTCTTTTTCTCTTCTCGCCCGAGACGCGCTCCTTTGTTGGCCGCCTCCATAAGCCCCGGACCACCACCCGTAAGCACGTCGATCCCTTCCCACGCCAAATACCTGGCGACCTCAAAGACCTCGGCATACTGCGTGGTGTCGGGTTTTATTCGGGCGCTGCCGAATATGCAGCAGCGATAGAACCTGTCCTCGTCGAGCTTTCGCAGCTCCGCTTCGATCACCATCGTGCGTTGATACAGTAGCCGTAATCGCTCATCGAGGTGTCGTCGTAATTCACTCCGACGTCCGCGCTTGGCGTGCCCTGATCCCGTGGAGGCTAGGTCGCTCGGTGATTGGCGCTGCTTAGGTGTGCGGCCTGGTGGACGTTGGCCTGTTGTAGACCCACGAGTGCGATGTGTGCTCTTCGAGCCTACGGTTCTACCCCGAGCGCGCGAGCTCGAACGGGGTTGTTTACTGCTGATGTTTTTCTTGTTTTTCTTCATAGCGTTTGTCTGGTATACCACACTGGATATGTGGTCGCTAAGGGGATTATTCTAAGTCAGGGAGTCGCGATTCTGGTCCATTGTAAAGGGCTACACATGCGCAGGAGCATCTGGTTTTATTGAGTTTTGCAGCTGTAGCAAAAGATTTAATCACGTGCAGGTAGCACCCAACAAGGCCGCATACATCAGTTTGTAGAGCACCAGTCACACGAGGAGCGCCCCAATGAGGATCTGTGGAGTAGATGAGGCTGGCAGAGGTCCTCTGGCTGGGCCGGTCGTTGCCGCTGCGGTCGTATTCGATCAGTCGTTTGTTGACTCAAGAGTTAAGGACTCAAAGGCACTTTCCACGAAACAAAGAGAGAAACTTTTCGATTATATAAAGGAGAGTGCGCTTTCCTGGGCGATTATCGCTGTGGGACCACGTCGGATTGACCAGATTAATATCCTGCAAGCTACCAAGCTCGCGATGAAGCTCGCTGTGGAGAGAGTTTCGGCGGATCTTGTGCTGGTCGATGGCAACCAACCGATTATCTCCTCGATTCCGCAGCGCACAGTCGTTGGGGGCGATCGACTACATGTGCAGATCTCAGCCGCATCGATCTTAGCGAAGGTGTGGCGCGATCGGTTAATGCACAAACTAGCCGAGCGTTATCCAGGATACGGACTTGAGAAACACTCGGGCTATCCAACAGCCGCGCACCGAGCCGCTCTCGTGGCCCTCGGACCGAGTAGAATTCACAGATTGAGTTTCGCAGGGGTGTGCCAAGGCGCATCACAACCGCTATGCCAATTAACTCAGAACAAATCAGAACCCGAGATAGTTGGCTTGCGTGCTGCTCCAGACGGCTCGTGGGGCTGACCAAGGACCGCATCGGGAGATGGGGAGAACGGGTGGCCAGGAGACACCTCTCTCAGTCAGGATTGCTTCCGGTAAAAACAAACTGGCGCGGCCGCGGTGGAGAGCTCGATCTCGTGGCTCTCGATAAGCGGACGCTGGTTATTGTCGAGGTAAAAACTCGGCATATATCCCTCAAAGACGAATATCCAGCGATCTCGGCGATTACCCACGAGAAACGGCAACGGCTTGAGTCGCTCGGTCGCAGCTTTCAACGCAACCATGGTCCGTTCTGCAGACGCTACGCGATTAAAACTCGCCGAACAGATGTTATAGAGGTCTATTACTCACGAAGTAGATGGGGGGGCCTGCGTCGACACAGTGTTTATTGGCATAGAGGTGTGGCTAGGCACCAGTAACCCTGCCAGAGACTGACGCAGTCTGCGTTACGCACTACACTTTAGGGATACTTTGGTGTAGGATTTCTGCGATTTATGCACAAGGAGTATGCCAGATATGATCAAGCAGTGGACAGCAACCTCAGTAGCCTGCATCGCCGCAATTATCTGCAACACAGCCAATGCTGATGACAACGCGTGGAAGGGCGCGTTTCAACCGCTTCCTGATGCTGCCGTCTCAGCTGAGCATCCATCATCTCCTGAGAAGATAGCGCTCGGTAAGAGCCTCTACATGGACACGCGCCTCTCCAAGAACGACAAACTCTCGTGTAACAGCTGCCACAACATCGCAACTTTCGGCGTCGACAACGAGCCGACGTCGCCAGGCCACGAAGGTAAACGTGGTGGACGCAACTCTCCATCATCGTTTAACGCCGCTCTGCATATCGCCCAGTTTTGGGATGGTCGTGCCAAGGATGTCGAGGCACAAGCCCTTGGACCGATCCTCAATCCGATCGAAATGGGGATGGAGTCGGAGGCGAAGGTCGTTGAAAAGCTCAAGAAGGACCCTAAGACAGTTGCAGCATTCAAAGCTGCCTTTCCAGGACAAAACGATCCTTTGACGTACAAAAATATCGGCGAGGCTATCGGCGCATTCGAGCGCACGTTGATGACTCCATCTCGCTTTGACGCCTACCTTAAGGGTGACGAGAACGCGCTTACACCAGCAGAGAGAGCTGGTGGCAAACTCTTTGTCGCAACCGGATGCACAGCGTGCCATATGGGTTCAACGGTAGGTGGGCAGCTCTATCAAAAGCTGGGCTTGGTGAAGGACTATCCAACAGCCGATCTTGGGCGCTTTGAGGTTACAAAGAACGAAGCTGACAAGAAGCTCTTTAAGGTACCGTCGCTACGCAACGTAGCAAAAACCGGCCCTTACTTTCACGATGGAGGCGTTAAGACCCTCGAAGAGGCGGTATCAAAGATGGCTGAGTACCAGCTCGGTAAGAGCCTCTCAAACGAAGAAGTCACAAGCATCGTGACCTTCTTAAACGCCCTTACGGGAACGGTGCCAGCATCGGCGAACTAGTCACGTGACAGTCGGCGGTGGGGATAGCGGTGAAGATAGCGTAACGCAGTGCTCGCGGTGTGGCCGCTTGCCGAGATACTGCGTGTGCGATTTTGTCACACCACTTAGCACTAGAACATCGATACTCGTTCTGCAACATCCGCAGGAGCCAGGCGTTGATATCGGCACCGTGCCGATTATCTCGGGGACGTTCCCTGATGCTGTTATCAGAACCGGACTCTCGTGGCCTAACCTCAAAAAGGCATTAGGGCGTGAAGTAAATCCGCAAGCCTGGGGCGTACTGTACTTGGGGAGTGTGCACACTGAAGATCTCCCCCCTCAGCGAACGCTCTTTGCTGTTGATAAAAGGGGAGTACCAATCGAGGATCAGGATGGTGTGCTCAGGCGGCTGGAAGGGATCGTGTTACTCGATGGAACCTGGAGTCAGGCGAAGACCCTCTGGTGGAGGAATGCGTGGTTACTCAAGCTACGTAGGCTCGTCATCAGAACTTCAAAACGCTCGCTGTACGACGCAATCCGTAAAGAGCCGCGTAAGGGGTGTCTATCGACCGTGGAGACGACAGGTGAGGTGCTGAGTATACTGGAGCAGAGAGATGACGTCGCAGTGGCGCTTGAGCGACCGCTCGCAGAGCTTGTATCGCGGCTAAAGAGGCACCGCCCTCAGACGAGGCCGCGAGGTCGCTATCGGTGATGGGGTCAATGGGCCTGGCGTTCGCCGCAACCGATGTTAGGGTTTGGGCGGTAATAGGTTGGATCTGTAATAAATAGGCAGGAGCAATGGATTTCTAACAGCTCAATCCTTGCAGAATAACGTCAACAGCTATACGTTTGCGTCCTCTTTTAGTTGTATAGCACCGGAAGGGGTGTACACTACTTATAGATGTTTTGGTTAGCAGCCTTTAGCGCTAGGTCGTTAATAACATATAGCGATACCGCTGGGTAAGCTGACCTCGAGGACGCTTTCCTCACCGTGCCACCGGCGATAGGCACTTAGCCCAAGCGATGACACCTACGTTGAGGAGCTCCATTGAGAGATGCGAGTTCCTCCGCAGCGTGCTGGGTTTGCCAGAGGTGCGGGGATTCTTTTTGAGTACACCGGTGATTGTAGGGACAGGAAACAAGTGGGACAAGGAAGGCCGCTGGGGTTCATCCGGAACTGAAAAATCTGTCCAGCGCGACACATCATGGGCGGCCACAACGTCGGCAGCGCCAGCGAAATTTCATGAAATCATCCTGAGCGGGGAAATTTCTTTCGTCCCCATAGCCGAAAAATCAATACGATATTCAAACTTCTATCCAACGCTTGGAATCATCGCCACCGGAGAGAGCTACGCGCAGCTGCCAACTCACAACACAATGCATCGTGGATTTGTAGCGTGGGCACGGGCTCAGTCAGGGTTCGAGGTTACGGTACCAGATGGGGGCCCTATTCAACTATTTAAACTGGGTAAGGATGTAGTCATGTGTCTCGACTCCCACGCGGAGATCTGGGCCAAGCTGTCTAAAGACCTCTCTCCTCAGTCGCAAGCGCAAGCAGGTCAGTTGGTGTTGGCCTACGTTAATACCGCAAACGAACAGCGCAGCGAAATATCCCCCCAAGGTGGCAAGGTGGTAGCACTGGGTGACAGTGAGGCGGAGATTGAATTTTTCGCGCAAATATTCGCGACTAGCATTTCGGCCTACACTACTATTTTCTTTTCCCGAACAGACGATCTGACTCCTATTGTCAACGCTT
>JBIKKR010000054.1:0-17630 GCA_044360225.1 Bdellovibrionota bacterium | reverse complement strand
ACCACGCCAATCTGAACGGTGCTATCGAAGAGATCAACACTATCGATATCATCGTCGGAGATCTCCTACGTGTTAACACCGGAGACACGATCCCAACAGATGGAACGATTCATCACGGGTCGCTTGCATGCAACGAAACGATGATTACCGGTGAATCACTACCGGTAGATAAGCATAGCGGCGATCGCGTTATCGGTGGCTCGATAGTCGCCTCAGGCTCTGCAATCATCCGCGCCGATGCGGTTGGTGATAATACGGTGCTGGCATCGATCGTAAAGCTCGTACACGAAGCGCACCACCGTAAACCTCAGATACAGCGTCTAGGAGATGCCGTGAGTGCGGTGTTCGTTCCAGGAGTCATCCTCGTGAGTTTCTTCGTTCTTGTCGGCGGCATGCTCTTTTTTGAACTCTCTGCCACTGAGGCGCTCGTACGGGCGCTCGCTATCGCAGTTGTAGCATGCCCCTGTGCTATGGGACTGGCGACCCCTACCGCTATTATGGTTGCGCTCGGCAGAGCGGCAACATCTGGCATCCTCATTCGCGGAGGCGATACACTTGAGCGGCTCGCTACCGTGAAGGAGGTGGGGTTTGATAAGACCGGCACCCTAACCGATGGTCAACTACGCGTCGCGAACTTTACGACGTACAACGACACTCCACCCGATACCGCCCGTGGAATCATCGCCGCGCTACAGCGCAGCTCCTCGCATCCGATCGCCAAGGCCCTTCTTAAAGAGTTCGCTCCGTTTTCTTCACCGGAGGACTTTACCGCAGTCACAGAGACTAAGGGGGTCGGACTCGAAGGTCGGACAGCCAACGGCGACACCTTCACCTGCGGCGGCCCGCGCGTCATGTCTCAATACAACCTATCGCTACCGGCTGATATCGTCCTGATAAAAAACGACTCCCTTATCGCAAGCCTGCAGATTGCTGATGCAGTGCGTCCCGAGGCTGCGCACGTCCTCAGGGAACTGCACGAGCTAGGCCTCTCATCTTCACTCATCAGCGGCGATAGCAGCTCAAAGAGCCGCAATGTCGCTGCGCAGCTTGGCATCACCGATGTGCATGGCGAGCGGCTTCCGCATGAAAAGGTAGAGCTGATACGAAACAAGCAAGTTCGCATGCCGATTGCATACGTGGGAGATGGAATCAACGACGCGCCAACCCTTGCCGAGGCATCGGTTGGGGTGTCACTAAGCTCTGCCTCCGATGTGGCTATGCACTCTGCCCAAGTGATCCTGTCAGGTAATTCATTACGCAGTCTACCTGCTGCTGTACGACTAGCACGCGTCACGGTCAAAACGATCAAACAGAACTTATTCTGGGCGTTCTTCTACAATATTGTAGCGATCCCGTTGGCAGCTTTTGGTTATATTTCACCACTCGCAGGCGCGCTTATAATGACCGGCTCTGATGTAATCATCGTAGCAAATTCCCTGCGCATCAAGTTTGCTCGCCTATGACTCGACAACCGCCGCCTTCCAGGTTAAAGATTATGTGAGAAGCGATTCCGGGCACTATGACTACTATGTCGCACGAACTTAAAGGCAGTTTAGGGGAGATCATTTCTGTTCTTCAGAACGACTTGCAACGATTCCCCCGTCGCACCCCAGGAGAGATGTTGTTGGAGCAGCGACCGTTTCGGTATGTCGATCTCCACAGCTTCTACCATGAAACGATACAGATTTTCGGGCAGTCACTGTATGATTTCCAATCGGAAGCTCCCGCTCCGGTCATTCTCGATTGTGGAGCTCACATCGGTTTAGCTTCTTTCTTCTTTAAACAACGATACCCAAACGCCCACATACTCGCCTTCGAGGCCGATCCTGACATCTGTGAGGTACTGAGGTTCAATCTTAATTCATTCGGCATACTGGGAGTGGAAGTTCATCAGAGTGCCGTGTGGATACATGACCGGGGTGTGACCTTCGAGCGTTCAACAGACGATGCTGGCAAGGTACGCGGTGACTCTCCTACTTCGGAAGTGCCGGCATCATCTCTCGTGCCATCTATGAGATTGAAGACATTCTTATCTCAGTCACCCGTTGATCTCGTGAAGCTTGATATTGAAGGAGCCGAGTTTGAGGTACTTGCGGATTGTGGTGAGGCGCTTCGTAACGCAAAGCTCTTCATCGTTGAAACCCATGTGTTTGGGTATCCACAACGCTTAGGTGCACTACTATCGAACTTCGAGAAGCACGGCTTTCGCTACATGGTATCTGATCTCCACCATGCGACGTGGCTGCCTGTTGATGGTCACAATCCGCCGTTTCGCCAATGTGCTGCTGATAAATTTATTATCACAGTCTTCGCGTGGCGTATATAAGGTGTGATTAGAGGTTCGAATACATCTCACGAGCCTGCGTGTTGTTGGGATAACGACTGAGCTCGATCTCAAAATTGGCCTTAGCACTCTGCCTATCTCCGAGAGCAAGGCTGCATAGCCCTTTCATGTAAAACAGCCCCTCAATTCGCGAACCTATCGTGGCACACAGCTCCGCAAGTTCAAGCGCTATCGCTGCATCACCACCCTGGAGGGCGATAGTTGCCAGAGAGATAATAGTTCCACAGAACTCATGACGCTGTTGCTCAGAGAGCGAGTGCAGCGAAGAGGGAATTTGATTGAAGAGCATCTGCATGCGCCACGAACCCTTGAATGCAGGCACGCCATATACACTCCAGGCAGCACACTCATCTGCAAGAGCGTCAGGAGTAAGGGTGCTTGGCGCAACAAGGGGAAATTTCATTTCATGCACAAGCATGTTTGCTCGCGGATTCGCTTCTTTTGTGTGCGTGGCATCAGCCCCAAATCCGATATTCGATATTAGGTTTCGCGCGGGACAGATAGAGATCATTCCTCGCAACCAAAACGAGAGCATGAGTTGATAATCCCACGTATTAATGTGACCGTTGTAGACCTGGGTAAAGATCGAGCGCCAGTACGCAACGAGCGTCGGATCGTTTTGAAAGAAGTCCTCGAGCCATCCCTGCGAATTGACTTCGGGCCACTTCTTCATCGTGACATCATAGTGTTGAATAGCGCGCCTCCACGTTGCCCAACCCCAAATGTGCGCATATCGCGTGAAAAAGTAGCTGGCGCATGTCCGGTTGTATCCACCGGGAAGGAAGCAGTCGCCGGAAATCATCGCAACGCTGGTGTCGTCTCTATGTCGGTCGAGAAGCTCCTGGCAGAATCGAAAGAAGCTCTCGTGCGGTAAGCAGTCATCTTCGAGGATAATAGCCTCTTGAACCTGCTCAAACGCCCAGGTGAGCCCGCTTGCCACGCGATTTCGACACCCCATGTTAGTCGATGCAAAGTTGGTGATGACCTCGCATGGCCAATCTACTTCCTGACAGATGTTGAGAACTTCCGTACAGAGCGCCGGCTCTTCTGGTCGATTGGCTCGTGGGCCATCTGCAACAATCAACAGCTTTGGCGGACGGGCCGTGCGGATAGCCTCAAAAACACGACGTGTCTGCTGCGGACGATTAAAAACCAGTAAGACAACGGGAGTCGATAGAACGAAGTCTGATCGCATAATCATTTGGGGTGAATTCCATGAACACTAGTCGTGCAGTCTACCCCGGATTGGCCGAGCTGAATATCTCATAATTCGGGCAGGCAGGGCGTCGCAATTCTCTCTTTTTTCATGGGGCCAAAAATGCGCGGAAGTAGCTGTTTTTATGAACAATAGTAGTTTTGCCCGCGCATTTGTATCCCTTTCAGAAATGCCAGCGTTTTCGAGTAGAGAGCGGGAGAATTGCGATGCCCTGTCGGGCAGGGACACTGGTGGTTACATCCTTGCGAACAGAGGGAGATGCCTAGTAGGCTACTGGAAACGATTTGTTGTTGCTAGGAGAGCTTGTTGATCCCTGTTTCCTCCGTTGTTACCCGTAAGACCTTGGGCGAGTTTCTGCTGCTGAAGCTTTCATTCGAGCAATACCATGAAGCCAGCTGGTACCTTTCCGTCGACTCCGAGACGCATCGGTCCTTGCAGGTCTTTGATAACGTTACGCTGCTCAATAATATTCAGACCGATGACGGGTCGCACGACACGAATGACCCTGAAAAGAATCGAATCTGGATGAATCTAATGATGACTAAGTTCGATGCACTTCGTGCCGCACACAGGGATCATGGGTACGCATTTTTCCTCGATACGGATATCTTCTTCACCGCTCCTCTTGAGGAGCGCGTGGTTGATGCAATGCGGGATCCACGCATTGATGCGGTGCTGAGTCTGCACATGACAAACAATCCGGTGATTGAGGGGCAGTACGGATACTACAACGGTGGATTTTTTAGTGTGCGTAACCTTGAGCTCTTAGAAAAGCACGCCGACATGTCGCGCCGGCACAAAGAGCTTGGCCTATTCTATGAGCAGCAGCCCTTGCAGTTTGCTTCCTACCCGTACCTAACCGTGACCGTTCCGATCAACTACAACATCGGCTGGTGGCGGTTCAACGAGCCGCACACACGGGATAGATTACAGCTCCTGCGCGCTGACGGCACACAGATTTGGTTTGGAGACAGGCCCGCTGTGTGTTTCCATGCGCACACACTCAAGAAGTTGGGCGCAGGAAACTACGGGCAGTTCCTGGTGAACGCTGTACGTGCGCTGATGAAAGCCTGTCCAAACAACTCAAAGTACGCAGAGATCATCAGGTTCATTGATAGCTACCAGCAGCTCGATTAGTTCCTGTCCGGAAACACCAACGTTCCCCACTCAAAGCCGCGAAGGGCCCTTTCCTAAAGGTCGGTCACACACCCTTCGCTCGCCGAGCTTACCTGCTTGATGTACTTGGCAAGCACACCAGAGGTCGCCTTGTACGGCGGCATCTGCCACCCTTTACGCCGACGAGCTAACTCTGCATCGTCTACATGCAGCTCAATGGTGTTGCGCTCAGCATCAATCGTAATTCTATCGCCGTTAGTAACGAGTGCAAGGGGTCCTCCGACCTGGGCCTCAGGGGTAATGTGCCCAACCAAGAAACCATGCGAACCACCTGAGAATCGTCCATCCGTTATGAGGGCAACATCCTTCCCAAGCCCTGCCCCCATAATAGCCGATGTGGGTGTGAGCATCTCAGGCATGCCTGGGCCACCTTTAGGACCCTCGTAGCGAATCACCACCACTGACCCTTTGGCGATTTCACCACGCTCAAGTCCAGCAAGCATCTCCTCTTCTGAGTCAAAGACAGCAGCAACTCCTGAAAACGCCAAACCTTCCTTGCCCGTTATCTTGGCCACGGCACCGTCCGGTGCAAGGTTTCCCTTCAGGATCTGAATGTGGCCAGTCTCCTTAATCGGCTCGTGAAGTGGCATCACGATCTTTTGTCCACGTTGCAGATCGGGTAGCGGTGCTAAATTCTCAGCTAACGTTTTGCCGGTCACCGTCATACATGAGCCATCAATCAAGCCCTCTCGCAAGAGGTACTTTAATACACCCGGCACGCCCCCAACCTGGTAGAGATCCTCCATAACGTAAGCACCACTCGGTTTAAGATCAGCGATAAAGGGAACCCGATCACTCACAGCCTGAACATCTTCAAGCGTTAGCTCTACCTGTGCTGCCTTCGCCATTGCTATGAGATGCAGCACGGCATTGGTCGATCCGCCCAGCGCCATCGTTACAACAAGTGCATTCTCGAAGGCACGACGAGTCATGATATCACGTGGCTTGAGATCCATCTCCAAGAGCCGTCGAATAGCGGCTCCAACGGCTCGGCACTCCGCACGCTTCTCGTCACTGTCGGCCGGATACGAAGACGAATACGGTAGGCTCATCCCCATCGTTTCAATGGCTGTCGCCATCGTGTTTGCCGTGTACATCCCGCCACACGCTCCCGGCCCAGGGCAGGAGCGTCTTACGACTTCGGTACGCTCCTCTTCTGAGATCGTGCCGGCGAGGGCTTCTCCATAACTCTGAAACGCTGACACGATGTCGAGCTTCTTTGATTTCCAACAACCGGCACGGATTGAACCGCCGTACACCATCAACCCTGGTCGATTGAGGCGCGCCATGGCGATCATCGAGCCAGGCATGTTCTTGTCACAACCGGGCACCGTCACAACAGCATCGTACCACTGCGCGGAGACGATCGTCTCAATCGAGTCAGCGATGACATCGCGCGATGGAAGCGAGTAGCTCATTCCTTCTGTGCCCATCGACATGCCGTCGCTCACACCTATGGTGTTGAAGCGCATCCCGACTAGGTCTGCCGCTTCAACACCACGCTTGATCTCCTCAGCAAGCGCAAGGAGATGCATGTTACAGCTGTTTCCCTCGTACCACATACTGGCGATCCCGACCTGCGCTTTTGTAAGCTGCTCTGGTGTTAAACCAGTCGCATACAGCATCGCCTGCGATGCCCCCTGCGAAGGTGGTTCGGTGATCCGTGAGCTATATCGATTGAGCTTTGCCATACATCTCCTCGTACTCGTACCTTGCTATTCAGGTCGTAGCTTACGCAATACCGCTCCGGTCTGCCACAGCTCCGATTCACGGAGCTCTTTGAGCTCTGCTGCAAGTCGCTCCTTATAGTCAGGGCGGCTATTAGCCTCTATGACTACCTTAGCCTCTGCACCCGAAGCAACGCTCTTGTAGAGATCCTCAAAAACTGGCTTCACCGCTTCCCTGAATTTGTGACGCCAGTCAAGCGCTCCACGTTGAGCCGTTGTTGAACAGCTCTCGTACATCCAGTCCATCCCGTTTTCGCCGACAAGAGGCACCAAGCTTTGTGTCAGCTCCTCTACCGTCTCATTGAAGGCCTCACTCGGCGAGTGTCCGTACTTTCGCAGGAGTTGGTACTGTGCCTCAATGATACCTGCAAGAGCACCCATGAGCACACCTCGCTCGCCTACGAGATCGCTCACCACTTCATTTCGGAATGTAGTCTCAAAGAGGTATCCCGATCCGATAGCTATTCCAAGTGCGCAGATCCGCTCGCGTGCCTTACCAGTCGCATCCTGGTGAATCGCAAAGCTTGAGTTAATACCCTTACCCTGCTGAAAGAGTCTGCGCACCGAACGGCCCGAACCCTTTGGAGCCACAAGCGCTACATCAACACCACTCGGGGGCTCAATCTCTGTACTCTCATTAAAGATCACACCAAACCCGTGCGAGAAAACCAGCATCTTGCCCTCGGTAAGGTGCGGCTTGATCGTGGGCCATGCTGCAATCTGCCCTGCATCTGACAAGAGGTACTCAATCACCGTACCGCGCTTGGCAGCTTCCTCTACGGAGAAGAGAGTCTCTCCGGGTACCCAACCATCTTCCACTGCTTTTGTCCACGAAGATGTCCCTTCGCGCTGCCCCACTATTACGCGGAACTCATTATCCCGAAGATTGAGCGCCTGCGCTGGCCCTTGCACACCATATCCAATCACTGCGATGGTTTCCTTACCGAGCACCTCACGTGCCTTGGCGAGGGGAAACTCCTCGCGTGTGATTACAGTCTCTTCGATGGAACCAAATCGTTGCTTTGCCATACACTATTCTCCTTTATTGTTTGTTTAAAATCACATGAACACTCTTCACTTGTCACACACTGGGCCCTTCATGTGCCGAAGGCCGCAGCTCATGAAGCGAATGCGTTAGGTCGTGCTCATAGTCGCCGGTAAGGCCTACCGCGACCATCCCCGACCTGACGAACTCTAACAAGCCGCACGCTCGCAGCTCTTGTACGATCGTCGTGATGTCGGAAGTTGTACCACAACACTCCAACAGCACGCCCCTGTCGCTCCGCTCAATGACTCTCAACTTGGGATAGCGCTCCAGTATCCGCGACTCCTCCTCGCCAGGAATCATCGCTCTCATCAGCGCTACCTCTCTGTGCACTACACATGACTCCGAGTTTACAATCACTCGCCGCACCTCTATGAGACGCTCGATCTGTCGACCAATAGTCGCCGCGAGTACCGGCTCAATGGTGATCGCTATTGTAAAACGCGATATCCCGCTTTCTTCAGTTTCTGAAACCGTCAGACTATCAATGTTTATCCTACGCCTAGAAAATAGCGACGCCAGCCGGAGCAGAACACCGGGAGAATTCTCAGTCCACACCAAGAATGTAATTAGCTCTTTCATACTAACTCATCTACTCTAATCGGATATCACTAATACTGGCCCCAGCCGGTACCATTGGAAACACATTGTTTTCACGCTCAACTAAGACCTCAAGCAGATAGGGTCCCGGGGTGCAAAGCATCTCTTTGACTGCTGCTGCAACGTCTCCACACTGCCCAACCTGTGCTGCAGGTATGCCGTAGGCACCCGAGAGCTTCACAAAATCAGGGCTGTCCATATGCACAAACGAGTAGCGACTCTCAAAGAAGAGCTCCTGCCACTGTCGCACCATGCCCAGAAAGTTGTTGTTCAGAATAACGATCTTTACCGGCAACTTTTCCTGCGCAATGGTGCCTAGCTCCTGTAGCGTCATCTGGAACCCACCATCACCGATCACAGCAATCACCGGTCGATCGCTCTGAGCAACCGCAACTCCCATCGCAGCAGGCAAGGCGAAGCCCATCGTTCCTAATCCCCCCGATGATATAAAGCTATTTGCCTTATTGAATCGGTAGTAGCGCGCCGCCGCCATCTGATGCTGTCCCACATCGGCGATCACGATCGCATCGCCGCTGGTTGCCTCACTAATATCCCGAATAACTTTACTCATGCTTGGTCGACCAGCACGGCTCTCTAAATCGCGAGATATCACCTTCTGAGATTCGGTTTCATCGCAGCTGCGAAATCGCTCCAACCACTCTGGTCGCTCTGCTGCAAGGATCATCGGTTCCAGCGCCTTCAAGGCCTCCTGAGCATCAGCCACAATACCGGCTGCGACCTGAACGTTTTTGTTCAATTCAGCTCGATCGATATCGATGTGAACTATCTTTGCCTGCCGCGCATACTCGGACAACTTGCCCGTAACTCGATCATCAAACCTCATCCCCACCGCAAAAATTACATCGGCCTCATTAGTCAGAAGATTTGGTCCGTAATTACCGTGCATACCGAGCATTCCCACGTACAGCGGGTGATTTGTCGGAAACGCCGAAAGTCCATGCAACGTGCACGCTACCGGGATCTGGGCCTTTTCTGCCACCTGCTGCACAAGCTCGTACGCTCCAGAGATCCGCACTCCGTGACCCACCAACATAAGCGGCTTCTTGGCGTGATTGAGAATCTCCGCGGCCGACCGGATCGCGGAGAGATCCACAACAGAGCGACTCTCCAGTGTGTAATTCCTCTGCACACTATCCATGTTGACCATCAACTTCTCAACTTGGGCATTCTTTGTGATATCAACCACAACGGGCCCCGGCCGCCCCGACCGTGCTACCGCGAATGCCTTTGGTACTGCCGTGAGGAGCTCTTCAGCACTAGTAACCTGAACGTTCCACTTGGTGATCGGGATAGTTACACCAATTACATCGGTCTCCTGGAAGGCATCAGTACCTAGGAAAGCTCTCCCAACTTGCCCCGTTATGCACACCATCGGAACAGAATCCAACATCGCATCGGCGATCCCTGTGACTAAATTGGTGGCCCCTGGCCCTGACGTGGCCATGCACACCCCGACATTACCAGTTGCGCGAGCGTACCCTTCAGCGGCATGACTCGCACCCTGCTCATGACGAACGAGAACGTGGCGAAGTCGATCGCGGTAATCGTACAGGGCATCGTACACGGGCATAATTGCCCCCCCCGGATAGCCAAAGATCGTATCGACTCCTACTTGCACAAGCAGCTCAAGCAGAAGCTGCGCTCCCGACATCTCTACTACACCAGGATTCGACTCTGTCGCATACATTGTGCGGGCTTCTCCGGAATTCATAGGCATCCTTATTATCCAAGATCCATACATAACTGCACAAAACAAAAAAGCCCTCGCATCTCTTTCGAGGTGCGGGGGCTTTCTATCGCCTCTCTCTACTGTCTTACAGCAGAGGACCGCACCTCGCTCCTACGAGCGTAAGCACAATCACGAGCACAATAATCACGACAGCAGCCGCAGCTGAATGAGCTTTCGCGCAGAGCCTTGTGAGAACCGATGCTGGAAGGCAAGAAAATGACATAGACCGGACAAGGTACGTGATCCTGGCGGCCTCGTCAAGAACAACTGCCTATGCTAACGGAGTGAAATCGACTGCACCCTAGGCTTGGCTCGCATATCCGACTGCGAATCAGCATCAAGTGCAACTGCCATCGGCATCGATTCACCGGCGTACACAGCAGGCTTAGAGAACCCACCAAGCACAGGATTATAGCTTGGAGCTCGCACTGAACATCCTGAAATAGCTATGGAAAGCACCGCACCCGCACAGATACCACACAGACTTCGCATCATAAAAAACCTACTCGACTGTACCGCCAACACCCCAGCCCACACCCTTCTCTGCCGGTATATTTCGTTTGCATCAGCAAAACTCCACCTAAGGAGACTATCGTAGTGTTAACGGGTAGTTACACAGTATGTGGCGACAGGTGCTGCATAGCGTAACTAGGGCCCGTATGGTAGGATTTCGCCGTATGTCAAAGGACCCATCTGCAACCGATGCCACTCAGGCGGCCCACACGTGTGCAACTGCCGACCACAACTCAGATGTCGAGTTTGGGCGCGAGATAATGCGTCAACAGATCAAGGAACTGTCGCGAGTTACTGACAAGCTCGATGCGCGCTTTGCGCAAGCCGTTCATACGCTCCTATCGCTCGACACAAACTCAAGGATCGTCGTTTCAGGGATGGGCAAGGCTGGCTACGTTGGCATGAAGCTCTCAAGCACGCTCGCCAGCATCGGATTCCCTAGTTTTTTCCTCCATCCAGCCGATGCGATCCACGGGGATCTCGGCCGTCTACAACCAAAGGATGTCGTTATCATACTATCGCACTCAGGTGAGACCGACGAAGTGGTGCGGCTTCTACCTCGTATTAAACGCTTTGGGGCGAGCATCATATCCATCACCAGCAGCGCAATCTCTTCTCTGGGGCGACACAGCGATGTCGTGATAGAGACCGGTCGCATTCCCGAGGCTGGGCCGCTAGGCTTGGCTCCGACTACTAGCACTACCGTTATGATCTCGCTCGCCGACGCGCTTGCGATGACCCTCTTGGAACGCAAAGGGATCTCTCGCGAGGAGTACGCTGCATTTCACCCTGGTGGTGATCTTGGCCGCTCACTCATGCTCGTCTCAGAGATTATGCGAATAGGCACAAGTGTGTGTGTTGTCACCGAAGATACGATTAATCTGAAGGCACTCCATGAGATCACCGCCACCGAGGGCCGGCCGGGATGTGCTGCCGTAGTGAATAGCGCTGGGGAGATCGTAGGGGTATTCACCGATGGAGATCTTCGTCGGTGCCTCGAGCGCGAGCCCGATTTCCTGCAAAAAACTATCGGCGCCGTGTGCTCACGGACGCCGATCACTATCCGCGCTGATAAGCTCGCACAGGAAGCGTGTCGTATCATTCAGGAGCGCAAGGTCAACCAACTCTTCGTGCTCGATCAATCGAGCAAACCTGTTGGTATGGTGCATATTCAGGATCTGTTGGCGCACGGGATGATACGTCCAGGAGCGGGCAGCGAAGGGCCTTAAGATTGGGTCTGCTGGTGTGCCCTAGTCTTTTTTCTCCGTGGCTCCCGGGTCTTGCGTACCGGTTGTTAGAACTTCTCGCGACCTATTTTGCTGTGTGAAAAAATCCCTCCAGTCCGAAAGAGATTCTTGTATTGCTGGAAAACACTCTCCTGGCGACAATCGATCTGGCTGTTTCTTGCCAGCCCGTGTACCATCCCCCCCCCAACGCCTATCGCCCTATCTGCTCCCATACCGACACTCCTCTCTACCTAAAATCTCTCCTGAGCCGCTCCCTCAACAACGCTCCCAAACAGAGCGCGACGAGGGTCCCCTCCAACTACAGGTCCGTTACAACTACCGGCTAACCTTATCAGCTTTTGTCAGTATATCAAAAGTCCCAAGGCACCTTTTTTAAGAGTTCTCTTGCCACCGGTTATTCCGCCATCAAAAAACCACAATACCTCGCTAACACCTCAGATCCATTAGCCTAATTATTGTGCTTCTCTTATCCTCGCCCAATCAAATCGTGGTGAAGCGTCCAGTTATCAGCTACCATACTCCCCGTGTACTCCATAGCTCTCAAGATGCTGATAGGTAACCGTGGCAAACTCTACGCCATGGTGTTTGGGGTTGCACTCACTTCGCTGATTATCACTCAGCAGACCTCTATATTCTTGGGCCTCATGTCGCGCACTACCGGTTTTATCTATGATACAGCTCAGCCAGACCTCTGGGTAATGGATCCTAAGGTGCAGTTCGTTGATGATATCAAACCTCTTCAAGATACGAAGCTGCTCCAGGTGCGCGGAGTCGAAGGGGTCGAGTGGGCAGTTCCCCTGTATAAAGGCTCGATTCGAGCACGATTACCAAACGGTACCTTTCAAACTTGCAACGTGATCGGACTCGACGATGCTACCTTGATAGCGGGACCGCCAGTCATGCTTGAAGGCACACTTGGTGACTTGCGACGAGCCGATGGCGTTATCGTTGACGAGGCAGCTGCTAAGGGAAAGCTCGCCAAGCCCGGCCCAACACCGGGCTCGCCTAAACTGCCCTTGCAGATCGGCGATATCCTTGAGTTAAACGATAACAGAGCTGTTGTTGTCGGAATCGCGCAAGTAACCCGCACCTTTCAATCGCAACCTGTAGTCTATACCACGTATTCTCGCGCCATGCGCTTTGCGCCACGCGAACGCAAGCTCCTCTCGTTTATCTTAGCCAAGGTGCGCGCCGGCTATGACCACACAGAGGTGGCCCAGCGAATCGAGCAACAGGCCTCGTTAGCAGCGTTTTCAGCACAGGAATTTCGAGGTATCACGATAAGATACTTTATGAAAAACACCGGAATTCCAATTAACTTCGGCATAGCAATCGGTCTGGGATTCCTTGTGGGTGTTGCAATCGTCGGACAGACGTTCTTTAGTTTCATCGTTGATAACATGCGCTACCTCGGTATCCTCAAAGCTATGGGAGCGTCAAACAAACTCCTCTTTCATATGATCCTGCTTCAGACATTTCTTGTTGGAGCGATCGGTTCTGGACTCGGTATGGGGATCGCCTGTCTGACGAGCATCCTGGCTCGCAACTCAGAGCTTGCGTTCTA
Source organism: Bdellovibrionota bacterium (assembly GCA_044360225.1). GTDB lineage: Bacteria > Bdellovibrionota_C > UBA2361 > UBA2361 > OMII01 > OMII01. Next base: position 4,448 of record JBIKKR010000054.1, on the reverse strand, counting down.
TCTACCGTGGCAGATTCCAGTGTTGACGATCCTAGCAACCTCAGTGATCACTCTCCTCACAGCGATTGCGAGTCTCCGTAAAGTTCTACGACTTGAGCCAGGTATTGTCTTTAGAGGATAGCCATGGCAGAGCCACTTCAAGAAATTGCCATATACTGCCGAGCCCTCACCAAGAGCTACCACTCTGCAAGCTCAGTTACTCATGCACTACGCGGTGTCGATGTTGACATCACTCAGGGCGAGCTCTTTATGCTCGTTGGCCCTTCAGGATGTGGAAAGACGACCCTTATCTCGGTTATCGCGGGTATCCTCCAACACGACTCGGGCGAGTGCTCTATCTTTGGTGCTGATCTCAAAGGTATGACCGACACAGAGCGGACGATATATAGGGGGAAAAATATCGGCTTTGTCTTTCAGTCGTACAATCTTATCCCGACCCTTACTACGACAGAGAACGTATCTATCCCGCTCCTGCTCCAAGACGTTAACAAAGCAGAAGCTACATCTCGTGCACATGAGGCGCTTGTTCGAGTCGGCCTGGGCGAAAAGCTCTCTACGCTCCCAACCGAGCTCTCCGGTGGGCAGCAGCAACGTGTAGCTATAGCACGAGCGCTGATCCACAATCCTCGACTAATCGTCTGCGATGAACCAACCTCTGCGCTCGATCACTCGACCGGTGGTGAAATCATGGAGATATTCCGCCACGAGGCGCTCTCTCAGAATAGAACCCTGGTAATCGTGACTCATGACTCGCGTATTTTTCACTATGCCGATAGAATAGGCGTGATGGATGATGGACTCGTAACAAAAGTCGTGAATTCACCAGCCGAATTGGTACCCTCTGCATGAACCGTTTTCTTCTACTTCCATTTCTTGCAATCATCGGAATCATCTTCGTGATTCGCACCGTCATAGTCGGGAGTGTGCCTCAACCCATCGCGGCTCCTCTCATTGCACCCCCGCAGTCTCCATTCCCGAAGTTTGTCGCTGGATCAGGTATTATTGAGGCGAGCTCAGAGAACATCGCTATCGCGTCTCCACTCGCAGGTGTAATCAAGAGTGTTTTCGTGAAGGCTGGAGATCGGGTCGATCGTGATCAAGCACTCTTCGCTCTCGACGACCGTGATATATTGGCAGAGATCGCAGTACGTAGGACGCAGATAGCAAAAGCGAAGGCGCTCCTTGACGATGCACAGACTCAAGCCTCGATCTACAAGAGTGTTAACGATGCCCGCGCTATCATGCGCGGAGAGCTACTCAAGCGAGAGAGCGCCGTTTCAGTCGCGCAGGCTGGGCTCTCCGAGGCCGACGCGCTCCTTACAGCGGCTCAGACCACATTAGAGCGGATGACGATTCGCGCCCCTCTCGCGGGGGAGGTGCTACAGAGCAAAGCCCGGGTCGGCGAGTTTGCCCCGGCGCAGGTGTTAAGCACGCCATTGATGGTACTCGGTAGCGTTGCTCCACTCGCAGTACGGGTCGATATCGATGAGAACGATGCCTGGCGCGTCTCGGAAGGCGGGCAGGCATCCGCTAACTTACGAGGAAACTCGGCCATCTCGTTCCCCCTTACGTTTGTCCGCTTTGAGCCTTATGTCGTGCCGAAGCGATCACTTACTGGGGAGAGCTTTGAGCGGGTCGATACTCGGGTCCTACAGGCGATCTACTCCTTTGAAAAGGGCTCACTGCCAGTCTATGTTGGACAGCTTGTGGATGTGTACATCGAGTCTAAGCTGTAAGTAACGATACCGCAATCGTTCCTTCATGCCGGGCGGGGCAGGAGATCCTCGTTCCTGCCAGCGGCTACTAATTTTCCACCTGCATGCCGGACACTGGAAAATTAGTATTCTTATTTTTAGCCCGCCTCCGCGGGCTATTACTAATCTTCCACTTGGCCGTTTGTCTGGTATCCAAGTGGAAAATTAGTAATTGACTACAACTTCACTCGAATCAGGTGTAATCCCTCATCTGCCACAACAAGGGTTATCGCTGCTGCATCTACTTTGCCAACGGCAACATCGAGCACATGAGACTTGCCAACTTGCGTGTATACTTCTCGCTTGTTAGCCGTACCAAAAAGATCGTCATACACAAGAACCTGCGAGCTACCAAGGGCTACAAGATATTGCTTGCCTCCTCCACGCACACTTCGGAACTTCGTAAAGTTAAAGTTCTTCATATCTCGATCAATCACTTCAAGAGCAAATCGAGCCTCACCACTCCTCTTTTTGACGAGGCTAATTCGTCCCTGCGCCATCTCGCCGTAATTCGGATGCCAACCATCACCGATCACCACCATCGGCTCACTGGAATTGCCGATACTCTCTACTCCACGCACACCGCGGTACGACGGTAAAAGCGTGCGCTCCCCTCGCTGCACAAGCAAGAAATCGCCATCCTCGCCTTGGCTATCGCCATACGAACGACCGACAACGATCGAATCTCCGAGGCAATCAAAGGAGTCTCCCATTCTCAATTGCACCTGCTCTGCAAATTGCCACTGCGCTCCTGTACCAGCATTGGATGGCACAAGCTCCCCGATAACGGTGCTATACTTTGACTCAAAGAGTCCGAGCCACATCTTTCCACCGCACTCTCGCAGCTGCGTTACCTGCGGCCGCTCGGAAACTCGCTCATACACAATCCTGAGGGCAGAGCTAGGCTTGCCGAGATCGCTCTTAGCAAGGGTATGGATCCGAATCGGTGGGGTCAGATCGCCCCGCCCCATACCGGTAGCTATCACATACGCATCAGCAATCGCTATCACTCCCATGACCTGGCCGGGGACCGGTATTGATGCCCGCTCCTGGGCAGTATCGCCAGAAATAGAGAAAAATCGCAGCGCCTTTGACGATGTATCGTATCCGGCAACCTCCCCCTCACCCGTCGCAAAGACCGACGTGATGCCTTGAGTTCCAGACACCTGCGCCATGCCCTGCTGTGCCCCGACAGAAATACTAAGAGCCAAGGCCATCCCACACACTGCAACTATTTTTCTCATACCTATCCCTCTTCAGATTCCCTACGGATCGGCACCAGAGGTATTAAACACATTCCCGGTATCGATAACACAAACGCTACGATGTACAGATTCGTATAGCCAATTGACTCAACAAGTCGTCCGGCCTCGCCACCGATCAACGTTCCTGGAACGGACATAATCGCGCTGCCGATAGCGTAGTGTGTTGCGCGAAACTCTCTAGAACACGTTGAGAGTAGAAACACCAGCAAAGCCGCACTTCCAAGTCCAGCAGCGACCTGCTCTACACCGTGAACAGCGGCGATAGCACTAATGCCCCACAAGGTAGCTGGGTCGGGCTTAACCACCGAAAGCCACACGTAGAACCAGATATTGATGTTCATCAGGATACTAAGGGGCCACAACGCCTTACGCAGACCGATCCGGTTAATACACCATCCACCGATCATTGCCCCCGCAATAGTGCCTGCTGCACCCACAATTCCAGCAACCCATGCATACTGTTCTGTTGAGATCCGCAACTCTCTCATCAAAAACGGCGTAACCATCGAAAAGAGCACCTCATCACCCAACTTGTATAGGACGATAAAGCTAAGAATAAGCCCCACTCGCGGTTGTGCCACGTAGGTCTGAAACCCTGCCTTGAATACTCGTGCTGCCCGCCGCGCTGGAGATACTGACACATCTCGCGATGCTTGCACATCAGTCTGGGGCAGGACACGCGCGTGTAGTAGCGCAAGTCCGAGCAAGCAACCACCCGCGATGCAAAACGCCGGAATCCACGCGAGTGCTGGATTGCCACCGATAGTCCTTGAGGTCGACCACGCCACCAGACCAACTAAACCGCTGCGAGCAAAGACCATCGCTAGCCGGTAGGCAAGAACACGGTAGCCTGAAAGCAGCGCCTGCTGCTCGCGCGATGGAATCGCCTCCAGATAGTACCCATCGATCGCAATATCGTTTGTCGCCGCAACAAACGCCATCACGAGGAACACAACTGCTATTGACCCAAGGTATGCCTGCGAGTTGTCCGAAATACCAGCAAGGTACGAGAGGTAGGCCACAAGGAATGTCAGGAACGCCAGCACTACCTGAATGACCACCTGCCAGCGCCGCTTAGTCCCCCATCCATCGACGAGCGGCGCCCACAGAAACTTAAAGTTCCACGGCAGTCCAAAGTAATTGAGGTATCCAAGGTAGAGTTCGCGAACACCGAGTTGCGTAAAGTAGAGACTGGAGAGGATCCGCACCACCATGTACGGCAATCCTTCGGCAAAGTACGTCGTATTGACCCACAGTAGTGTTCGCCGATCGGGGGCTTGCGGGACAATTGTGGAGGTTTGCGAAGCGGCTGGTGTACTATCACTCGAGGGTTGCACATCGGCCAGGGTACACCAATATGAACCCCTGTCAATGAAGCTTTACCACTTGTACAGGGCCATTTCTTTCCTAAATCAACCGCCTATGATTA
>JBIKKR010000052.1:0-17866 GCA_044360225.1 Bdellovibrionota bacterium | reverse complement strand
CGTGTCGATCGATGAAAATAACAAGGTGGTTGTTTTTTTATCTATTGAGTTCGAGTGTCGAGCGTTGGAGGCGCCAAGGACGACGTGGGGCGCAGTATTGTTCTGGTTCCAGGCTCTACAGTCGTAGCAGTATATGCTTGAGGCGCTACGGTAGAGTGTTTGTAACTATATGAAAAGAATAGTGTTGTTCGATTTTTGCGCGTGTTCGTCTCGGGGCTGCTATGATTCCTCGCTTGGCTTGCGTTGTGGTTGCTGGGCACGTGCAGGCTTCTCGTAACGGAACTCAGTATGCCCCTTTTTCTATTTCACCCCCGTTCATAAAGAGCCTTTGTTCGTAAGCCGACTCCTTAAATAGGTGGGTGAGCCAATCATTGAGGACCCTTGCGACATCTTACCAATAAGGGGTGTCAATCTATCGATCGTGTGGTCGAGCGGTCTTTGGATGTTGTGGGTCTATCGCCTGTCGTTTACCTTCTAAGGAGAGGTTCATTCGACGGCAGCACTAACGTGTAAGGAGAAGGTTCCATGAGCGAAGATTTTCGTAAGCTAATCGAAGAAGATCGAGAGACTCGTAAAAAGTCTTCGTGGAAGGGAACGATGATCGAATACCTCGAGCTCGTTCGCGAGAATCCGAGCATCCACAAGCTGGCTCACAAACGGCTCTACGATATGATTAGCGACCAGGGAATGGTCGAGGTTGATCTGGAGCAGAATCCGCGCATGAAGCGGATCTTCAAAGGCGAGAAGCTCAAAGTCTACAATTTCTTCGCCGATGAATTCTTCGGCATGGAGAAGACGATCAATCAGATCGTTCGTTACTTTCACTCTGCGTCGCTCAAAGGAGAAGAGAGTCGGCAGGTCCTGTATCTTGTGGGCCCCGTGGGCTCAGGAAAGAGCTCGCTCGTTGAGCGCCTCAAGAAGGGGCTCGAGCATCTGCCGCCGATTCATGCCATAGAGAACTGTCCGATGTTTGAAGAGCCGCTGCACCTCGTGCCGCGCCATCTTCGCAAGGAGTTCTCCAAAATGCTCGGAGTTGAGATCGAGGGAGATCTCTGTCCCGTCTGTCGTTACCGGCTCAAAGAGGAGTTTCACGGGAAGTGGGAGGATGTTCCAGTCCGCACCTACGACTTCAGTATCCGCGCAAAACGTGGAGTAGGAGTCGTACCCCCCGTTGATCCAAACAACCAAGATACAAGCGTGCTGATCGGTGGTGAGGATATCTCTAAGCTCGATATCTACTCAGAGGGAGACCCACGCGTGCTCGACCTTACGGGCGCGCTCAACGTCGGTAACCGCGGAATGGTTGAGTTTATTGAGGTATTCAAGAACGAGACCGAGTACCTGCACGCGATGATCACCGCAACGCAGGAGAAGTCCATTCCAGCTCCCGGCCGCCACGGCATGATCTACGTCGATACGTGTATCGTGGCGCACTCGAACGAGGCTGAGTGGAAAAAGTTTAAGAGCGACCACACAAACGAAGCGATCCTCGATCGTATCGTTACCGTCAAAGTGCCGTACAACATGAGGCTCTCTGAAGAGGTAAAGATCTACAAGAAGATCATCCGTCAGTCGCAATTCACGGCTGATGTTGCTCCTCATACGATCGAGATGGCATCGATGTTTGCGATCCTCTCGCGACTTGAGCCAACCAATAAGTGCGATCTGATGACCAAGCTCAAGCTCTACAACGGCGAAGAGGTCGTTGAAAAGGGTAAGACGAAGCGCATCGACGTAGTTGAGCTTCGCGAGGAAGCCAAGAGCGAGGGAATGAACGGAATCTCGACCCGTTTTATCATGAAGGCGCTCGATAATGCGCTCTCTGATAACATCGAGCAGAACGCAATCCACCCGATCTCAGTGCGCGAGGCGCTCGTACACATGGTGAAAGAGGCGGATTTTGCCGACGACGTAAAGAAGCGCTACTTGGAGTTTCTCCAAGACACCCTGCACAAAGAGTACCTAGAGGTTCTGGAGAAGGAGATAACTAAGGCCTTCGTGTACTCGTATCAGGAGCAGGCTGAGTCGTTGTTCCAAAACTACCTCGACCATGCCGAGTCGTACGTGACGAAGAAGAAATTCAAGGATCGTAGCACTGGAGAGGTGCTTGAGCCTGATGAGGGCTTCATGAAGTCAATCGAGGAGCAGATAGCCATAATTGGTACCGCATGTGACGGCTTTCGGCAGGAGGTGATTGCATTCCTCTGGTCCGCTGGACGTCGTGGCGAGAAGGTAAGCTACGAGAGCTATGAACCGCTGAAGGAGGCGATTGAGAAGAAGCTGATGGCGAGCGTTCGTGATGTATCACGAATTATTACCAAGGCTCGTACGCGTGATGACGATCAGCACAAGAAATACGGCCGCATGGTTGAGCAGCTGATTCGAAATGGCTATCCAGCAAGTTGCGTGGATGTCATCTTGAAGTACGCTGCAAACAACCTGTGGAAAGACTAGTAACGTGAGCGTCTTAAGAGGGTAACCGACGTCATGTCGACTATTTTTAGGCCCTATACATCATCATCACAGCGCTCTGATCGGAGCGCGCGTGACCGGATGAGGCATCGCCAAAAGATCAAGGACTCAATCCGCGATAACATCGGCGATATCCTCGCCGAGGAGTCGATCATCGGCCGAGATAAGGACAAGATTATCAAAGTGCCGATCCGATCAGTAAAGGAGTATCGCTTTATCTATGGTGAGAACGCCCCGGGCGTCGCTCAAGGTGATGGTGAACAGAAGCCGGGGGATGTGGTCGATCCTGGTCAGGACAGTCAAGGGCAGGGCCAAGCAGGAAGTCAGGGGGGTGTTGACGCCTTTGAGACCGACATCACCCTCGAAGAGCTGATAGCGATTATGTTCAATGATCTTGAGCTGCCTGAGCTTGAGACAAAAGCGCTCAAGGAGGTTGTGTCTGAAGATGCGCGCAAGAGAAAAGGTCACCGCAAGGCTGGAATCCGACCTCGACTTGATAAACGCGCAACTGCGAGAAATAGGATCCGCCGCAAGCTTTCGGTTAAGGGCAGTCGTGGCGAAGAGGTGGATCAAGACGGTGAAAAGAAACGCTTCCCATTCCACGAAGACGATATGAGTTACTTCCATATCGCGCCAACAACCCGCGAGGCATCGAATGCGGTTATCTTCTGTATCATGGATACATCGGGCTCTATGGGTACGGTAAAGAAGTACCTCGCGAGGAGCTTTTACTTCCTGCTGTATCAGTTTGTCAGGCAGAAGTACGCCAATGTTGAGGTGGTATTTATCGCCCACCACACTGAGGCAAAAGAGGTTTCAGAGAGCGACTTCTTTCACAAGGTCGAATCGGGCGGGACGTACATTTCGTCGGGCTACCGCAAAGCGCTCGACATTATGCACAGTCGTTACCATCCATCGCTGTGGAATATTTACGCCTTTCACTGCTCAGACGGTGATAACTTCTACTCGGATAATGAGCGTGCGCTCCAAGCTGCTGAAGAGCTTTGCCAGGTCTGTAACCTCTTTGGATACGGGGAGATTAAACCGTCGGGGAGCGCCTACTACAGTGGAAGTATGCTTGAGGTGTTCGGCCAGATTCAGGCAGATAACTTTCACATGATAACGATCGAGAAGAAGGAGGATCTCTGGGAGGGCTTCCGCAGCTTCTTGATGAAGGATAAAGCGAGTGGTGTATCAGCGCATGGCAAGGTGTTCGGCCAGAGCGAAGGCGCATCAGCAGCAGCACCGTAGAGGGCTAGGATCTTTGAGGAGCTATGTCATTTAACGTTGAAGAGTTAGCTTCCTGGGATGATCGAATCAGAGAGTTGGTCGATCGTTTTGGACTCAAGTGCTACCCGCAGGAATTTGAGATCTGCGATCACAACGAGATGCTGGGCTATATGGCGTACACCGGCATGCCATCGCACTACCCGCACTGGTCGTATGGTAAATCGTATGAGCGTCAGAAGACGATGTATGATTACGGCGTTTCTGGCCTGCCGTACGAGATGGTGATTAACTCTAACCCGTGCCTTGCATACCTCATGCGCGATAATACACTGCTCTTGCAGGTGCTCACGATAGCGCATGTTTATGGGCACAACGACTTTTTCGCCAATAATTTCACCTTTACCAGCGGCACAGATGCACGCCATGTGCTTGAGACCTTTAAGAACGGAGCAAACAGGATCGCGAGCTACCACGAGGACCCATCGATTGGTATAGATGAAGTAGAGCGAATCATCGACCACGCCCACGCCATCTCGTACCAGCGGTCGCGTAACCTGGCTATCAAGCAGCTCTCAGAGAATGAGCAGCGACTACGTGCGTGGGAACGCTCGCAGCCGGCGCCAGATCCGTGGCGCGATATCCATCCAGCGCCCGAGTACGTTCAACCGGACCTCTCGCGAACACCGGTAGAGCCGCAAGAGAACTTACTGCAGTTCATAGCCCAGTATAATCCGTACCTACCTGAGTGGAAGCGCGACATACTTGAGATCGTCGATAAACAGGCACAGTACTTCATGCCCCAGATGGAGACCAAGATTATGAATGAAGGGTGGGCGAGCTACTGGCACCACCGCATTCTCAACGAACTTAAGCTCCCGCAGGGAATGCATCTAGAGTTTTTGGTGCGTCACAATCAGGTGTTACGACCTCATCCGGGCGGCTTAAACCCGTATCACCTCGGTTTTGTATTGTGGCACGACATTGAGCGCCGTTGGAATGCCGGAGATACGGGCCGCGAGTGGAGCGATGATTCACCGAAGGTAGATGTGTCGACCCTGGATGAGAATGATACTCCCGGTAGAAAGAAGATTTTCGAGATCCGCGAGGCTGATCGTGATCAGTCGTTCCTGCGACGCTTTCTGACTCGGGAGTTGATGGAGGAGCTGAACCTCTTTCAGCACGAGCGTAGAGGCAAAGAGCGAGTTGTTACCAAGGTTGCTGATGAGGAGGGCTGGAAGGAGGTTCGTGACAATCTTATTAAGAATATTGGAGCTGGCTCGTTACCGATCATCAAGGTTGAGGATGCTGATTTCGGACGTAATCGCACCTTGTACCTTAAGCACTACCACGATGGCCGTGATCTCCAGCTAGAGTACGCTGATCATACTCTCAAACATGTAGCGCAGCTCTGGGAACGTGAGGTCGTACTTGAGACCAGCATCAATGGTAAGGCAAGCCTGCTGAAGATAGTGGGGGAGTCTCTCAAGATCGAGAGATTGTAGAGCCTCGAGCGATTTGCAGAAGTCCGTGCCAGTAAAACTGACACGCCTTTTGCCGTGTTTGAGCTAGGTGCATGCCGAGCGAGCTGTGGATCAAGCGGAATGTATCCGTCGTCACTGCTGATTTTATGTTGATAATGGAAATGATGTGTGAGGGGTACGAGTATCGTCTGATTGCTGGTCGTTCGGTGCTATCCGCTTTTTGGGTAAGGTCATAACAAAACGAGTATTAGCGCAGGTGGTATCGAGTCGTAACCCACCGTGATGATCGGTCATTATGTTACTTGAGATACTTAGCCCTAATCCAGTACCTTTACCGATTGGCTTAGTTGTAAAGAACGGTTTCATGATGTTGTGAGAGATCGATTCCGGGATGCCATGGCCGGAATCGGTGACGGAGATTTCGAAGCTTTCGCTGAATTCCTCCACTGATAGTATGATCCAGGCTGCTTCCATGTCCTGTACTGCATCATGTGAATTGCTCAGTAGGTTGAGAAGCACCTGAGAGATCTGAGAGCCGCGACATTCGATGCTCCACGTTGGATCGATCTCATCAACATGCAGTTTAATCCGACTCCGTAACAATCGGGAATGACACAGATCGAGGGTTTCCTCTATGATAGTCTTAATCGAGACCTGCTGAAATGTGTCCTGAGCAGAATCCCTTGAAAAGGCCTGTAGCTCAGAGACAATTTTAGAGATTCTTTTGAGGCACAGGTCGAGTCTCCCAAGCTGTGCTGATAATTCCTCAGGAGATAGTTTGCCTGACTGCGATAGCCGCTTGAGAATCTCGCTGACTAGCGAGATGGTGGAAACTGGATTGTTGATTTCATGTGCTACACCCGCTGCTATTTCACCGAGTGTCGCCATCTTCGATGCTTGCGCCAGCATGGCGAGGTGCTCGCGTTCTTTGCGAGCGCTTTCGAACTTTTCGTAGACTCGGCTGATCTGAATCGCAAAAACCTCCAAGAAATCAAGCGAAATGTCCCGCTCTAAGGCATTCTTTCTTGTGTAGAACTCAAGAATCGCTTCCACTCGGCCTTCAACGATGACCGGTGCTGCGATTGCACTCACGTGAGACAGCTTTTTCAGGGCAACTGCACGCGAGAAGAATTCGCAGATGGCTGCATCCTCTATCCAGAGCACTTGACGTTCAGCAAGAACCCGTCCGGGGAGGCCGATCCCCTCAGCAAAAATTAAATCCTTGGAGAGAGCCTGGAAGTCGGCGTAAGCAGCATCATCCGTAAGTCTCCAGATCCCGGAGGAAATAAGGTTCTCGCCGGTTGCAGAGCTGCGAATGAGCACGTGACCTACCTCCCATTCCAGCGAGTCGCACACCGAGTCGATGGCGATCTGGTAGGCTGTTTCGATATCTGGTGCTGAATACGTTGCAAGAGTGACCTCGTGTAGTAACCGTGCAAGTCGCGCATCCCACTCCAGTTTGATCTGCGCCTCTTGCGCCTTCTCACGAGCACGAATCTGAGCTCGAGCGAAGAGCAGATAATCAAAGAGGCTCGCGCCACGTTCGAAGTCAGATATATCGAGTCCTAGATCAATAACCTGCTTTGCCTCCAAGATTAATGGAGTAAGCGAGAATATATAGCGCGGCGATTTTTCGCGCAGCTGTACTACTTGCCCACGAAGCCTAAGCTGTGGGTTATGGTGCGCAAGAAGCAGCACTACCTCACCTTTTGATAGCTCTTGCGCGTTTGGTATCGCGGGCAGTTGAGGTTGTGCAACGATAAATGAATCGCCCCAGTATTCTCCTTCGCGTATATCAGGTAGTATTTTTCTTAGAGATCTTCCGATTCGTGTGATGCGATCATGCTCATCGGTTTCGAATGAGAATGGTTTAAGGGCATCAAAAGCAGCAGTTGGAAGCACGTCAGTCATTGCTAAGTGAAGGCGATATCAAATTCATCATGGTCTGAACGTTGGTTCGTAGGGATATGAACGATCTCAATTTTTTCCTGGAATTTAGCTGAGAGCCCCTCAAGGATGCCGATTACAAGAGGGCCAAGCCCTGGTCGCGAAGAGTGATAGTGCAGGGTAATGCTATCGGGACTGTGCTCCTCAACCAAGAAGCGAGGAGGGTGTAGATCTGGCATCATGGCTCCCATGTGGCCGTGCATGTGATTCAGATTGCGTAGGCAGGTTCGAAGGTCACGACCAAAGATCTCCATGATCTGGCCGTAGCCTTGCTCAGCGGTGAATGCCACCCAGTGATATCCAAGCATCTTAAGGATATCTTCTGAGGTCATTGTAAGGGCGTCGGCTGTCAAGCCAACAAGCCGGTAGGTCAGCGCATCATCGTAGGGGAGTAGTTCCTCAAAGTCCCCCGCATTAATACCTGCTGAGACGCATATTGTCCTCCAGGTGGCAGTTCCCGCTTGAGCTAGTACTAGATCCTTCAGTGCTTGGTTGATTAGTCCATACATAGTCGTTAGCCTTTGTGCGCTTAGTAGTGGCTGATGATATGAGCTATCTGACCCATACTGTGGAGGACAATAGTGCACTGAGTTGCCGTGTTTAGCGAGAAAATTTCGGGCCAATCTGCCTAATGCTGTTTGGTCACACCTCGCATACGTTACTCGGAGTGTCTGCTAACTCGCACGAATCCCTAATGATGACAGCATCCTAGTATGCACTCTGGTTAGGCCAGACGGGCGATATGATCAGTAACAGGGTGCAGCGCAGTAATCGTCAGAGCTGCTTCGTCTGAAGTTCATCCTGATGTGCATCTGGTCTGAATACAACAAGGGCGTAACGAATCTATAGTTCTGTAAAAGTTACTTCTGTGTAAGGTAGGGGCATGAAAACTTTCTTTGGCGCTATTGAAGCAGGGGGCACTAAGTTTAACTGTGCGGTGGTTAATGCTGATTATCAGATTGTGCGACAGACCCGGATTGCAACGACGACACCTGGTGACACGCTGCATGAGGTGCTTGAATTCTTGCGAGGCGGTGCTGAGCTGCTCACTTCGTTGGGAGTTAGTACGTTCGGGCCAGTTGATCTTGACCCAGATTCGGCACAATACGGGTATATCACGGAGACTCCAAAGCTCGCCTGGCGCAGAGCGAATCTGCTCGGCCCGCTAACAGAGCTCGGAGTTCCACTAGCGATTGATACAGATGTAAACGGAGCGGCGCTCGGTGAGCACGTCGCCGGCGCAGCGAGTGGAGTCAAAACCTTCGTCTATTATACTATTGGCACCGGAATCGGTGGCGGAGGTATGGTGCACGGTAATCTGCTGCACGGTTTGACTCACCCTGAGATGGGGCATATGGGTATCCCCCACGATCGCCAGCGCGATCCATTCGCCGGAGCCTGCCCCTCGCACGGTGATTGCTTTGAGGGCCTCGCATCTGGTCCAGCGATTGAGCAGCGTTGGGGGATGAAAGCTGAGGAGATAGATAGCAACCATCCAGCGTGGGATCTTGAAGCGCATTACATAGCAGCCGCGTTGTGTAACACGATTTATGTGCTATCTCCCAAAAAGATAATTCTCGGTGGAGGAGTCATGCACAAGGAGTTTCTCTTTCCGAAAATCCGAGCGGAGGTTGTACGGATGATAGCCGGCTATATTCAGCACGAGGTTCTACAAACCGGGCTAGACTCATTTATTGTTGCCCCTGGACTTGGAGCGCAGTCTGGTGTTATCGGCGCTGCTGCATTAGCACAGCGCATCGTATCACCCGAATGAGGCGAGTATCCTAAGGCTTCTTGACCCAGATCTCGTTCCCATTCACTACGGTTCCCAGGACGATATCCTCTTCGATGCTGATGCTAACCTCGGTATTTTTACCAACAGTCTCAGCAACGACCATCACAAATCCGACAAAATCGTGCGGTGGGAATTGTGGGAGCTCGAGCTCCTCATTATCAATACCACAGTCCTTGATCTCAATCTTGTAGGTCTCTTCGTCAACCTTACTGATTTGGGCCTGCGCCTGAGGCTTATTCAGGAGTATCTTGAGCACAGGAACCTTCTCGGAGGTGTACTCAAACTTATATCCCTTTATGCTAAACGTTGTGGGCACTTTTGGTTGAGGGGGGCCGTTTTCGATGTCTCCCAGACTCTGACCAGCTTGTTTGCTCTGATCCGCTGGTATCGCTTGCGCGGGCGCAGCACCGACGGGACCTGCGGCACCTTTGGAGTCAGACACAGCTTTTGGCTCTATATCCGAGAGCGTAGTTTTAGGAGTAGCCGATGGCGACGTGGACGACGGCGTCGTGGGAAGAGGGGTTGGGGACTGCAAGGGTGCCACAGGTAGAGCTGTCTTTGGTGCCGTAGCAGGTGCCATAGTTGGCGCTAGAGTTGGAGCTATAGTTTGAGCAGCAGACGGAGCCTGCGTTGGTAGTACTGCGTTTGGTAGTGTTGTGGATAGTGGGGTTACAGGAGCAGCTGATGCGACTACTGAAGGCGCTGCAGAAGGTGACGCTGGAGCAACTGCTTCTGCTTGTCCCTCAAAGAACTTTAAAATAGCCTGGCGTTTACCGGCTTTCCACTCGTACTCGGGCGGTGTGCTACGCTTCATATCAAGAACGAAGCGGATCTTCGAGGGGTGCGATCCGAGTCGAACTTGCTTGATCACATCGTTCTCTGGAGCTGCAAATTCTTCACTCTTTTTGATTGAGGCGCCCTCAAAATCGACCACGACTCGCGGAGGATCTGGTAGTAGGAAGGCTTTGACCTCAGAGTCAGTTGGTACGGAGATCTTCAGGATGATATATTTCTTACCGTCAGCTATCTCGCGGTCGATCAGCACCGTAACCCGCTCTCGAGAAGCAATCGTCCGTGGGCCATCGGCAAATGGCGATTTCTTGCTCTGAGCGAATCCCTCAGACGAGGTGGCGAGCGTGAGTATCAGGGCAGACGCGGCTATGGCACGCAGTAGCGTGGTTGGTAGTAATTGCAGGTAGTTTGTTATGGAAAACATCGGTGGTTACTCTCGACAATCCTTCTATCCGTGAGATACAGCCTCTAGGGTAGCGCCTAACTGCTTGGATGCAAAGAGGGAATGCGATGCTCGTTTGGGGGCAGGGAGGGGCTTCTGTTTGGCTGCGGTCTCGGCTCGTTGCGCAAAGAAGCGCACCTTCCGCTCGCACGCCAGTAGTGAGGACGTATGTGGGCTCGTCACGAGCCACCGTTTGTGAGAAGCCGTGGGATTGGCCGTTTCTATGACAAGCTGTTGAGGAAGGGGGTTACCCGAAAGATCTTCAGGGCTATCCAGGGTCATTGAGAAGTCGTGTAGGATGGGGCTGGTGAATTCAAGTCTTGCTCCTTCCCTGCTCTCTGAGAACATCACGAGGGTGTCGGGAAAGAGTGAAATCCAAACCTCTTTTTGAACTGGCGCAACACCTGCGCTCTCCTCGGCGTACTCTTCAACGAAGTCGGGAGTTTGTTCTTCAAGCTCTTCGGGAATAGGTTGCAGGATGCCGCGGAATAGTGTTCTGGGTGTGGGCTCACAGGAGTGTAGGGCGCGCGCGTAGAGTGTTGCTGTCCTTGTAGCCATACAGTAGCGAGCCACCGTTTGGGGCTTAATATCAAGTACGGCGCGTGCCACCACTACTTGGTAGAGCAGGGGGAGGAGTGCAGCTGCCCCGAGCACAATCGCTGGGATTTTGAGACCACATGCAGCAGCACAGCTAAAGATCGCTAGTAGTGCACACACCTCGACTGCCTTGCTATGTGCCCGAGCGAGAATATCGGTTCGCTCTTCCTGGGGCACCTTTTGCCAGATGGTTTTAAATTGTTCCTCAGGTTGAACCGTGTCACTCATGGCAGATCGGCAAAACTTTCCTCAGGGTGGCGCTAACGTGCTGAATTAGCAGATGCCACGTAGGCTTTTTCACTACGCGTTGCAGTATAAGCAGGAGTCGTACCGATGGAAGCTCTCAACAAAACCAATCGCGTCTGAGATAATTCCGTGTGTCACGCAACTTTTGCGACCACCATAGCGATTAGTATCTATGTATGTTTGCTACAGCAAAAACTAGTTGCATTGTTGGTCTTGAAGCTGTTCCTGTGCAGGTCGAGGTCAGTATGAAGGAGGGGGACAAGAAGTTCTCAATCCTCGGTCTTGGTGGTGCCGCAGTGCGTGAATCGAGGGAGCGGATTGTCTCTGCTCTCGAGATGTCTGGCCTCGATGTCCCACCGGTGATCTTGGTGAATCTTGCTCCAGCCGAGGTTCGCAAAGATAGCGCCTGTTTTGATCTGCCGATCGCTCTTGCGCTCGCGTGCGCTCTTGGCGCATTGCCGCAGGAGGCTCTCTGGAATGTATCGGCGTGTGGCGAGCTCTCGCTTTCAGGTGAGGTCAAGCACACAGCGGGTATCGCAGCACATGCACTCTCCGCGGTGCGTCAGGGAATTGGGATGATTCTGGTCCCCGATGAAGATGGTTTCGAGGCCGCGGTCGTGCAGGGCGTGAAAGTGGTTGGTGTGCGTTCATTGGCGCAGGCCATTAGGATTCTGAAGGGAGTAGAGGTCCCAGAGCACAAGACTCGCCCGGCCTCTAACGCGCAGACGCCGATGAGGACCCTCGATGAAGTTCTCGGGCAGCACGTTGCCAAGCGCGCCCTCACGATAGCAGCAGCCGGAGGGCACAATCTCCTTATGATTGGACCACCAGGGTGTGGCAAGAGCATGCTCGCAGAGCGCATGTCGACCCTTCTGCCGCCGCTCACCTCCGATGAGATGCTTGAGGTGCTTCAGATTCATAGTGTGGCAGCGCAACCGACCGATGGGATCCTCGCTGGCGTGCGGCCGGTGCGTACCCCGCACTATGTAGTTAGTGATGCAGGTCTGGTAGGGGGTGGTATGGGTCCGCGGCCCGGAGAGGTCAGCTTGGCGCACCGCGGAGTTCTCTTTCTTGATGAGTTCCCTGAATTTAAGCGAAGCGGCATTGAGGCCTTGCGCTCTCCGATGGAGACGGGATGGGTACAGATTGCACGAGCCAAAGCCTCTGTGCAGTTCCCCGCGCGGTTTCAATTGATAGCCGCGATGAATCCGTGTCCGTGCGGTCGTTTCGGTTCAGGAGTGGGTGTGTGCCGGTGTTCGCACCACGCGGTGCGGGATTATCTCGCTAAGCTCTCTCAGCCGATTCTCGATCGGATCGATCTACACGTTGAGTTAGAGGCTGTAAATGTTGACGACCTTGTGTGGGCGAGACCCGCCACGGAGCAGAGTTCTCATAGCCTCGTCTCAGCTGTGTTAGCGGCGCGCGAGCGCCAGATCGCGCGGCAAGGAGTGCTCAACAGCCAGCTAGGAGATGGGGCTTTGCGCAGTCAGGTGGCGATAGCAGATGGTGCTCGGCGGCTTCTTACAGAGGCTGTGCGCCGAATAGGGATCAGCGCACGTGGTTTTACTCGGGTGCTGCGAGTCGCGGTGACGATCGCCGATCTGTCGGGGTACGACTTGATAACCGAGGATGCTGTAGCAGAGGCAGTTTCATATCGATCGCTTGATCGACTAGCTTCGATTATTCACGGGCGCGGTACCTTCGTACGTGAACCGCAGGCAGCAGCAGTACGGACATAATGGCAGGGCGGTAAAACCTCGCTATCGTGATGTTCTGCCTCGCGGCTTACTATTTCCTCGTACGCAAAACCACTACTAGGCTACAGAGGCCAAGCTGGAACGACCTTTGCTCTCCTGTATCATTGAGCGCGGTTGCGCAGCATACGGGCGCAGTCGGTCAACGTAGTTCGAGGTAACTACCTTACATAGCTGGAAGGCTCGCGGGGTTGGGAACTGAGGATTACGCAATTTTTTCTAGGGAGCTCCGCAAGTATATGCAGTTAGAGAAAGGTATGAAGGTTATCCATTGGCTCTGCGTCCCTAAACACGCCGCTATTACTGCCTCTGCTGGCCTGTTGAGCGCTTGTGCTCTGGTGCTTCTTAGTCATTTTCCTAAGACAGATAGTTCATGGGTACGGGTGCGCACCCACACCTTTCGCCACGCGGTGATAGAGCATGAAATCAATCCGATGAGTTGCATGAGCGGTCCCTTTAATGTTTGTGTCGAGGGGGGGCGGGTTAAGAGTTGGCGCTAAGATCAGAAGTGCCGGTACTAATTTTCCACCGACATGCCGGACACTGGAAAATTAGTATTTTTGTTTTTAGCCCGCCTCCGCGGGCTATTACTAATCTTCCACTTGGCCGTTTGTCTGGTATCCAAGAGGAAGATTAGCAACCCTCGTTTTCGCCAGTTTTTATTCGATGTCAGTTGGCAAGTCCAGAATGGGGAGTAGGGTAGGTTTTAAGGGATAGCTCTTTTGTAGTTGCTTCACCGGTTTCGACCGCTGAATCTCTCGGTTCAATAATAACGATAGTAGTAGGAGTAATCCTTTCAACGCGACCACCGTGATCTCCTACTCGCGCCCCTACCCGAACGATAAAGCTTTTACCATCAGTAGCCTCGATAGAGGCCGAGCGATTACCAGTTGAGTCACCGATAATAGCTGAGACCCGCAGATCTTCGAGCGAGTAGTTGGTGAGAGGATGAGCGCCGTCTTCTTGGTTGTTGTTACGGATAGCAAAAAACGGAACGAAGGGATCGCGAGGGGTGGCGTTCTTCTGAGGTGTTGGCACTGAGGGTTTGGTGGGTAACGTAGCTGCTAGCTTCGGGACAGCTCGTACGGTGGTAGCGTCGTCGTTGAGGAACGTTGGAGCCAATTCGCCCGGACGCGACGGAGATGATGCTGCAATCTGAGAACTGCGAGATGATGGTGAGGGTGGCGCTGAGTCGGTATCGTTTGAGAAGAGCTTGGCGACCGATGAGGCGAATGATTGTGTGTAGTCACGCAGGCGTTGCAGATCAGAATTTTTGTCATCTATCTGACGCGAGGTGAGGATAGCGAGCTGAGCAAAGCTGAGGAGAGCGACAAGCGTTATAAATCGTTGCTTAGTCATGGTTCGTTACTTTAACCAGCCGTGTCCCCTACCAGGCTGAACAGGTGAGGGACAACAGGAGTTTCATGAGCTTGATTCGTCCCACAACGTAGAAAGTTTAAAACAGTCCAGATAGAGCAGACCAGTTAGAACAGTACCGCAGTATAGCCGCAGTGCTCACGTACTCAAGAAAAAGAATAGGAAAGAGGGGGATATCTGCAAAAAAATCGGGGTGAGAGGATTTGAACCTCCGACCCCTAGTTCCCAAAACTAGTGCTCTAGCCGGGCTGAGCTACACCCCGATACGTTTGCGATAGGCGCGTACGGTAACCGTTTTGGCAGGTGGAATCAAGAGGTTGTGGGGGAGGGAGGTGATTTTCAGGCCGGCTGCCGCCCGATGTCGGTTCAAGTCTTTAGGTTGTAAAACGAGCATGTTAGGCTGCTAGCAGCGTCTATAAACTTCAGAGTGCTAGTATGACCAAGCTGGTAACCATAAGAGATATTACAGAGGATAAAGTGGGCCTTGGGCACCTTGAGCTCGGGGGGTGGATTAAGACTCACCGGCAGTCGAAGCGTGTGTCGTTTATAGAGCTTACTGATGGGACGTGTGCGGGGCACCTTCAGCTTGTCGTCGACCCGACGCTTGCGGGGTATGCCGATGTCGCAGCAAAGCTGCAGACTGGGGCATCGATTCGAGTGGCTGGCGAACTTGTGCTCTCGCCGGCGAAGGGCCAGAAGTATGAGTTTCAGGTTAAGGAGCTAGCCCTCATCGGAGAGGCTGACCCGGAACAGTTCCCTTTACAAAAGAAAGCGCACTCACTTGAATTTCTACGCGAAGTGCTACATCTGCGTCCACGCACAGCTACGATGGGCGCGGTGCTGCGAGTGCGATCGGCCGCAGCGTTTGCTGTGCACCGCTTTTTTACAGAGCGGGGATTCTTCTATCTTCATACGCCGATTATCAGTACCTCTGATTGCGAGGGGGCCGGCGAGATGTTTCATGTCTCTACGTTACAGGCCGACAATCCTCCGCGGGTGAACGGCGCAATCGATTACACTCAGGATTTCTTCAAGGAACCAGCGAGCCTTACGGTGTCGGGTCAGCTTGAAGGAGAGGTGTGCGCTATGGGTCTCTCAAAGATCTACACCTTCGGTCCGACCTTTCGCGCTGAGAATTCCAACACGACTAGGCACCTTGCTGAGTTTTGGATGATCGAGCCAGAGATGGCTTTCTACGAGCTCGAAGACAACATGGCGTTGGCTCAGGAGTTCGTGCAAGAGGTGATCAAAGAGGTTTTGCAGACGAGTTCCAAGGATCTTGAGTTTTTGGCTTCGCAAGAGTGGGTACAGCCCGGTCACCTGGATAATCTACAAGCGGTCAGCGAAACAAAGTTTGCCCGTCTCGACTATACAGAAGCAGTTTCAATCCTCGAAAAGAGCGGCAAGACATTCGAGTATCCAGTTAGCTGGGGGATCGATCTGCAGTCGGAGCATGAGCGCTTTCTCACAGATGAGTATGTGAGGGGGCCAGTAACGGTTGTTAACTACCCGAAGGATATTAAGGCGTTCTACATGCGCTTGAATGACGACGGAAAGACCGTGCGAGCGATGGACGTTCTCATACCCCGCCTTGGCGAGATAGTTGGCGGCTCGCAACGTGAAGAGCGCTACGATGTTTTGCTGTCGAAGATTAGGGCCCTGGGCCTCGATGAGGCTGCCTATTGGTGGTACCTCGAGCTTCGCAAGTTTGGCACCGTGCCACACTCCGGATTCGGGCTGGGATTCGAGCGGTTGCTGATGTACATTACCGGGATGCAGAATATTCGTGATGTAATCGCATTCCCGCGGTTCCCCGGTTTTGCGAAGTTCTAATCAGGGTCAGTGAACGGTTATGGATTCAAAAGCGACTATAGAGCTCACCGAGAAGTATTCAGCAAATAACTACGCCCCGTTAGAGGTAGTGATCAACAAAGGCCAGGGGGTGTGGGTGGAGGACGTTGAGGGCAAACGCTACCTCGACTTTCTTAGTGCCTACAGCTCACTCAATTTCGGCCACTGCAATCCGCGAATAGTGGAGGCTGCGCACAAGCAGCTCGATACCCTAACCATGGTAAGTCGAGCGTTCTACGCAGAAAACGTGGGGCTACTTTGCAAAGAGCTCGCAGAGCTGAGCGGTAAAGAGAAGGTTCTGCTCATGAATACTGGAGCAGAGGCAGTAGAGACAGCGATTAAGTGCGTGCGCAAGTGGGGGTACGAGATCAAAGGTGTGCCCGACGGGAAGGCAGAGATAATAGTTTTTGACGGAAACTTCCACGGGCGCACAACGACAATCGTTGGCTTTTCGTCTTCAGAATTGAGCAGGAGCGGCTTTGGGCCTTTTTCTCCCGGATTTGTTCGCGTTCCCTATGGAGATGCAAAAGCTGTGGAGGCCGCAGTCAATCAGAACACGGTGGCTGTGCTGTTTGAGCCGATCCTCGGAGAGGGTGGGGTGATTATTCCGCCTGATGGCTTTCTGAAGAGCCTTCGCACGATCTGTACTGCTAACAACGTCCTGATGGTTGCCGATGAGATTTGGACATCTCTGGGACGCACCGGAAAGATGTTCGCATGCGACCACGAAGGGGTTATCCCAGATATATACCTTATGGCCAAATCACTCGGTGGAGGGATAACTCCGATATCGGCTGTCATGGCCAACAACGATATCATGAAGGTGTTCACCCCAGGGAGTCACGGCAGTACTCTTGGAGGAAATCCATTTGCGTGTGCGGTCGCGCGAGCAGTTCTCGCGCTCGTCCGCGAAGAGAAGCCTGAGCAGCGCTCAGCCGAGCTTGGAGCATACATGCTCGAACGTTTAAAGAGCATGAACTCGAAGTATATTACGCAGATTCGCGGGAGAGGTTTGATGATAGGAGTCGATATTGACCCGGCGGCCGGCACTGCGAAGGAATTCTGTAAGAAGCTAAAGAAAGAGGGAATACTCTGCAAGGACACTCATGTGCAGACGATTCGCATGGCACCACCCCTGATTATCTCGCGTGAGGATCTGGATTGGGGATTAGAGCGCATAGACCGGGTGTTTAAGTAAGTGCTCTCGGACTGAAGGGCTTTTGGCTTGCCCCGAGATATGTGTGTGTCGATGAGTTGTGCGTTTGTGTGAGATGTATGGAGCGCTGCAAAACTTGGTGCAAACAGCGATTCCCGAGCATCGGTGGCCCTTTAAAATGGATGATAGCTGGGATGATCTGGCTCGATACCGTATCTTGTTGAGGTGTTATGCTCGGCGTCCGACCCGGATCAAACTAACCGCCTTCGTCAAAGCCGAGGTAACACAGATCTGTTTTGGCGCGTATCAGCTGCAGATTCACTGCACATCCGAGGCAGGTGGAGCAGCGTCGATGTACATCCCAGGACAGTGGCGGCTGAGCGACGCAATTCATGAGGCAGGAGTAAGAGGTGCTGGAGACTCTGAGCTACTCAACCTGCTCGGAGAGGTAGTTATTGCTGCCGAGGCTAAGCCGCCGAAGGAGATCGCTTTTTTGCTCGGATCAGGAAGAGAGCTTGTTTTGATCGATAGCTCAGAGGATTTCGAGAGCTTCCAGCTTCAGCCGGGCTATATTGTTGTATAGTGGAGGAGACAACAAAGGCGTTGAACGGCAGCACTTCCGCACGCCTTCATACGAGCATCCGCTCGCCAGGACTAACGCCATGAAAACCGAGATGCTTTTAGGAGTTTGGGAACTAATTAGTTGTGAAGGGCGGAGTGCCGATG
>JBIKKR010000051.1:0-17950 GCA_044360225.1 Bdellovibrionota bacterium | reverse complement strand
AGTCCCCTGCGCGTACTCAACGAGCCGTAGGTGGACGCTGCGCTCCTGGGATGGAATGATCATTCCCAAGCCCTTCTCTCGCGGAGTCTTTGTGGCTGGAGAGCCTATCTCAGTAGTGGAGGGGGATGAGCCGGAGGAGGCCAGGTTACGTATTCAGAACGCCCTCAATGAGGTAACCAGGAGAGCAGATGAGTATTGGGCTACTTCATAGGCTGTATGCGGTTTGCGTCTCAGCTGCGTTGCCGCTTGTAGGGGCGGGGTTACTCGTTTCAAAGCGTGGACGTCGGCGTATTCGCGAACGTTTTGGATCTTGGGAACCTGTTGGTCATGTCGGTTGGTGGCTGCATGGAGCCTCAGTCGGTGAGGTACAGGGGTTTGTCCCATTTATCTCTGGGATCAGGGAAGCTAACGTTGGCGAACGGATTCTGCTTACCGCAACTTCGCCAACAGGGCTCGACCGCGGTATGGCGTATGTCGATGCAGCACGTCTTCTACCGATTGATGCCCCGCTGTGTGTTCGAAGAGCGCTCTCGTCTGTTGGGTATCAGCGGCTCGTGATAGGTGAGACCGAATTGTGGCCGACATTACTTCGCGAGGTTCAGTCTGCTGGTCGACCGGTGCATATCATCAACGGCCGAGTATCGGATTACACGTTTCGCTGGTATCGCCTGTTCCACAAGCTGTTTGCACCCCTTCTACGCCGGTGCGTGAGTATCTCTGTACCTGATGAAGAGCAACGTGAGCGATTCCTCGCCCTGGGAGCAGAGCCGAATTCGCTCCATGTTACCGGCCATACTAAGTACGATAGTATACCGCGCTTTGCCGGCACTGACGCTCGGGAACGAGCTCGCCAGAAGTTTTTTCCTGGGATCGATACTGTGACTCCGATAGTTGTGCTGGGTAGTCTGCGCGAGGGAGAGGAGCTAGCCTGGTTTTCAGCGCTCCAGCAGGGGTGGCAAGCAGGTCTGCAGTTTCGTGTGGTGGTGGCTCCACGGCATGCCGAGAAGTTTGAATTCTTTTGGGGCGCGCTTGCACGGCTTGATTGTAAGGTTGTGCGGTGGAGCTTCGGCGCTGCTTTCCTTGGAGGTGATCACCAGGTAGTGCTGCTCGATACGATGGGGCTACTTGAGGAGGCTTATGCAGCGAGTGATCTGGCCTTTATCGGTGCTACACTGGTTGATATTGGGGGCCATAACCCCCTGGAACCAGCGATGTATCGCGTGCCGGTTGTCGTTGGCCCATACACCTCAGTAATTCGCGCAACGGTGTCGCGGCTGCGCGAGGAGGGTGGTATCATTGAGGTACGTGATGCTGAGGAGATCGTTGCGGTGTTGCAGCGACTTGGTGCCGTTGATCCAACTCTTCAACAGGTGGCCCAGGCAGGGTACAACGTGTACGCATCATATGCCGGGGCTACAAAGCGGGTGCTCGAGGTAATTCGAGTCAGTGAGGTCCAGCGAAGCGCTGTTCAGTAAGGTTAAGGACTCGGTCCAGGATGTCAGTGTTGAAGCAACTACTAGCACTTATGTACGGAGCGGTCGTGACGCTTCGCGGTACGTTGTATGACTGGGGTGTCTTGAGGAGCTACCGAAGTTCTATTCCGGTGGTGAGCATCGGTAATGTGACTGCCGGGGGCAATGGTAAGACGCCGCTATGTCTTGCGCTGGCGTATGAATTGCGCAAGAGGGGGTATGCTCCGGCTATACTATCACGTGGATACGGTGGCACTATTCGTGGACCTCACAGGGTTTGTTCCTCTGATTCATTCCGAGATGTGGGAGATGAGGCTATTCTGATGGCGGAGGCTGGTGTGCCCGTTTTCGTCGCGCGGAAGCGTGTAGCGGGGGTACAGCTTATTGAACAGGATCCAACGATTACCATTGTTATTTTGGACGACGGTTTTCAGCATCGAGCGCTTGCGCGAACCCTCGATATCGTGTCGGTCTTTGTTGGGTCGGCGAAGTCCGTAGAGGATTTTGTAGCAGGAAAGTTGCTGCCGGCAGGATTGTTCCGCGAGTATCGCAACCGGGCATTACGGCGAGCCCATATGATCGTTCTTTCGTACCGATCAGTTCAGGAGCCGGGTAGGTTGCCCGAGCTTGACTCTCAGATGCAGCGCCTTCTCCCAGATACTGCAGGAGTGTATCGTTCATTCCTGACCCCAGCAGCAGTACAGCGAATCTGCAGCGCTGATGTGGTCCAACCGCAGCGAGTGTGTGCAGTGGCAGGTATCGCTAATCCTGAAGGATTCTTTCGCTCTCTCGAGGCTCTAGGCTTTCGGATCGTCGAGCGCTTTGAGTTTCCCGATCATCACGTGTTTAACGAGGAGGAGATCGATTCTTTGCTGTCACGGCAACCAGAGTATCTCTTCGTATGCACCGCAAAGGATGCGGTGAAGCTGCGTGAGCTTTCGGAAGGAGTGCGCTCGAGGCTGGCGGTGCTCTCAGTGGTTGCACACGTAGTGCCGTCGGATTCCTTTTACGTGCACGTGGAGCGGGCTATACAAGGTCACTACCTACAGGAGCAGCGCCCGCACGCGCGCAGTAGTAAGGTTACTAGGCTATGAGTGGACAGGGAGTTGATGACACGATTGAGGTGTTGAGACTTCAGGCGCTCAATGCGCCAGTGGAGCCGGGTGTATACCTCATGCGGGACTCCTCGCAAGCGGTGATATATGTTGGGAAGGCCAAGAACCTCAAAAGCCGTCTGAAGACCTATTTTAGTGGTGGTGATGGGCGGTATCAGATCGAGTTTCTGCTCCGTAGGGTTGCTACCTTTGAGACGATCGTTACGCAAACTGAGGAACAGGCGTTCCTGCTTGAGCGGGATTTAATTGGTAAGTATAAGCCGCGTTATAACATCCGTCTCAAGGATGATAAGAACTACCTCTCTATTCGAATCGATGAGAAGAGCGAATGGCCGCGGTTGGAGCTGGTTCGTCGCACCGAAAGCGATGGTGCTACGTATTTTGGCCCCTTTGCATTCAGTGGAGAGTTGCGAAATCTCCTTGAGGTAATCCGCAAGGTTATTCCTCTGAGGACGTGCTCGGATTCGGTGCTCTACAATCGCCAACGTCCGTGTTTAGAGTATCAGATTAAGCGGTGCTGTGCCCCATGCTGCCTCCCAGTGAAGCAGGAGGAGTATCGGGATCTTCTCAAGCAGGCGGTGTGTATCATCGAAGGTAAGACCGCAGGCACGATCAAGAAGATGAATGCTCGCATGGAGAGCGCCGCTGAGGATCTCCGCTTTGAGGAGGCGGCTGCCTGGCGTGACAGAATCGGAGTGCTTGAAAATTTTCAGGCGGGTCACTCTCTCATTACGTTTCGCGGAGAGAACCGGGATGTGTTTGGAATCGTACGAGATGGTGCATCGGCTGCTCTGTGTGTGTTGCTGGTCAGGAACGGGCGGATCACCGAGAGCAAGCCGTTTATCCTGGATGATGTGCAGGTTTCAGATGAGGATCTGCTTGAGGCAGTGATACAGCAGTTCTACGAGGGTGGCCGGGAGATTCCGTGTGAGATCGTAGTTCCTTTTGAGATGGCGAACGCCTCGCTGATGGAGGCTGGTCTTACGAGCCGACGCGGCGCAAAGGTGTCGGTGGTGTACGCGCAGCGTGGATCAAAAGCACGACTGATCTCGATGGCTGAGCTTAATGCTCGTCACGCACACATGGGTTCGCGTACGAAGGAATCAGAGTGGGATGTAGTGGCAGAGGCGCTCCGTCGCACATTAGGGCTTAGGCAGTGTCCACGGCGTGTTGAGTGCGTCGATATATCAAACTTTCAGGGCTCGGATACCGTTGGAGCAGTAGTCGCTTTCTTTGATGGCGTCGCTGATAAGGGCGCGTATAGGCGATACAATCTGGCGCACTATGAATCGCCAAATGACTTCGCTTCGATCTACGAGGTTGTTTCACGGCGTCTCAAGCGCGGTGCAGCGGAGAATACGTTACCCGACCTGCTGGTGATCGACGGAGGCGCTGGGCAGTTATCGATGGCGCTTCAGGCGCGAGATGAGCTAGGAGTAGCGGTGGAGATCGTTGCTTTAGCAAAGATGCGCACTGAGAGCGAGGTGCAGGCCGCAGACATTACTCGAAAGCCGGAGAGGCTCTACGTGCCGGGCAACGAAGAGCCGCTTCTGCTCGACGAGGGAGCGCCGCTAACGCGCTTTTTGAGTCGGATTCGTGACGAAGTACATAGATTCGTGATCACGTTTCATCGAGAGCGGCGTTCCAGGCGAGTTTTTCAGACCAGGCTTGATACTATACCGGGTGTGTCACCAGAGATGCGCCAGAGGCTCTTGCGGCGTTTCCGCACAGTTGATGGTGTTGCCGGTGCGCCGGCTGAGGAGATCGCCACAGTGGGAAGGATGCCGATCGCGCTCGCGCGAAAGCTTGTGCGCTCACTTGGGCGCGACGAATCCAGCGAAGGGTAGGCGGTTGTTTGAAGCGTTTAAGCGACCGTTTTGTTCCGATACCGTAGTTGGCTGTTTTGTGGTAACCTTGCAGTAGAGCGTCCAAGTGGAGGGAATATGCGAATTAGATCTTTTTTATATGTAGCACTTGCATGTTCTTATGTAAGTGTTCCCTGCGCAGCGCAGCAGGTGCGATACATGGACTCCTCTGGGAATATTCATTTCGTTGACAGTCCGAACCAGGTGCCGATGCGCTATCGTGAGCAGGTGATGACTCCAACGCCGGTCCCTGTACTGGATCGTAAGGCTCAGATGGAGAAGAGGCGGCTGGAGCAGCAAGCGCTTCGTGAGAAGCGGGTGGAGGAGAGGCGCAAGCAGGCAGAGGAGCGCGAAAAGAAGCGCGAAGAGGCCAAGCAGAAAGCCGAGGAAGCTAAGAAGAATCGCAGGAAGGGGCAGGTTTCAGGGTTTGGGCGGGTGTTGTAGTCGATCTAGCGCCCTACTCCAGCGCCCTAATCCCCGGCAACGAGTTGCCCTCAAGCAGTGCCAAAAATGCACCGCCCGCGGTCGATATAAAGCTAAATTTGTGGGCCAACTGCATGTGATGGATCGCGGCGTCGGTGTCACCGCCACCCACTACAGATAGACCGTGGGCATTGGCGATCGACTCGCACATGTCATGGGTGCCCTTGGCGAATTCCTCGTTCTCGTAGGCTCCCATCGGGCCGTTCCAGACGATCGTTTCCGCAGTATGGAGTGCCTCGCGATACAGCAAGCTTGTTGCCGGTCCGACATCAAGTGCCATCGTGTCAGCTGGAATCTCCTGAACGGGCACCGCACGGCCTAGACCCTTACTCGAAAGAGCTGGTGCAACGACTACGTCGACCGGGAGGTATACTTTGCACTCCCGTCGAGCGAGGGTGCCCAGAAGCTCTAAAGCCTTAGTTGCCAGGTCTGGCTCGTAGAGTGAGCGACCCATCTGGAGGCCTTGTGCAGCGAGGAATGTGTTTGCCATCGCGCCGCCGATGATCAACTTATCAGCCTTTGATGCTAGATTTACCAATGCCTGAAGCTTGCTCGATACCTTTGAGCCACCGATGACGACGCAGAGTGGTTTCTTCGGGTTCTCAAGCGCCTGGTTGTAGTAATTGATCTCCTTTTGCATCAACAGGCCCGCTGCCTTCTGTTCAAAGAGGGCAGGCACACCCACCATCGATGCGTGGCTTCGGTGTGCGGTAGCGAATGCATCGCTAATGAAGATGTCTCCGAGCTTGGCTAGCTCAGCGCTAAAGTCACGGTCGTTCTTTTTTTCGCCCGGATTAAATCTGAGGTTCTCAAGGAGTAGGACCTGCCCAGCCTGAAGCTGATTAACCAGGTTGGTTACCTCAGGGCCAACGCAATCGGGTGCCAAGATAACATCTGTTTTGAGCAGCTCTGAGAGCTTGCGTGCAACTGGGCGCAGCGAGAACTTAGGATCAACGCCTGTAGGCTCGCCGAGATGGGACATGATAATCGCTCGACCGCCCTGGGATAGAACCGCCTCTAGGGTCGGGAGGAACTGTTTAATTCGATTGTCGTCGGTGATCTCTAGTTGATCATTGAGTGGAACATTCAGGTCTGCTCGGATAAGAACACGCTTTCCAGTAAACGAGAGGTCTTGTAACTGCTGCATACGACTAAATTCCAGTTGGTTCAGAAATCCAGATAGACTGTACACCAAATCGAGACTCAAGTACACGTTGCAGGGCTCGCACTCCGAATGTCTCACTCGCATAGTGTCCCATAAAGATCGCCGAACATGCGAGCTCTCGCGCTGTATGGTAGGCTTCCTGTTTCGGCTCACCGCTTATCAGCAGGTCGAGACCATTCCGCACCACCTCAGGGATTGCAAACGAGCCGGATCCTGTCACGATTCCAACGGTCTCGATCTTCGTTCTGCCAAAGGGAAGAACGAGCGGATCCGTCATGACCCCATCGCACAATCGAAGTTGTTGGGCGATCTGGTCAAGGTCCGTTGGTGTTCGCAATCTCGCTCGAACTCCAACAGGATTTCCATGATATGCAAAATCCGGTTCAACATCGGTTGCGTTAAGTACGGTGGTGGCGATCTGCGCTGCGTTGCCCAGAATCGGATGGCCATCGAGCGGTAGGTGAGCCGCGTACAGCGAGAGTCCGTTGGAGAGACACAACGATGCTTTTTTCGCCCATGGTCCGACGAGTGGTTCAACTTTCCCCCAAAATACTCCGTGGTGAACAACCAGAAGCTGAGCTCCGCGACTGACCGCCTCCTGCATCACCGATAATCCAGAGTCAACCGCAAGGGCGACGGTCGAAACGTCGGTACCTATAGCTTCAATCTGAAGTCCGTTCAGGGCTATGTCCGAGAACTTCTTGACTTCAAGCTCGGCGTCTAAGAAGCGGGCGATTTCAGTGGGGTAGAGGGGGTGTACAGTCATCAGTCTAGCTCTCCAAATCGAGAGAGCATAGCATTAACTCGTACAACCAAGAACTCCCGGTCTCAGTTTGAAGCGCTGAGGATGAGATAGCCTAGCGGCTCCGATAAGCCGTGCTAAGGCACTGAAATCTCAAAAGGTCTTTAGCAGCGCAGCAGCATTGCCCAGAGCCCTTGTGATCTGGTACCGTTACGGCCGGTCAGAGCGGGGCAACACAAAGCCCCGCCCCGTGTGCCTGGACTAGGCCATATTAAAAGGTGTTTCCGATGGGATGGTTTACCCGAAGTAAAGCTCCAAAGCAGACAGTAGAGAGCGCAGAGCCGCTTCAGTTGCCAGACGATATCTGGACCAAGTGCCCGAAATGCGAAGCGATTCTGTACACCAAGGATCTTCGACGGGCGTTTGGTGTGTGTCCCAAGTGCTCCCATCACTTTCGACTGACGGCCAAGCAGCGCATCCCTATTTTGGTAGATCGACACTCGTTCGTCGAATTGGATGCCAATCTCCGCTCGATTGACCCACTTAATTTTAAGGATAAGAAAAAGTACAAGGACCGTCTCAAAGACACCGAGAAGAAGACCGGTTCTATAGAAGCTGTAATAACCGGTCGAGCGCGGATACTCAACATCCCGGTGATGCTCGGTGTGTTTGATTCTTCTTTTATGGGTGGCAGCATGGGTTCCGTGGTGGGTGAAAAGCTCACACGCCTGGTAGAACTCGGATGTGCAGAGAAGCGACCAGTTATCATCATCTCGGCCTCAGGTGGAGCTCGAATGCAGGAGGGCTTGTTTTCGCTCATGCAGATGGCGAAGGTAAGTGCCGCGCTCGCGAAGCTCGGTCAGGCCCACATTCCGTATATCTCCATCCTTACCGATCCAACAACAGGTGGAGTGGCCGCGTCACTCGCGATGCTTGGAGACCTGATCATCGCCGAGCCGGATGCCCTGATCGGATTTGCTGGGCCGCGTGTTATTGAAGGTACGATCAAGCAGAAGCTACCCGAAGGGTTCCAGCGTTCAGAATTCCTTCTGGAGCACGGTATGGTAGACCGCATAGTTCCGCGGACAGCGATGCGCGATGAACTAGGTATCTTGTTAAAGAATTTCGGTTTCGGCATCTGACCCCTTTCCACAAACGCCAACTCTAGCTAAGGTGGAGGCGTTATGGGTCGTATTTCAAGTACCTTAAAGTGGCGCTGGATGAGCTGTAGGCTGCTTGTGTCTCTCGGCGCGAGCTTCTCGATCTGTTTTGGTTTCATGCCAGGAAACGTGGCAACTGCGCAGAACAATCAGGCAGTCTTTGCTGAAGATGATCCGATGGTGCAAGCTGCAAAGCACCTTCAGATTCAGCAGGCGACGAAGCCGCTCACTGCTCCTGCTGCCGCCCCGGGACTCGACTTTCAGGCGCCGGTGATAGAATTCAAGAAAGAGCAGAATGAGATAATCGGCAAGGGCGGTATTACCCTGTCAGAGGGAGGGGTTCAGGTTCAGGCAGACGAGGGGGTGTTTAATACCGAGACTAAGCAGGGGGATGTGAAGGGGAATGTGTTGATGACCACATCTTCAGGGGTGCTTGGGGCAGATTCCGCGAAGCTGCACGTAGAGAGTGAAACGGGGGTATTTAAAGGCCTTGAGTTTGATGTCGAAGATGGTGGCTACCGAGTAGAGGCTGGTGAAGCGCGCAAGGTCTCGGAGTTCGAATTCGAGCTTATGGATTCCGACATGACGACCTGTAGGTGCCCAGACGGTGCAAAGCCGTGGGAGGTGTCATCAAGCCGGTGTAACGTAACCCAGGAAGGTTACGCGCACGCGTATGGCTCAACGGTTTACTTCCAGGGGCTGCCAGTAATCTATGCGCCATATCTTGTATTTCCAGTAAAGAATGAGCGAGCGTCGGGGCTCCTTCCGGCCAGGTTCGGTTTTGGTAGCCGAGATGGATTCCAGTATGCGCAACCTGTGTTCTTGTCGGTGGATGATACGACGGGATTCACGGTGACCCCATTTTTTGCAACAAGGTCTCGTGTTGGTTCGGAGTTCGCATTCGAGAAGGTTTTCTCGCAAACGAGTCGGTTGGATGCAGGGTTGACATACTCAAACGAGTCGCTGCGCGATGGCGAGCTGAGAGGGTTAAATGTCAATAGCGTTGCAGAGCCGTGGATCGATGATAATCGATTCGGGGGATTCTGGAAGCAACGTTGGGTTTCTGATGCCAAGGATCCCTACCCGGTTGAGTTCATCGTCGATGGTCGCTATACCAGCGACAATCTCTACCTGAGAGAGCTTCCGGCTCCGCAGATTGGCGAGCAACAGGCGCAGTTCTTGACCTCGACCGCAGTGGTGCGGGGAACCGCCTTTGAGTTTTTAAGCCTTGAAGGTAGGAGTGAATACAACCAGATGCTTCTTGAGCCACAAGAGACCACGTTTCAGCGAGTCCCGGAATTCCTCGCTTCAACCAGCAAGACGCTACGGCCGTTTGGATCAAATCCACTAAACCTCAAGTTGGTGACAGGGGGTGATGCAAGCGCTACCAGCTTTATGCGCGAAGATGGTTACCAAGGGTGGCGAACGAACCTTCATCCGAAGGTAGGATTGCCATTTCAGCTCTCAAATTACGTACGGGCCCAGGTTGGCGCGGAGCTCCATCAAACAGGTTACTCGCTTACAGATGAAGAGATTCCGCCGCCGAGGAATAGCTACTATCCGGATCCAGTACCCACGGCAGGTGTTAACGATAAACCAGACCCGGAGAATCCAGCGGCAAGCAACGCGGATAGAAAAAATGGTGATTTCGGTACCAATAGGACCTTGCCGATATTCACCTACGGTATGGGAACGGCCGTTGAGCGTGTGTACGACCTCGACCGGGGGAACTTCTTATCGAAGATTGTGGCCCTAGGTGCCGAAAATGAGGGTTCGGAGCTTACGCGGCTTAAGCACACGATTGAACCGAATGTTCAGTATCGCTATGTGCCTGATGTAGATCAAACCGATAACCCGCAGTTTGATTCACTTGACCGCTTCGCGCATCGCAGTCTGATGTCATACGGATTCACAACGCGGCTGTACGGTCGCTTTTATGAGCCATACGAACGGACGCGAGAAGTTGAGGACCTTTCGCGAACGCAGGGGACGCTGCCTATGTTTGACTTGGGGCAGTCGATGCTCGACTTCGGGAGAGGCGCCACCCTTTCTCCGTTAGCACCGATAGATACTCGCGAGGGAGAGATACGGGAGTTAGGTCAATTTTACGTGAACCAGGGCTATGACTTCGTAGAGGCGCAACGTGCCGTTCCTCCCGAGGATTCAACGAATCCGTTCACCGATGTGAAGACCGGATTTATTCTGTCGCCATCGGCCTATACATCGGCGAGCTTCGACTCAAACGTCAGTGCAAAGGACGCCCAGTTTTCAAGTTACAACTGGGGGCTCGGCTTTCGTGATGATCGGGGTGATGCTATCCGGATGAGGTACAGCTTCGTTAATAATAGCCTTAGCCAAGCTGAAGGTAATGTAGAGCTCAAGATATCCGATCGTATTCGTTTCGGAAGTTATGGGCGATACAGCTTTCAGGATTCCGAGTTCCAAGAATCCCGGGGGCTGCTGCGCTTCTTTAACTCGTGCAAGTGTTGGAGTATCGATATAGGAGCAGGACGCCGAATCAATCCAGATCGGTCCCAGTTCCTGGTGTCGATCTCCTTTGGTGGGGTCGGTGCCCTGAGCCAGGGTATGAACTACAATTAACTGGTACCCCTAATAGGGCTATGACCTATTGTCCTTACTTTTGCGGGTCTCAGGGTTTCCTAAAGCAGAGCAGAGAAACCTTGCTATCGCGATGCTTTGCCTTGCCCTAGTAAAGGTGGTAAAAAATCGGCCGGTGGGCTACGCTTAGAGCGACTGGAAATATTGGAAAGAGGGGGACATTCGTGAAAGTTCTTGTAACTGGTGCAGCAGGTTTTATCGGTAGTAATCTCGTGCATCTCTTAGCCCGCGAGCGCCCTGACTGGAGTATTGTTGCCCTTGATCTGCTCACGTACGCTGGCAATCTCAAAAACTTGGAGACGCTGCTTTCCCCGCAAAAAAAGGTGTCATTCAGCAAGACCGATATCTGTGACAGTAAGGGGGTGCACGATCTCTTTGCGCGTGAACGTTTCGATCTCGTTTTTCACTTAGCGGCTGAGAGTCACGTTGACCGGTCAATCCTGTCATCGCTTGAGTTCGTAAAGACAAACGTTATGGGCACGCAGGTGCTCCTTGATGCGGCTCGTCAACATAAGGTCTCCCGCTTTGTCCACATCTCAACCGATGAGGTCTATGGATCTCTGGGGCCCACAGGAGCCTTTGTCGAGACGACGCCCTTGGATCCAACGAGTCCTTATGCTGCCTCTAAGGCCGCATCTGATCTGATGGTTTTAGCTGCGTGTAAGACTCATGGTCTGAATGCTTCTGTGACTCGCTGCACGAACAACTATGGACCATACCACTTTCCGGAGAAGCTGATCCCGCTCTTTATTACAAATGCGATGGAGGGTAAAAAGTTGCCGCTCTACGGTGACGGAATGAACGTTCGTAGCTGGGTGTATGTGACCGACCACTGTGAGGCGCTTCTGGCAGTTGCTGAACGCGGTCGAGCTGGAGAGGTGTACAACATCGGCGGTGGCGCTGATGCAGAGTTGCCCAATCGTGATGTTACATATGCAATCTTAGATATTCTTGGCAAGTCACGTGATTTAATTCAACCTGTGGGAGATCGTCCAGCGCACGATAGGCGGTATGCGATTGATCATTCGAAGATTACGGCCGAACTTGGCTGGAATCCTCGTACAGACTTTAGGCAAGGGTTAGAGCAGACCGTTTCGTGGTTTCAATGCAACCGTTCATGGTGGGAAGAGATCAAGAGTGGTGAATACCTGGCCTTCTACCAGAAGAACTACGGAGATCGCGCGGCTGTACCAGCAGCGCACGGAGCGTAGGTAGCGGTTGTAGATCTCGGCGAATCAGACATGAAGATCCTTTTGTTCGGCGGCAGTGGACAGCTTGGTTACGAGCTCAAGAAGCGAGCGGCGGACCTCAATTTTTCGCTCGTGTCGCCGGTAACCAATGAGGTTAATATCACCGAAGAAGCACAGGTGAAGAACCTCGTCGAAGCTCTGAAGCCGGATGTGGTGATCAACAGCGCGGCCTACACCGCGGTGGACAAAGCCGAGCAGGAGGGTGATCTCGCATTCGCTGTTAATGCCGAGGGTGCACGCTACGTAGCGGAGGCGTGCTCACGCACGAAGGCCCGACTGATCCATATCTCAACTGACTACGTGTTTGATGGACTCTTAGGACGGCCGCTTCGCGAAGATGACTCAGTAAATCCAGTGAGCACCTATGGTCGCTCAAAATTAAAAGGCGAAGAATACGTTCGAGGTATCGCTGGCGATCGTGGGCTCATAGTTCGAACGCAGGCTCTCTACGGACAAAAAGGAGTAAACTTCGTCCACACCATGCTCAAACTCTTTGGTGAGCGAGAGGAGCTGACGATTGTCGACGACCAGTTCGTCTCGCCAACGTGGGCAGGGTGGCTGGCAGAGGCGGTGCTCGATTTGGCGCGGCTGCCGGTACACGGTACGTTGCATGCCTCGTGTTCAGGTGTAGTCTCGTGGTACGATTTCTCGGTTGAGATTCATCGGCTCGCAGCTCCGAGCTTTGAGGATAGACGGATGGCGCGTTTGGGAAGAACTACAGCGGCGGCACTTAATCGCCCGGCGAAGAGGCCTGTCTTTTCAGCGTTTGACGTATCGAAGATCTCCGAAGTTCTGCATAGGTCACCCCTGTCCTGGGAAGAAGCGCTGCAGCGGTTTTTGACAGAGATCGGTGTGCGGTAATAGTAGGGGTGTGGTTGTGACAGCACGTAACGAAGATACTTATGTAGTGGTCTTGGCCGGTGGACAGGGGAGCCGT
Organism: Bdellovibrionota bacterium; assembly: GCA_044360225.1. GTDB lineage: Bacteria > Bdellovibrionota_C > UBA2361 > UBA2361 > OMII01 > OMII01. Next base: position 5,142 of record JBIKKR010000051.1, on the reverse strand, counting down.
TTCTGGCCTCTCAGTCGTTGCTCGCGGCCGAAGCAGTTCCTCTCCATGGGAGGGGGTGAAGAGAGTTTGATTCAGGCAACGGTACGGAGAGTTGAGCCTCTCGTCGGCGCGGATCGGGTTTTGGTAGTAGCGAGTAATCGTTTGGTGCCCTTGGTAGAGCAGCACGTACCAGATGCAGGAGTAATCATCGAGCCAGATGCCCGCAATACGGCTGCTTGTATCGGCTTGTCGGCAGTCGCTGCTGCTGTGCGAGATCCTAGACGGGATCCGGTTCTCGTTGTGCTGCCTGCAGATCATGCGATTGCGGACGAAGAGAGCTTGAGGCGAGCGCTCCAGGAGGCGATCTCAGTAGCACGGCAGGGGGACAATCTGGTTACGATCGGAATACCTCCGACATCTCCGCATACAGGGTACGGATACATCAAGAGAGGCGAGGCGATCTCTGGACGTGCGTATCACGTTGATCGTTTCTTCGAGAAGCCCAGTCTGCAACGTGCCAGGAAGTATCTTGAGCAGGGGGTATACAGCTGGAACTCGGGCATGTTTGTATGGAGAGCCTCGGTTATCATGCAAGCATTTGCGGAGCATATGCCGGAGATGTATCAAGGATTTCAAGAGATACGAACGGCGCTTGAAGCGGGTGCACAGCTTGGTTCAAGTGCCTCGATTGATTCAATATTTAAGTCGCTTGAGTCGATATCCATCGACTTTGGCGTGCTTGAGCACGCTCGTAACTGTGTGGTTATTGATGCCGAGCCGTTTGGATGGAATGATGTGGGGTCGTGGGATCAGTGGGCCGAGAACTTCTCTAAGGATGAGAATGGAAATCTGATTCACGGCAACGCCGTTGTGATTGATAGTAAGAGCTGCGTGGTGCGCTCGGAGGGTCGATTGATCGCTGCGGTAGGTCTTGAGGATGTCGTTATCGTTGATTCTGGCGATGCTATTCTTGTAGTCGCACGCGAGAATGTGCAGGATGTCCGAAAGGTGGTTGAAGAGCTCAAGGCAAAGGGTAGAACTGATTTAACGTAGGATAGCAGAGCGGATTGACACGGTTTGTGGAGCCGCAGCGCGAAAGGAGTAAAGGTATATGGCACAGAAGGTTGCGCTTATAACAGGTATTACAGGGCAAGATGGCTCATATCTCGCAGAGTTTTTGCTGAGCAAGGGGTATCGGGTCTGCGGAATGGTTCGCCGCGCATCTGTTGAGAACTTTGAGCGAATTAATCACATCAGGAACAAAGTTGAATTACTACAGGGTGACTTGCTCGACCAATATTCGTTGATATCGGTACTGAAGGACGCTCGTCCGTCTGAGGTATACAACCTTGCGGCGCAGAGCTTTGTGCCGACGAGCTGGAATCAGCCGGTGTTGACTTCAGAGTTCACAGCCCTCGGGGTGACCCGGATGCTTGAGTCGATCCGTTTAGTTGATCCATCGATTAGATTCTACCAGGCCTCAAGCTCTGAGATGTACGGCCGCGTGCGGGAAACACCGCAAAGTGAGCTTACACCTTTCTATCCTCGGTCACCCTACGGTGTCGCCAAGGTGTATGGACACTACATCACTGTGAACTACAGAGAGAGCTATGACCTCTTTGCAGTGTCGGGGATCCTGTTTAACCACGAGTCTCCGCGGCGTGGCCTGGAGTTCGTTACGAGAAAGGTGACTGATGGAGTTGCGCGAATTAAGTTGGGCTTGGCGTCTGAGCTTCGGCTCGGAAACCTCGACGCTCGACGCGATTGGGGGTTTGCGGGCGATTACGTGGAAGCGATGTGGCTGATGCTTCAGCAGAACGAGCCTGATGATTACGTGATCGCAACCGGGGAAACCCATACGGTTAAACGACTCGTCGAGGTGGCCTTTAACCATGCTGGGCTACCGTGGGAAAAATACGTGAAACTGGATCCGAAGTTCCTTCGTCCGGCAGAGGTGGATCTGCTAATCGGAGACCCAAGCAAGGCGCAACAGAAGCTCGGCTGGAAGCCAAAAGTTTCCTTTGAGCAGATGATACAGATGATGGTCGACTCAGATATTGAGCGACTGTCGGCTGCGGTGTAGATAAAGCAGATATTGAGCGATGCGTTCTCTTGTTCTGGGGGCAGGTGGTTTTGTAGGTAGACATCTCGTCGAACACCTGGTCGATCAGGGCGATGAGGTGTTCGCCGGTGTCCAGGTTCCCAGCGAGGGTACACAGCGGTGGTGCGAGGTTCCTGTCGATATTACGGATGCTGAGTCTGTAGCAAAGGTGCTCGAACGAGCGAAGCCAGAAGTGGTGTACCACTTGGCTGGCATATCCTTTGTGCCAGAGGCTCAGGCGGACTTTGAGCGTACCTTGCGGGTTAATGTCGGTGGAACAGCGCACGTTGCTCATCAGAGCGTACTCGCAGGTTGCGTCAAATCTCTCGTCTTCGTCAGCTCAGCCGAAGTATATGGATCGGTGAGTCCGTCCCAGTTGCCGATACGCGAGTCGACAGAGATTCGCCCCCTGAATAACTACAGCCTCAGTAAACGCATGGCAGAGTTGGCGGTCGAGAGCTTTAGCCGCTCGGGGAATCTGCGCTGCGCTATCGCGCGCCCCTTTAATCATATCGGCCCAGGCCAGGACCGGCGTTTTGTGACGGCGAGTTTCGCATTGCAGCTAGCGCGTATAGCTCACGACCAGGCCCCCGCAGTCATGCGAGTGGGTAATCTTGAGGCACGGCGAGACTTTTCGGATGTGCGGGACATCGTGCGGGGATATAGACTCTTGGCAGCTTCAGGAAATGGTATCTTCAATCTTGGATCGGGGAGGTCTCGCCCTGTACAGGAAGTGTTGGACACACTGGTTGCTATTTCGGGACTTGCAGTATCGATTGAGCAAGATCCGGAGAGGCTGCGAGGTCCAGAGGTTCCTGAATTGTATGGAAGTTGCGAGGCTATTCGCCATGCGTGTGGTTGGGAACCGCGGATACCCTTCGAGAAGTCATTAGAGGACGTATATCGGTATTGGTACGATATCGTCGGATCTGGCGATCTTTGATCGTCACGCCCTGCAAGTTGTGTTGCGCATGCTCCAAAGTTGAGAGCTGCGGCATCCTATACTCCGTACGTCATTCTTTGAGAAACGGGCGCATGGGCGAAGAATTGCAGTGCATCTTGGTTATTGCCGCAGGTCAGAGCTTGGGGTTTCCTAGGGCCGGAGTGCTGTCTAGTCCCACCTGTAAGGTGCTTGAATGCCCGCTCGATAGGGCGCACCTCGCAGTCGAGGAGCATTCGCCGCAGTGTATACTCCTTCAGACCTCACATGCAGAGGCGGTCGATACGCATTTCATTGAAAAGCTGCGTCTCGCTACAGGGCATCGCCCGATCGTTGCTGCCGTACCAGTAGGGGCAGTGTCGCATGCAGTCCAGTCCCTGCGGGCGGGAGTTGATTGGGTGGTTGAGGGACCCATACGTGCAGCAGTCGTTTCTGATCTGAAGCAGTGGTGGGAGGAGTTCGGTGGCCGCACGGTTGCTCGGCAGGGTATTGGGGCCAGGTTTGGGAGGCTCGTCGGGGCATCAGATGTAATGCGTGAACTATACTCGCAACTATCGGCAGTTGCGCCTCGCGATACCACTGTATTGGTCACTGGTGAATCTGGGACTGGTAAAGAGCTTGTAGCAAGGGAGATTCACGATCGAAGTAGCCGAGCTTCTGGGCCTTTTGTTGCCATAAATTGCGCGTCTGTCCCCGATGAACTGATTGAATCAGAGTTTTTCGGTCACGAGCGCGGCTCGTTTACAAGCGCGGCACAACGCCGAATCGGCAGCGTAGAGCTAGCCCATGGTGGCACCCTATTCCTCGATGAGGTGAGCGAACTCAGTCCGCGCGCGCAGGTCAAGCTGCTACGATTCCTCCAGGAGCGCGAAGTGCAGAGAATCGGCAGTTCGAAGACGATACGCATCGACACTCGTGTAATCGCAGCATCAAATCGCGATCTCGACGAGTTAGGTAGAGGAGGGCGCTTTCGGCGCGATCTCTTATACCGGATCAATGTTGTTAACCTCTCGATCCCCTCTTTGCGCGACCGCACAGAGGACATCGAGCTGCTCTTTCGTTGCTGCATTGAGAAGCTATCGCCGCGATACAACGGCAGAGAAGTCCGGCTTCTGGCGACTGCGTGTGACGCACTCAAACGCTATTCATGGCCCGGCAATGTGCGTGAACTGGAGAATGTGGTTGAGTATCTGTTGGCCTTGCACAGCTCCGAAGATGTGCATGCTCACGATCTGCCGCAGAAAATCTTTCATTCGGGTAGCGTATCCAGTAATCGAATCAAAGTGGAGCTTGAGACTGACTGCACGCGAGCGTTCGGCGAGGCAAACCGTCTTCTAGAAACCAAACTTATCGTCGGTGCGCTTGAGCGCTCTCAGTATGTACAGAGTAAAGCGGCTCGCTTGTTAGGAATTAGTCGTCGTATCCTCAAGTACAAGATGGATAAGCTGGGTATTGTAAATGAGAGGTGCTCATACACCGGCAGCCGCTCTGAACATCAGTAGGTTGGCTGGCGACTAACCTTGCTATCTCGATGTTTCGCACTATCTTCGTAGTGCGCTGCTCTACTATTTTTTGAAGAGGTTATCGAGCGCAGCGATAGTGTCTGCTGATGATGATCCTCTTGCAGAAGCATGGCTATTGGGCGTGAAGTATTCGCACCGATTGCCCCGCTCTTTATCGCGAACCCACTCAGCAGAAGGTTCGCGACATTCGTGATGTGCACTTTGGTCAAAGTGTTGGCAGTTACGACACGCATGCATATCTCGGGCACACGATGGGCAGGAGTCTCGAAAGCCGATAGGTTGCAGTACAGAGGTCTGCACCGTGGATGAACAGTGATAACAACGGAGCTCAGCGGACATGAGGAGAGTATATCCTCTTTATGCTTCATCGGGTAAGGCTCTTGTTAATGTGCAGGGCATCGCAGTTCTCCCCGTATGTAAAGGGGCCACACTCTGTGTAACCCTAGCTTCATCATTAGTTGCGGGGATGAAAACGGCGCATCTGCCCAAGATCAGGTCGGCTTTTGAATTTTCGGTGCTCACCCTGATGGTAACAGGGTTCAAGCCTCCGAAACGCTCAAAATCCTTTGTGCTCTTGAGTACCCGCATCATTTTCCTCC